>NZ_CP067102.1:7770438-8085095 GCF_016616885.1 Bradyrhizobium diazoefficiens | reverse complement strand
CATTTGAGAACTTTTCTTGAGAGATAAGGTTGCGTGGTGGGCGCCATGCAGAGTTCCTGCCATCAGGGTTTCTGCAATGGCGCGACCTCAAGCGAGTCCATCTGCGGACATAGCTCGACCATTCGGCGCGAACGCCGCGGTCAGATCAGCGATGTCAGAGATGGAGGAGTCGCGAGGTCAGCGCATACTCGGCGCGTCGTCACACGCGGGAGGTTGGAAGTCCGACAGGTCCGGAACGGCATCGTTCGAAAAAGAGATTTGCTTCAATACCGCGTTGAGTCTGTAAAACATGATACCTCCCCGTCCTGCCGTGATTGCTCACGACAAGGTCCTGCGTGTCCTAGAAGACAACTGCCACCGAAGTCGCTGATGTCCCGCCCGTCTGCACTGTTCGTCCGCTCGGCTACGCCATCACGTGTGTCGGGGTAGCCTCATGACGTCCTGGGCGCGAGCGAGATAAGAAAAATCCCGCTTGGAGACATTCAGACAAAGAGCTACCGTTCCCACATTGCTATGGGTTTTGATCCGACAATCGCTTGTTGAAGCGTCGCCCACGTGCACACCGCCGCCGATTTGCACGCTCGCCCCGTTTCCGATACCGCGCTGGTCTCAAGATCGTGGGCGCCGCGAACGACTTAAGGAATACACTAAGCGGAAAGACTCGCAACGAAATTGATTCACACTTGAGGCATCAAAAAACTTGACCAGCGTTAACGCCGCGCAGGAGTTGTTCACAGGCTTCGGAGCAAGTTTCTGGATTCGTGCACAGATTCGAAAACCGCGCGCGTCATGTGACAATTCCCCGCCACCGCCAAAAATTTTTTACAAAAGCGTCACGCGCGTGCCGTGCGCGCGAATTTTCCAAATGCTTGTCGCCGCTATGTCGATAAGTGATTAGCGAGACATCGTTTTTTGAGTCTCGTTTCGCAGGGTAACTCCACAGCGAAACGTCTTCCGGTGAACTACGGTGTGCAGAACCCGCGCGCGCGAGAATGCAACTTGCGCCCGCCCCGCAGGGGTTTTTCGCAGCGCAGCGCAGTGAAGGTTTCCGCTGTTGCAAAAACAACGGCAGGTAGAGTTACGGAACGCCGCTTCGCGGACACGACGAAAGTCTGCCGACGGAAGACCGGTCGCCCAAAGACCGCGAGGGTGAATTGTGACAGACAGCAAAAAGCCCGGCGCGAAGCCGGGCTGATTGGCGAAGGCGATGCACGCTTCAACCGATCGAACGAGACGATCAGGTCGCGTTGACGAACTTACGTCGCGAATTTACTTGGCGAGCTTGGCGATCTGCGCGGTGAGGCGCGAGACTTTGCGGCTGGCGTTGTTCTTGTGAATGATGTTGCGCTGGGCGGCGCGCATCAGCGCGGGCTCGGCATTGGCCAGCGCCTTGACGGCGGCGGCGCGATCGCCGGTCGCAATGGCTTCTTCGACGTTACGCACAGCACCGCGCATCTGGGTGCGGCGCGACTTGTTGACGGCGGTGCGGCGGGCGATCTTGCGCGTCGCTTTCTTGGCGGAGGTAGTGTTGGCCATGGTCTCAATGTCCTTTGCGGGTACCGGTCGCGTCTTAGTCGGGTAGCGCCGGCAGCTTGACCGCGGAATCGACGCTCGGATTTAGGGTGTTCGGTTGCTGGCCGTTCCCGGAACATGAGCGATAAGCCTTGCGGCCATCTCTGAGGCTCAAAAGAGCCTGCAACTGCTCAAAGAACAGCGGCGGCAGGATTGCGCCCACCGCCAGTTGGCGCCCTTATAGAGGGGGTCTTTGGCACCGTCAACGCTTTAGGGACTGGAAAAGCAGGGCCCCGGAGCGCGCCAGGGGGCCGTAACGCCCTGATGAGGTTGAATTTCTGCCGTCTCCCGGCTATTGGCTGACGGCATCTCCAGGGGTCGTCCGATCGGATGGCCATAGAGGGTAGGGCATGATCCGCGGCTTTTTCCGACTGATTGGGCTGTTGCTGCTGGCCGGCGGGTTCTTCTTCATGGTCTATGACGGCGCCCGCTGGGTAGCCGACCAGACCCTGCGCTTCACCCGGTTCGGCCAGTTCTGGAACGACATCCACCAGGCCAGCCAGTCCGCATTCCGCGCCTGGGTCGAGGCCAAGGCGCCCTGGCTCTGGACCTCGGTGATCCGCCTGGTGCTGGACCAGCCGGTTTTCGCCGTCCTCGGCCTCCTCGGCATTTTGCTGATGATCCTGTTCCGTCCGCGCAAGCCGCTGATCGGCTACTCCCGGGACTGAGTTGCAAGCGAGGGCGCTGTAACAAGCCTGCCCCTTCCTGCGTAAAGACCTATATTCCCACTCGATCGCGAGCACGTCGCCTGAGCACCTGGCTCAGGCGCGCGACAGCTCGTTTCTCGGAGATCCGATCATGCTGTTCATGCGCAAGACCACCGCACTGCCGAGCGCAGCCGACGCGCTGCCCGGCCGTGCGCGACCGATTCCGACCGCGAGCATCCATTTCGTCAACGGCGCGAAGCTCGCCCCGCCTTATCCCGCTGGCCTCGAGCAGGCCGTGTTCGGGCTCGGCTGCTTCTGGGGCGCCGAGCGCAAGTTCTGGGAGCTCGGCGACGGCATCCATGCGACTGCTGTCGGCTACGCCGGCGGTCACACGCCGAACCCGACCTATGAAGAGACCTGTTCGGGGCGTACCGGCCACACCGAAGTGGTGCTGGTCGTGTTCGATCCGAAGAAGATTTCCTACGAGAAGCTCCTGAAGACGTTCTGGGAGAACCACAACCCGACGCAGGGCATGCGCCAGGGCAACGACGTCGGCACGCAGTACCGAAGCGCGATCTACACGTACTCCGACGCGCAGAAGAAAGCGGCCTTCGAGTCGAAGGCGCTCTATCAGAAGGCGCTTGCTGCAAAGGGGCTCGGCGCCATCACCACCGAGATCGCGCCGGCCGGCGAATTCTATTTCGCCGAGGACTATCATCAGCAATATCTGGCGAAGAATCCCGCCGGCTATTGTGGCCTCGGCGGCACCGGCGTGTCGTGTCCCATCGGCGTGGGTGTGAGCGCGTAAGCGCGCCACGAAGTTGGTGCACCTCTCCCGCTTGCGGGAGAGGTCGGCGCGTAGCGCCGGGTGAGGGTTCTCTCCTCTTGGGGAGTGTCCCTTTGCGGAAGCACCCTCTCCCCACCCCTAGCGGGAGAGGGAGCGCACCGTGCTCGTTGCTTGCATCGTCGCGCCGCAGCCCCGCTCAACCTTTTATTAACCATAACCGGTGCATCACTGGAGCTGTCTCGTTTTCGGGGATGGCTCCGGTGCCGGTTGCGCGCGCGTTTCGATGGTCGATCTTGGCAGCGTCCGCCGCGCTGACCCTGGGCGGCTGCATGCAGACTGCCGGCCCCGTCGCCTACGTGCAGCCCCGTCCCGATCTGGACACGATGGCCTATGGCCAGCCCTATAGCGCTCCGCATGCGGTCGTCGTTGCCAACGGCGGCGGTGCCATTGATGCGCTCACCAATTCCTTTGCCGCAGGCACCGCGCCCGTGCCGGTCGCCTATGCCGCGCCAATGGTGGCCGCACCCGTGCGCTACGACGCCTCCTATCACCTCGATGCCGGCGACAAGCTGCGCGTCGTGGTTTACGGGCAGGAAGGTCTCACCAACAGCTACGCCATCGATGCCGGCGGCTCCATCACCATGCCGCTGATCGGCGCGGTGCCGGCGCGCGGCCGCACCACGGCCGGTCTCGCCGGTGAAATCGGCGCGCGTCTGCGCAACGGCTACATCCGCGAGCCGTCGGTTGCCGTGGAGATCGAGTCCTACCGCCCGTTCTTCATCCTCGGCGAGGTCGCAGCGCCCGGCCAATATCCTTACGTGCCCAACATGACGGTCGAGAGCGCGGTCGCAATCGCCGGTGGTTTCTCGCCGCGCGCCAAGCGCGACGTTGTGACCGTCACGCATGCCGAAGCCGGCGGCGCCATGCGCGCCGTCGTGCCGCTCGGCACGCCCGTCAGCCCCGGCGACACCGTGTTCGTCGGCGAACGCTGGTTCTGACGAAGTACAACGTACTTCGTCATTCCGGGGTGGTGCGCTAGCACCAGACCTCAGGTGCGCAATTGCGCACCGGGGAATCTCGAGATTCCGGGCTCGCGCTACGCGCGCCCCGGAATGACGGCGGAGATTATCTCCGAAAATCGAGCCGCCCGTTCGGAAAGCAGCCGTCGATGCGCGCGTCATCGACCACAAGACCAATCCATGGCCGCATGATCGCGGGATTGGTCAGGTTGATGTATTTCCCGACCAGACGATGGCCGCTCTCGCGAATAGCATCGATCAGTCCGTGCCGGCGGCCATTGTCCCAATCAAACCGCAGGTAGATCCGCTCGCCCACGACACGGACCTCCGCACGGCCCTGCTTCCATGTCTCCGGCGTATCGCCGGCAATGGTCGGATCGGCGCCGCCATTCCAGCGGCTCGCCCAGGTGCCTTCGAGCGGGTCGGAGATTGCGGGAATGGATGCCCAATGGGCCGCATTGCCGTCGGCGGCATCGCCGGCAAGCCGGGCGGTCGCGGCATAATCCATGACGTCGGAATCGCTGGGATCCGGCACGTCCATAGTGCCGAACGGATTGCGGATGATGATGTTTGTATTGGCCTGCTGCATGACGCTCTCCCGGCGTGAACTGGCTTGATCAGCCAGCTCTATCGCCGCGCGTCGTGGTGCAGCCACCCGATTCCTGCTCTGACGGAGGCTACTTCAAATGTTTCGCGAAAAAGTCCAGGCTGCGCGGCCAGGCGGTCTCGGAGCCGGCCTTGTCGTAGCTCGGCCGCTCGTCGCAATGGAAGCCGTGCTGCGCGCCGGGATAGATGAAGACCTCGACATCAGGCCGCTTCGCCTTGACGGTCTCGACGTCGGTCAGCGGAATGCCGGCGTCCTTCTCGCCGAAATGCAGCTGCGTCGGCACCTTCGGTTTCTCATCTGCAAAGCGCACGACCGCGCCGCCGTAATAGCCGATCGCGGCCTTCAGGCCTGAAAGCCGCGTCGCCGCGACAAAGGCGACGCTGCCGCCGAGGCAGAAGCCGATGATGCCGACCGGGCCGACACCCTTCACCGCATCGATCGCAGCCTGGGTGTCGCGCAGCATCGCGTCCCAATCGGGATTGGCGACGAACTTGCGCGCCTCGGCGATCTCGTCGGGCGTATAGCCCGACTGGAAGCCCGGCGAAGTGCGGTCGAAGATCGACGGCGCGATCGCGACATAACCTTCGTCCGCGAGGCGGTCGCAGACCGAACGGATGTGATGATTGACGCCAAAAATCTCCTGGATCACCACCACCGCGCCCTTCGGCGCGCCCGAGGGGTCGGCGCGATAGGCGCCGAGCTGGAAATTGTCCGACGCCGTCAGTTTGATGTCTTGTCCCACGCGGGTTGTCCTTCTTGCTTATCGATCTGGGAGGTCGCTCTCACCTCACTCCCACATCCAGTTCTCGCCGTAATCCTCCTTCCATCCTGCCAGCCGTCCATGACGGAATTGCAGGAACAGGCGGTGGCGGTACGGCACCAATCCACTGCCGCCGATGTCGCGTAGCGCGAGATAGATCTCGTTGCCGGGGCGTCCCTTGACGTATTGCAAGCGCTGTCCGAGGGCGTGCGCGGTCTGCTCCGCATCCATCCCGAACGCCAAGGGCGTGTTGTTCGACAAGGTCTCGACGAAGGGATGGCGCAGCGGCACCGTTCCGAACGGCTCGGCCTGCACGGACGCTGCCATTGAGAGAAGCGCTGCGCCCGCAGCCAACATTGCCCGCTTCATTGCCGTGATCCTCATCTCGCCGCCTATTCCGGCAAGTTCTTCAGGAAAGGCGCCACGGCGTCAACAAAAGCCTTGGGCTGATCGATGTTGACGGCGTGCCCGGCCGCGGGGATCACGACCTTTTGTGCGCCGGGGATCTTGGCCGCCATGTAGTCGGACGCCGCCAGGAACGGCGTGTCGTCGGCGCCGACCACGATCAGCGACGGCACCTTGATGTGTGGCAGCAGCTCCATCACCTTGGCGTCGCGCTGGGTCAGCATGCCGCGCGCGGCCAGTGCCAGGCCGTTGGCGTTGCGATGGCTGGCGGTGGCGCGCTCGCGCGTCGCCGCCTTCAACACGTCGAGGCCTTCACGATCGAGCTTGTCGGCGGTGGCGAGTGCGCGCGCATTCCAGGCCTCGCGTGCATCATCTTTCTTGAAGCCGGGGCCGGTGTCGATGATCAGCAGCGCCCGCGTGCGCGCTGGATGGGCGCGATAGAACGCCAGCGACATGTAGCCGCCGAGCGACAGCCCGCCGATGATGGCGCGCTTGACGCCGATCGCATCGAGGATCGCCGCGATGTCGCCGACCGTGAGCGGCTCGCTATAGGCTTTGGGATCGTCGGGATAATCGGACTGTCCGTGGCCGCGCATGTCCCACAGCACAAGCTTGTGGTCCTTCGCGAGTGCATCGATCTGCCCATGCCACATCGCCGACGTCGAGCGGAGAGATACCCCTCATCCGGCGCTTCGCGCCAACTTCTCCCACAAGGGGAGAAGGGAACGTCCGCGTCCGCGTCCGCAGTTGCACACTAGCTCCCTTGGTTACCTGCAAGAAACTGCCCAGACGCGATAGCATGCGTGCTCAGCGTGTGCTTGTTGTGTCTAGTCGCTAGCATCAGCGCACTTGACGCAACGCACAACATACCGCCACCGCGTTTGTTTCGACCGATTCCAAATTGCATTTGCCTCTGCGCGCGAACGCGATCATTCTTCGCGCAAGGCGGCCGCCGACCCGGTGGGCGTCCGCTACACAAGTTGCCGCCGTAAGCGGCTTCATGCACCGGCAGGGGAAGACGCCTATGCCAACGCTCACCATCAACGGGCGGAGCATGTCCGTGGATGCGGCAAACGACACGCCGCTCCTTTGGGCCATCCGCGAACAATTGCAGATGACCGGCACGAAATTCGGCTGCGGTGCCGGCCTGTGCGGTGCCTGCACCGTGCACGTCAACGGCGAAGCCGTGCGGTCGTGCCAGACCATGGTCGGCGATGTCGCCGGCAAGAAGATCACCACCATCGAAGGTCTCTCCGCCAAGGGTGATCATCCCTTGCAGAAGGCGTGGATTGCCGAGCAGGTGCCGCAATGCGGCTACTGCCAGTCCGGGCAGATCATGCAGGCAGCTTCGCTGCTGGCGAAGAATTCCAATCCGACCAAGGAAGAGGTCGTGGCCCATATGGACGGCAATCTCTGTCGTTGCATGACCTATTCGCGGATCCAGAAGGCAATCATGCGCGCCGCCACCGAGATGCGCACCGCATCCGCCGCCGGCAACGAGCGGAGGCCCACATGAATCAACACGTGAAAAACGTCACATCCGAGACATCAGATCTCAGCCGCCGCTCCTTCCTGGTCGGGACCGCCGCCACCGGTCTCGTGCTTGGCTATGCCGGCGTGCCCGGTATCGGCGAAGCGCTCGCTGCGGCTCCCGCCAATTTCGAGCCGAGCGTCTGGTACGCGATCTCGCCGGATGGCCTGGTCACTGTGACCTGCGGCAAGGCCGACATGGGCCAGCACATCGCCTCCACCATGGCGCAGATCGTCTGCGAGGAGCTGGGCGCGAAGTGGAGCGACATGCGGGTCAACCTCGCCTCCAACGATCCGAAATTCAACGACCCCGTGCTGGGGGCGCAGATCACCGGCGGCAGCTGGTCGACCATGATGAACTTTGACGCGATGAGCCGGGCGGGCGCCGCCGGACGCATGGCGTTGACGGAAGGTGCGGCTGCGTCCATGGGCGTGCCGGCTTCGGAGCTCGTGGTGCGCGACTCCATGATCTCGCATCCGAAGTCGAAGAAGCAGATGTCGTTCGCTGATATCGTGAAGAGCGGCAAGGCGACAAAAGCCTTCACGCCGGACGAGCTGAAGGCGATCAAGCTGAAGACGCCGGATCAATACATCATGATCGGTGTGTCGGTGCCGCAGCTCGACATCCCCTCCAAGACCAACGGCACGGCCAAATACGGCATCGACGTGATGATTCCGGGCATGGCCTATGGCGCGGTGGTGACGCCGCCGGTGCGCTATGGCGCTACGGTGAAGTCGGTCGACGACAGCAACGCGAAGAAGGTGCCGGGCTTCATCAAGGCCGTCACCCTCGACGACAAGACCCAGACGACGACGGGCTGGGTGGTTGCGGTCGCCAACACCTACGCCAACGCCAAGAAGGCTGCCGCGGCGCTGAAGGTCAGCTATGACGGCGGTCCGAATGCGAAGGTGTCGAGCGAGTCGCTGTACGCCGAGGCCAAGCGGCTTCAAGGGCTCGACGATTCCGGCCAGTTCTTCGTCAAGGACGGCGATCCTGCAGCAGCCCTTGGCACGGCGGCCAAGGTGCTGGAGGCGGAATACACCACCAGCATCAACATCCACGCGCCGATGGAGCCGATGAACGCCACCGCGGAGTTCAAGGGCGACATCCTGCACATCTATTCCGGCAACCAGTTCGCGACGCGCTCCGGCGCGATCGCGGCCGGTGCTGCCGGGATCGATCCAAAATTCGTGGTGATGCACCAGATGTGGCTCGGCGGCGGCTTCGGCCGCAGGCTCGACGCCGACATGATGGTGCCGGCGGTGCAGGCGGCCAAGGCCGTGGGTAAGCCGGTGAAGGTGATCTACACGCGCGAGAACGACATGACGATGGATTTCTCGCGTCCGCTCACCTACCAGAAAGTGAAGGCCGGCGTGGACGGCGATGGCAAGCTCGTCGCGCTCAGCCACGACGTGGTCTCGGCCTGGCCGACGCAGCGCTGGGGAATCCCTGATTTCCTCACGCCCTCGGTCGACAAGAAGGGTCCGCTTGATGCCTTCACGGTGAACGGGTCGGACTTCTTCTACACGGTGCCCAACCATCACGTGCGGGCGATCAAGAACGAGATGGCGCACAACGCCACCCCGTCGGGTCAGCTCCGCTCGGTGGCGCCGGGTTGGACCTTCTGGGCGGTCGAAAGCATGATCGATGAGATCGCGGCTGCGACCGGCAAGGATCCGGCGCAATACCGCATCTCGCTGCTCGACGGCGCCGGCAAGAACGATGGCGGCGCGCAGCGGCTGCGCAACACGCTGCTCGCGGCGATGGGGCTTGCCGGCTACGGCACCAAGGAACTCCCCAAGGGAGAAGGCATGGGCGTGGCCTGCGTGTCGTCGCAGGAGCGCGCGACCGCAAGCTGGACCGCTTGCGTCGCGCATGTCGCGGTGGCGCCGTCTGGCGAAGTGACCGTCAAGAAGCTCACGGTCGCAACCGATGTCGGCACGCAGGTGCATCCCGACAACATCCGTGCCCAGGTTGAGGGCGCGGCGCTGTGGGGCCTGTCGCTGGCGCTGTACGAGAAGGCGACGCTCAAGGACGGTGGCATCGAACAGACCAACTTCGATGGCTATACGCCCTTGCGCATGAGTCAGGTGCCGGAGGTCGCGGTCGCCGTGATCGCCAATGGCGAGAAGGCCACCGGTGTCGGCGAGCCCGCGGTGACGGTGGTGGCGCCCGCCATCGGCAACGCCATCTTCAACGCCAGCGGCGCCCGCGTCCGGGCGCTGCCGATCACGGCCGAAGCCGTGAAGGGGGCGATGAAGGCGTAAGACGGTTGCGATTATGAGGTGAGATGATCCGCCGGAGGGCAGCCTCCGGCGGACTCTTTTGCAGTTCACCGCTCAACAATCTGGCTGTCGACCAGTGCTCCGCTCCATGTCATGAGCTTCCCGCGCCGCGCTTCGCGATGACTGCGATATGCTCATCCAAGAGCGAATGTCGGTGTCGATGATTGCGAGCCCGTGCAACCACTCGACAACTTCATTAGCTCGGCCTACGCGGAGTTGCGCCGCCCGGAGATTTGGTAACGGTTGGCGTGCTACTTGCATTTTAACGATCTGAGCGAGTGGAGTGGTCCTTGGAATTGCGCAATGGATAGTCTGCGAATTGATACGGAAACCTTGCTGCCGGCCGAGCGCCTAGAGATTTTTCGCGAGACATTCGGGCGCCGACTCCTGAAAATCGAGATAGAGCCCGAGCCCGGCATGGATTTTCATGTCGACATGACGTTGCAGGCCTTACCGGGTCTTGGCATCGCCTCGGGATCGCTCTCCCCTATGCAAAATCGCCTCACCAGTGAATTGATCGACAACGATGATCTCGTCCTCGTCATTCTGGAGAAAGGCGTCGGTACGGCGAGGCAACTTGGCAGAGAAGAGACCATAGGCAATGGCCAAGCGATCCTGACGAGGAATGACGAGGTGGGGAGCTTTGCCGGACATTCGCGCACGCAGCTCATCAACCTTCGTTTCGAACGAAAAAGGCTTTCGTCGCAGCTTGCGAATGCCGACCCTTTCACCATTCGGCCGCTCTCGGTGAACAACCCGGCATTGCGCCTGCTGACATCCTATCTGCACCTCGTGACCGGCGAGCTGACGCGATCTCCTCCAACTCTGCAGCGAGCAACCGCGGACCACGTCCATGACCTGGTCGCTCTGGCTCTCGGGGCGACCCGGGACGCTGCCGAGATCGCGAAAGGGCGGGGGGTACGAATGGCGCGCCTTCATGCCATCAAGGCGGATGCGGCCGCCAATATTACGTCGCGCTGGCTCTCCATTGACGCGCTCGCCGCGCGCCATGGCGTTTCTCCGCGCTATGTCCGCTCGCTGTTCCAGAGCGAGGAGACGACGTTTACGGATTTCGTGCTGGGCCAACGGTTGGCCCGCGCTCATGCGCTTCTCATCAGTCCGACACACCGTGATCGCCAGATCAGCACCATCGCATTCGAGGCCGGTTTTGGCGATCTTTCCTACTTCAATCACCGCTTTCGCCAGCGATATGGCGCTACCCCGTCCGATATCAGGGCTGCGGCCTGCCGCGATTTAGACGGATAGGCCGCAGCAGTCCGGTTCGTCCCTGTTCCTCACAGCCCAAGAAGCCGTGCCGTTCAGCCCAAGCGATAGCCCGCCTGTTCTCGATACTGTGCCCGATGTCGCCGACCAGGCGGTCGGAGCGTTGCTGTGCAAGAGAATGACGGATTTTTCCGGTTTTCGACCGATGAGTTGCCTGAGAAGGATAGACTTTCGATCTGGCGAGAAGTCTTCGGCCGCAACGTCGTCAAGATGGATATGGAGTCCGTCGGGAGCGAGCCGTTTCGCAGCGAAGCGGACATCTATGCGCTGCCGAACCTGACCATTGCGTCGGTCTCCAGTTCTCCCAACCGGATTACCAGGACACGGGCGCTCGCCGCCGACGGCAGCGACGACCTCGTCCTCGGCATTTTGCTCAGCGGAAAGTGCGCAACGCATCAGGGAAAGAGAGATGTCGCGTTCCAGGCGCACGAAGGCGTTCTGTGGTCGAACGATTCGCCCGGAGGCGCGTCGTACGACACGCCGATCGACTTTCTTACCATCGCCGTGCCACGAACCGCTCTGACGCAGGCCGTCGCCAATATTGACGACGCCCTGATGCAGCTTATTCCGCGCGGCAACGACGCGATGCGGCTTTTGGTCGGCTACGTCAAAATACTCCAAAACGAATTCAGCCAGATGTCCCTGGAATTGAAGGCAGCCGCTGGTTCGCATGTGCAGGATCTCGTGGCGATGGCGCTTGGCGCAAGGCGGGACACCGCCGAACTGGCCAAGGGGCGCGGCATCAGGGTCGCGAGGCTTCTCGCTCTCAAGTCCGATATTCTTGCCAATCTGACGCGGCGGGATCTGTCGATCGAAACCCTTGCCGCACGGCACGGGATTTCGCCGCGCTACATTCGAACGCTATTTGAAGGCGAGGAACAGACATTCACGGACTTCGTGTTGAGTGGTCGCCTGGAGCGCGCCCATCGCTGCCTCGTGGATCCGCGCTTTGCCGGCCACATGATAAGCACCATCGCCTTTGAATCGGGCTTTGGGGATCTGTCATATTTCAATCACGCGTTCCGACGGCGCTTTGGCGCGACGCCATCCGATATTCGCGCCTCCGTCGCATCAAGCCGCAAATCAGCGCAGTGAGCGCGTTTGCTGTGACGCGCGAGGCGGACGCGGCGCGCGATACGACAGTTGCCGATCTGCAACGGCGGCATTTCGACTGCCGCTTCTGCCGTCTAGCCCAAATCATCGCGGCATCCAGCCCAAGCGCCGAGCAAAGTCGACCCGGTAGTATTTCCCATCTGCTGCTCTCGACGGAGGATTTGGGATCCCGATGAACGTCACACCTCAACGCGATCTGGACACGGAAGCCCGGCATCTCGGGCTTCCGGGGCGTGATGCCGCAATGACGAAGGCGGGGTCGGAGGCCGGAGTTTCTCCCTGAACCGATCGATAGCTGTCCGGCCGCAACCCCGGCGGTCCGCGGCCCCCGCAGCCAAACCTGTCAATCGCCCCGCGTGAGCGAAGTCCTCCCGACTGCTCCGCACCGGGATCAATTTGAAAGTTATTCGTCATGACGAAGTCGCACGCAAGCCACCGCGCCCCGAAATCCGTCCGAGCGCGTGGCTATGCCGCATTGCTGCTGACCGGCACCGCCCTTGCCGGAATGCCGCTGTCTTCGTCGGCGCAAGCCCAAACATGGAATGGAACGAGTTCCACCAGCTGGTTCACGGCCGGCAACTGGAGCCCGAACGCAATTCCAACGGGGGCGTCGACCGTCGTCATTGATACGGTCACGCCAAATGCCACCGTCATCAACACGTTCTCCGCGACCAGCGGCTTTCTGACGGTCGCTGATCTCAGCGCCGCGTCTCTCCTGATTTCCAACGGCGGCGCGCTCAACGGGACGTCCGGAATCATCGGCAACCAGTCGTTCTCCAACGGCACGGTGACGGTCGATGGCGCAGGATCCGATTGGGTCAACAGTCTGGGTCTTAGCATCGGCAACGCCGGCACCGGCGTGCTGACGGTTTCGAACGGCGGCGCGGTCAGCAGCATTGGTGCTTCGGTCGGCGATCTTGCCGGCTCGAATGGTACGCTCGCGGTGACGGGCGCGGGGTCGACCTTGACCACTGCGGGCGTCGGCAATCAGGTGATCGTGGGAAATTACGGAACCGGCGCGCTTCAGATCTCGAACGGCGGCGTGGTCAGCGACGCAAACGGGATCATCGGCCAGAATACCGGGGGCGTCGGCACGGTGACAGTAGATGGCCTGGGCTCAACTTGGAGCAATACTTCGAGCCTAGTCGTTGGCACCCAGGGTACTGGCACGCTGACGCTTTCGAACCAGGGCCAGGTAACGACCGCCACGTTCCTCATCGGTGTCGCGGGCGGCACCGGCACCGTCATCCTCGATGGCCACTCGGGAATGTCGACGACGGGGCTTGCCAACGTTGGCTTTTCGGGCACCGGCACTCTTACACTATCGAACAACTCATCGCTCGTCAGCAGCGGCGGTGCGATCGGTAACCTTGCTGGCGCTAGCGGCGCGGTCACGGTGACGGGGGCCGGTTCAAGCTGGTCCTTCGGCGTTTTCGATTTGATCATTGGCGCACACGGCAACGGCTCACTTCTGGTTTCCAACGGCGGCGCGCTCAGCAGCAGCAATGGCAGCGGCATTTTGGGCCAGGCTGCAGGCACGAGCGGCACCATGACTGTGGACGGCGCGGGGTCTTCGTGGACCTCTCCTGGGTTCCTCTTCGTCGGCGTTGGTGGCAACGGCTCGGTAACAATTTCGAACGGCGCCGTCGTCATTTCGGGCGACGGATATCTAGGCGTCGCGGCGGGCGGGACCGGCGTGACGACAGTGACCGGCGCGAATTCGAGCTGGACGACCGGCGCCGGCATCAATGTCGGCTACGCGGGCAGCGGCTCGCTGACCATTTCGAATGGCGGCGCAGTCAGCAGCGTCGGTGGCACCGTTGGTGCCCTTGCCAACTCCAGCGGCAGCGTCACATTGACCGGAGCTGGTTCGAGTTGGTCCACAGGCACCGGCAACATGATCATAGGCCAATACGGCACGGGTTCACTTCTCGTTTCGAACGGCGCTACTGTCAACGACACGAACGGTGATCTCGGTCAGTTCGCGGGCGCAAGTGGGAGCGCGGCCGTCAACGGCACAGGCTCCGCCTGGACCAATGGCTTTCTCGGGATCGGCGACGCGGGAAGCGGTGCGTTGGCGATTTCCAATGCGGGCAACGTCAACGACATTAACGGGATTATTGGCGCGTTTGCCGGCAGCGTCGGCCACGTGACAGTTGATGGTGTCGGTTCGAGCTGGAGCAACAGTCTCAACCTTGTCGTCGGTGGCGCGGGTACGGGATCGTTGGCGATCTCCGGCGGCGCAACCGTATTTGGGGGCAGCGGCATCGCCCAGATTGGAGCAAGCGTCGGTGCAATCGGTACGTTGTCCGTGGATGGATCTGGATCAAGCCTGACCAACGGAGGCGGCATTTATGTCGGCGACGCCGGAACCGGATCGTTGTCGATCTCAAACGGCGGTAATGTGACAGCGTTGTCGGGTTTATTCATCGCCACGCAAGCGGGGTCCGTTGGCACACTCAACATCGGAGCGGATGCGGCGAGTGCCGCTGCCGCGCCGGGAACGGTAACCACCCCAAGCATCGTGTTCGGGGCGGGCTCCGGGTCGATCAATTTCAATCACACCAGCGCCGGTTATGCTTTCGCTCCGACCGTCAGCGGCGCCGGCACGATCAATCAAATCGCCGGCACCACGATTCTCGGCAACAACTTCAGCGCCTTCACCGGGGTGACCAACGTGACGGGTGGACGGCTGGCCGTGAACGGCTCGCTCGCGGGATCGACCGTGACCGTGTCCGGCGGCACGCTCGGGGGCACCGGAACAGTCGGCAGCACCACGGTCAATGGCGGTACGCTGGCGCCCGGAAACTCGATAGGCACGCTGGCCGTGCAGGGCAATCTCGCGTTCACCTCGGCCGGACACTACTCTGTCGAGGTCTCGCCGACGGCGGCCGATCTCACCAATGTCATGGGGACTGCGACGCTCGGCGGCGCCACGGTGAGCGCTTCATTCGGGCCGGGTAGCTACGTGGCCAAGCAGTACACGATTGTGAACGCTGCCGGCGGCGTCAGCGGCACCTTCGCGTCGATCGTCAACACCAATCTCCCATCGGGCTTCATGTCGAGCCTGAGTTACGACGCCAACGATGTCTATCTCAATCTCGGGCTGGGGTTCACGCAATATAGCGGCCTCAACGTCAATCAGCAGAACGTCGCCAACGCGCTGACGAATTACTTCAATACGAATGGGGGCATTCAGGCCGCATTCGGGTCGCTGACGCCGGCCGATCTGACGCAAGTCTCGGGCGAGCTGGCGACCGGCTCGCAACAGAGCACATATGACGCAATGGGGATGTTTTTGGGCGTGATGACGGATCCTTCCGACAGGCGCGGCGAAGCGGCGATCTCGTCGACCGCCTCGCAATACGCCGACGTGGGCCGCGAGTCCGCTGCCTATGCGATGATGTCCAACAAGGCGCCTCCGGCGGCCAGCTTCGAACGCCGTTGGAGCACCTGGGGCGCCGGCTTCGGCGGGGGGCGAACCACGAGTGGCGATTCCGCGCTCGGATCGAACAGCGCGACCGGTCGTGCTTACGGTGTGGCCGTCGGCGCCGATTATCTGCTCGCACCGTCCACGCTGGCAGGCTTTGCCATGGCCGGCGGCGGCACCAATTTCAGCGTCGCCAACGGCGGCAGCGGACGCTCTGATCTGTTCCAGGTCGGAATGTACGCTCGCCACACGATTGGACCGGCGTACGTCACCGCCGCGCTGGCTTACGGCTGGCAGGATATCACGACCGATCGCACCGTTACCGCTGCCGGCATCGATCAGTTGCACGCCGAGTTCAAGGCCAACGCCTGGTCCGGGCGGCTCGAGGGCGGATATCGCTTCGTCGCCCACGGTGTTGGGTTTACTCCGTATGCCGCAGGCCAGTTCACCACGTTCGATCTGCCCAACTATGCCGAGCAGGCGATCGTTGGCAGCAGCATCTTCGCTCTGGCGTACGATGCGAAGACCGTCACCGACACCCGCAGCGAACTCGGCCTGCGGACCGATAGATCCTTCGTTGTGCAAGACGGCCTCTTGACGTTGCGGGGCCGAGCCGCCTGGGCGCACGACTTCAATCCGGATCGCACGATCGCCGCGACATTCCAGACGCTGCCTGGTGCGAGCTTCGTCGTGAACGGCGCGGCCATGGCGGCCGACTCGGCGCTGGTAACGGGGGCGGTCGAGAAGAAATGGCTGAACGGCTGGTCCGCCGCCGCCACCTTCGAGGGGGAATTCTCGAGCGTCACGCGCTCCTACGCCGGCAAGGGCGTGGTGCGGTATGCGTGGTGATGTCGGCTTTCGGACGCCGGCTGCCGATTACGGCCGAAGCCGTGAAGGGAGCGATGAAGGCGTAGGGCGGTTGCGATTATGAGGTGAGATGATCCGCCGGAGGGCAGCCTCCGGCGGATTTGTTTTTGAGCTGCCTCCACAATCTCACTGTCATGCCCCGCGAAGGCATCCAGGTACGCCGCAGCTTCCCAGTTCAAGCAGCGTCAGGCGCCTCGCGACTCAACAATTGCTCTAAGGCACCAGCGAATAGCTCGTGCTCCGGCCGCCGGCGGCGTCCTTTTGCAGGATGCCCTTCTCGATCAGGTCCTCGATGTCGCGCGCAGCCGTCGCTTGCGAAACCTTGACGATCTTTGCCCATTTGGACGACGTAAGCTTTCCTTCGAAGCCATGGAGCAGGCGGTTCAACATGCGTCGCTGCCGATCGTTGAGAGAGCTCGCGCCGTGGCGCTCCCAGAACCTCGCCTTGTCCAGCACGTTGCCGATGATCATCTCGGCGCCGTCGAATGCGCGATCGAGACAGTCGAGGAACCATTGCAGCCAGTCGGTGATATCGAGCGTGCCACGCTGGGTTTTTTCGAGGATGCCGTAATAGGCGTTTCGCTCTTTCCGGATTTGGTCTGACATGCTGTAGAAACGCTGCTTGCTTTGCACTGAACGCGCCAGCGCCAGATCAGCGATCGCGCGCGCAATGCGGCCGTTGCCGTCCTCGAACGGATGGATGCTCACGAACCAGACATGCGCAATCGCGGCTTTGATGACAGGGTCTGAGTCCCGATCGGTATTGAACCAGTCAAGGAATGCGCTCATCTCATGGTCGAGCCGCTTGGCAGCCGGCGCTTCGAAATGAATGTGCTCGCGGCCGGCTGGGCCGGAGACAACCTGGATGGCCCCCGATTGTTCGGTGCGCCATCCGCCGACAACGATCTTCAATATGCCGTTCCGGCCTGTCGGGAAGAGCGCGGCATGCCAGCCGAACAAGCGCTCGGCGGTGACGGGTTGATCGTAATTCTGGGTGGCGTCGAGCGTCATGTCGACGGTGCCCTCGACATGTCTATCGACGGGTGCGAGCGCGCCGATATCGATGCCGAGCCGATGTGCGATCGATGACCGGACCTGATTGCGATCGAGGATCTCATCTTCGATCTCGCTGGATTTGACAACATCCTCGGTGAGCGCCTGGAGCGAGGCCTCGGCCTTCAGTTTGAAGCCGAGATTTTCCATCCGTCCGAGCAGGCGGCCCTGCTTGTGTCGCACCTCGGCCAGTCGTGCCGCGAGCTTGTCCGCGCGCCACTGAAACCTGGGCCAGTCGGGTCTGTCGTGGATATAGGTCATTTTCTCTGCACGATATGAGGAGAATATAGGGCCTATCCTCATCACGTCCAGATTATTCTCGTCGTTCTCTGACGGGAATGGGAGGCCCGGCTACTGTGCATGGGGTTGTTTTCGACATCTTCGTCGGGAACCGTCGGTCCGGCAAAAATCCCTCAAATTGGACCCGATTTCGCAGGGTTCCCTTGAGCACGCCTCTTAAGGGCGGGAGAACCTGATCCGGCTTAGGCTGACGCCCAATACAGTCCCGTGCTGTTGGGGAAGCCATGAACGCGCCAGCCAAATCCGCCGCCAAACGCCGGCTTCTTCTCGCCTCCGACCGGAGCGATGCGAGCACCGAACTCGCCAGCATTTTGAAGGCAATCGGCGATGTCTCGACGGTGACGACGCAGGAAATCCCTGAGCAGCCGTCGCGCGATCTCTCCGGCCTCGTGGTCGACATCAATCTGCGCGCGCCCGAAAGCGTGCAGCGGGTGCGCAACAAGCTGCGCGGCGACGCCTATCGCGCGATGCCGCGGCTGTTCGTGCTGGCCGATGCCCTGCATCACGGCACCATGCAGGCCTGGGCGTTGGGGGCCACCGACACCATCTCGCGACCGCTGCAGCCCGACGCGATTCTGCAGCGCATCCGCGCCGCATTCCCCGATACTGCGACCTATGACGCGACCGATCGCGGCAAGACGCTCAACCGCGGCGTCGAGGCGGCGCATGCGGTGCTGAAGAAGATGTTCGAGAAGCTGCCGCTCGGCGTGCCCCTGACGTTCGACGACGTCATCGCCGCCGAGAGCAAGATCCTGAAAGCGATCAAGCATTCCTCGCTGCGCGAATGGCTCACCACGGTGGGCTGCCACCATGCCGGCAGCTATCGCCACTGCCTGTTCGTCACCGGTTTTGCGGTGTCCTTCGCGCAGCATCTCGGCATGCGCGAGGATGATCAGCGCCGGCTGACCCGTGCCGCCCTGCTGCACGATGTCGGCAAGGCCTTCGTTCCCTCCGTGCTGCTCGACAAGCCCGGCAAGCTCACGGACGAGGAGATGGCCGAGGTCCGCCAGCATCCGCGCCGCGGCTATGACGCGCTCGCAGCGCAAGGCGGCTTCCCGCCGGAGATGCTCGACGTCGTGCTGCATCACCACGAATTCCTCGATGGCTCGGGCTATCCGAACGGGCTGTCGTCGAACCAGATCAGCGACATCGTGCGGCTGACGACCATCGTCGACATCTACGCCGCCCTGGTGGAGAAGCGCGCCTATCGCATGCCGTTCACCCACTCGCGTGCGTTCACGATGATGGAAGGCATGGGCGGCAAGCTCGATCAGCAGCTGTTGCAGGCATTCAGGCCGGTGGCGCTGGGGTCGTTCTGATCCGGCGCCGCACCCATCGGATGGCGCGGGGCGCAAATCGGGGAGGGGACGGCGTGCGCCTTCTATTCCTCGTACGACGAAATCTCGATCAGGCTGCCGTCTGGATCCCGGCAATAGACTGAGCGCAACGTGCCGTGGGCGCCCTTCCTGGGACCCGGGCCTTCCTCGATCGCGACGCCATGTGCCTGCAAATGCGCCACCACCTCGTCGGGCGTGGCGGAGGTGAGGAAGCACAGATCCTCGCTGCCGGCGGTTGGATGGTCGGCGGTGAACCACTCCACCTTGTCGGCGTCGCGCCGCCGGACGTTGATCTTCTGGTTACCAAACTGAAGCGACGTCCGCGGCGCTTTGCCGCCGCCGGGGTCGAACACCTTGACTTCCATGCCGAGGATCTTGCGATACCACTCGGCAGTTATCGCGACGTCGGCGACGTTAATCACGAAGTGATCGAGGGCCTCAACCCTAACCGGCATGCCTTATCCTTTCGTCGCCACGAACGTTGCGCACTTTCCGCGCGTGACGGGCTTTGTTACAACGCCGCTGACGCTGCTATCAAGAACAACACTGGGAGAACCCTTGAGATGATCACTCGCCGTTCCGCGCTCGGCCTGCTCGCCGCCACCCCGCTTGCAGCCAGCCCGCTGTCGAAAGCCTTCGCCGCCGACTATCCGTCCCGGCCGGTGAAGTTCGTGGTCGGCTATCCGCCGGGCGGCGCCACCGACATCCTGGCGCGCCTGATCGGCCAGCGGCTGTCGGAGCGGCTCGGCCAGCAATTCGTGATCGAGAACAAGCCGGGCGCCGGCAACAATATCGGCACCGAATCCGTCGTGAACGCCGAGCCCGACGGCTACACCGTGCTGCTGGTCAATCCGGCGAACTACATCAACGCCACGCTCTATGCCAACCTCAAGTTCAACTTCGTCCGCGACATCGCGCCGATCGCTGGGTTCCAGCGCGTGCCGAATGTGATGACCGTCAACAAGGACGTGCCGGCCAACACCGTCGCCGAGTTCATCGAGCATGTGAAGGCCAACCCCGGCAAGGTGAACATGGCTTCCTCCGGCAACGGCACCTCGGTGCATCTGTCCGGCGAGATGTTCATGGCGATGACCGGCTGCAAGATGCAGCACGTGCCCTATCGCGGTGCCGCACCGGCGATCACGGACCTGCTCGGCGGCCAGGTGCAGGTGATCTTCGACAACATGCCCTCGATCATCCAGCACATCCGCTCCGGCTCGCTTCGCGCACTTGGCGTCACCACGGCACAGCGCTCGCCGCAACTGCCGGACGTGCCGGCGATCGGCGAGACCGTGAAGGACTACGAGGCGAGCGCGCTGTTCGGCATCGGCGCGCCGAAGAACATGCCCAAGGATATGATCGCGAAGCTCAACAACGAGATCAACACGCTCATGAAGGATCCCGACATGACCAAGCGCCTGGTCGAGCTCGGCGGCGATCCCCTGGTGCTGACGCCGGAGGCGTTCGGCCAGGAGATCGAGGCCGAGACCGCGAAGTGGAAGAAGGTCGTCGAGTTCGCCGGCCTCAAGGTCGAATAGCAATCTCGTGAATGACCAAACACGGAGCCCCGCCGGAAGGCGGGGCTTTTTTCGTGCGTGGTTCCGGCTTGACGGGATGGCGTTTGCGTCTATACTAAACCGCATGGTTAAGTATCAAGACGGGACGCTCGATCGTACCTTTGCGGCGCTGTCCGATCCGACACGGCGCGCGCTGCTCGCGCGTCTCGGCGAAAAGCACAGCCTGTCGGTGAGCGAGCTGGCGGCGCCGTTCTCGATCTCGCTGCCGGCGATCATGAAGCATCTCGACGTGCTCACGGATGCCGGCCTGATCGTGCGCGAGAAGACCGGACGCACGGTGTCCTGCCGGCTCACCGCGCAGCCGATGGAGCAGGCGATGAACTGGCTCAATCGCTACGCGCAATTCTGGTCCGAGAGTTTTGACCGCCTTGCAGCCTTTGTGGAGGACAAACCATGGTCAACGCAGCCGCCAACACTGCCGAACGCGCAAGCGAAGGTCCAAGCCTCACACTCACGCGCCGGCTCCGTGCGCGGCCGGAAAAGGTCTTCGCCGCCTGGACGCAAGCCGAGCAGCTAGTGCAGTGGTTCGGGCCGCCGAACATGAAGCCGGCGACGCTGAATGCCGAGCTCGATGTTCGCTCCGGTGGCCGCTACCGCATCTCGTTCACCGGTGAGGACGGCGAATATTTCGAGGCGGGCGGCCTCTATCGCGAGGTCGTGCCGAACGAGCGGTTGGTCTTCACCTGGGCCTGGCATTCGACGCCGGAGCGCGAATCGCTGGTGACGATCACGCTGAAGCCGGACAGTGCCGGCACGCTGATGATCTTCCATCATGCCCAGTTCTTCGACGAGACCGCGCGCGACAACCACCAGCGTGGCTGGACCTCGTCCTTCGACAAGCTCGACACCTTCGTCGCCTGACCGCAAGGGGATATCAAGGAGGATATCATGCAGCAACATCAGATCGTCTCGCGCGAGCAATGGGTCGCTGCCCGCAAAGCCCATCTGGCGCACGAGAAGGAGTTGAGCCGGGCCCGCGAGCGCCTTGCCGAGGAGCGCCGCGCACTGCCCTGGGTGAAGGTCGACAAGAGCTATGTGTTCGACGGCCCGAACGGCAAGGTCACGCTTGGCGATCTCTTCAAAGGCCGTCCGCAGCTCGTGGTTCAGCACGTGATGTTTGCGCCCGACTGGGACGCCGCCTGCAAGAGCTGCTCGTTCTGGGCCGATGGTTTTGAGCGCATGGTGCCGCATCTGGCGGCGCGCGACACCACCATGGTCGCGATTTCGCTGGCGCCAGTCGAAAAGCTCGAGGCGTTCAAGAAGCGCATGGGCTGGAGTTTTGACTGGGTGTCTTCAGGCCACAACGACTTCAACTACGATTACGAGGTCTCGTTCACACCCGAGCAGATCGACCAGGGCGTCCCGAAATACAATTTCGGCACCACGCCGTTTTATGGTCCGGAGTTGCCCGGCATCAGCGTGTTCTATCGCAACGAGGCCGGCGAAATCTTTCACACCTATTCTTGCTTCGCCCGCGGCCTCGATATGATGAACGCCGCCTATCAATATCTCGACCTCACCCCGCTCGGCCGCCACGAGGAAGGGCTGCCCTATCCGATGGACTGGGTCCGCCTGCGGGACCAGTACGAGCCGCAGGCGACGGGCGCTTGTTGCCAGGGGTGAGTTGATGGGCTCGTTGCGTCCACATCAATGCTGTCATCGCCCGGCTTGCCGCCTTCGCTGAAGCTTCGGCGTGCCGAGCGCCGGCGTGGGCCTCGGCGTAGCCTTGGCGGAGCCGGGACCGGGCGATCCAGTACTCCGAGACGGTAGTGCTCGAATCGAGGGGCCGCGGCGTACTGGATTCCCCACGTTCGCGGGGGAATGACAGCAGTGTTTGAGGCTACAGCGTACGCCTCTCACCTCTTCGCGTCGGCCTGCTCCGTCCCGTTGCACGAGATCAGCATCGTATAGGCACGGGCGTTGCCAGCGATGTCGGTGGTCTTGAGCTCGCCCTTCGGCTCGGCCGTCTGGTACGGCACGACCGAATTGTCGAGGAAGTCGCGCAGCGCGCCGGTCTTGATGGCGAAGTTGATGTTTTCGGGGATGCTGCCGGTTGCCACGGCGACTCGTAGTCCATCGAGCTTTCCAGTGACGACTCCGACGATCTGACCGGTCGTGTCGAATAGCGGGCCGCCGCTGTTGCCGGGCTGCACGGGCGCACTGATTTGCAGGAAGCGCGAATCGTTGCGCATGCCGCTGAGCGAGCTCACAATGCCCGTTGTCACGGTGAAGTCCGAAGTCAGCAGGCCGTGGAATGGGAAGCCGATCGCGACGACGGAATCGCCGGAGCGGATCGAGCGATCACGGATCCGGCCAAACTCCTTGAATGTCGCGGTCGACGGCGCCTGCAACAAAGCGAGATCGTTGTTGGCGTCGCTCGACACGACGCGTAGCACCATCGCGGCCTCGCCGGTGAGATTACCCTTGAGGTCGCTGCAACCGTCGATCACATGGTGGTTGGTGACGATGTGCCCGTTGGCACTCACCACAAAGCCGGTCCCGCTCTTGGGCTTGGCGGGCTTGCTGGCCGGCGTTGCGCCTTGCTTGTCCGCCACGGCTGCCGGCTTCGCGGCGCTCTTGGTGAAATCGCCAGCCTTGTTCAATCCGTCAGCCTTCACTTTGGCAACGCAATTGGCCAAGGCCGCGATCACCGGCCCGGTCGAGGTCAGATCGAAATTCAGCACGGCGCGGCCGGCTGTCGCCACCATCAGGCTCGCCTTCTGAAATGTTCGCACGACATTGGCGGGCATGATGGCCGTGAGCATGTTGGACTGATACGCCGTGGCGAACAGCCTGGCTTGCTCCTGCCCGTCGAAGATCACGTCGATCGCGGCGTTCTCACCCTTGTTGAAGCGGTAGTTGGGACTCGCAAAGGCCAGCGACCATGTGCCGGCGGCATTTTGGCTTACGACGAGGATGACGCCGTTCGCATAGGGCGTTGTGGCGGCGCAATGGGAGAAAGCGCCGGTTTCGTCGTTGCTGAAGGCGCCGCCGATCCAGTTGCCGACATTGACAGAGCCGAACGGTCCCGCCGCATGCGCCAGCCCGGCAAGACTCAGCTGCAACAGAGCCGCAACAGCAAACGACCTCAACCACATAACTTGCCCCCGGAGTGCTTTGGCCGCATCTTATCTGCGCGGGCAGGTGTCGCGCAACCGACAGTTGTTCGATCGGAACGTGTCCCTTCCGGACGACTTTCAGGCTTGCGCGTGCTTTGTGGTGCGGTATACTTTGCATCACAAAGTGACTGGGGTGATGCCGGTCCGTGAACTGGGTGGAGCGGAGTTTTGGCATTGCCGATGCGCGATCTCGACAAGGCGCTGGCCGACATCGTGGCGATCCGCAGCCAGATTGCGGCCGGCACGGCGTTCCGCGGCTACGGTCCGGCGACGATGGCTGCGACCGGCGGGGTCGCGCTTGTCACCGCAATCCTGCAATTCTGGCTGCTCGGCGATCCCACCGGCGAGCCGCTCGGCTTCTTTCTCGGCTGGTTCGTTGCGGCTGCGCTGTCCGGCCTGATCATCTGGATCGAGATGCGCGCGCGTTCGCGCCGTCATCATTCGGGCCTTGCCGACGTCATGATCCACCAGGCGGTCGAGCAGTTCTTGCCCGCAGGCGTCGCCGGAATCCTGCTCGCGGTGGTGATGTGGAAGTTCGCCGCCGAGACGTTGTGGCTCCTGCCGGGGCTGTGGCAGATCCTGGTGTCGCTCGGCATCTTTGCATCCGTTCGCTCGTTGCCGCGCAGCGTGGCCTTCGCCGGCGCCTGGTACTTCATCTCGGGTTTTGCGGTGGTGGTGCTGGCGAGCCGGACTCACATGCTGTCGCCATGGACCATGGGATTGCCCTTCGTGATCGGCCAGTCGGTGATGGCGGCCATTCTGTATTTCGCGTCCGGAGACAATGATGTTGAAGATTGACAGCGCACCTTTCTCCTATGAAGGGCTCGACCGTGTGATCCACGAGAAGGCGAGGCTCGGGCTTCTGACCTCGCTGATGGCTCACCCGAAGGGGCTTGCCTTTGCCGATCTCAAGCAGCTCTGCGGCCTCACCGACGGCAATCTCAGCCGCCACCT
Source organism: Bradyrhizobium diazoefficiens (assembly GCF_016616885.1). Lineage (NCBI taxonomy): Bacteria > Pseudomonadati > Pseudomonadota > Alphaproteobacteria > Hyphomicrobiales > Nitrobacteraceae > Bradyrhizobium > Bradyrhizobium diazoefficiens. Next base: position 8,060,448 of record NZ_CP067102.1, on the reverse strand, counting down.
CGCCGTGCTCCAGGAAGCCGGCCTGGTCGAGGTGACCAAGGGCTATGAGGGCAATCGCCCGCACACCACCTGCCGGCTGACCAAGATTGGCCGCCGCCGCTTCCTCGACTATCTCGCCGTGCTTGAGCGGCTGGTGCGCGATGCCGCCAAGGCCGCCGGCCGCGAGGCACCGCCGCTCGGCCGCCTCGGCATTCTCCCGACCTGATTGTCCCCCTTTTTGACTGGAGACTTTGCGATGCAAAGTGACGTCACGTCCCACAACGAGAAGCTTCATGTCGGCATCATCATGGACGGCAACGGACGCTGGGCGACGCGGCGCGGCCTGTCGCGCGTGCGCGGCCACGAGGCCGGCGTCGAGGCGATACGCCGCATTGTGGAGGCCGCGCCCAAGCAGGGCATCGGCACGCTGACGCTGTATGCGTTCTCGACCGACAATTGGCGCCGGCCGAAGGCGGAGGTCGGCGCGCTGATGACGCTGCTGCGCTTCTATCTCGCCAATGAGGTGCAGAGCCTGGTGAAGAACGGCGTCCGGCTCAACGTGATCGGCCGTCGCGACCGGTTGCCGGACGGCATCGCCACCGCCATCGCGCGCGCGGAGGCGGCTACCGCACATGGCGCCACGCTGCATCTGCGCATCGCCGTCGACTATTCCGCGCGCGACGCCATTCTCAATGCAGCGGCGAAGGCGGCCGCGCTGACCAGCCTGACCCGCGAAGCCTTCTCGCAACTGGTCACCGGCGAGGCCGGCTTGCGCGACGTCGATCTCATCATCCGCACGTCAGGTGAAAAGCGGCTGTCGGACTTCCTGCTCTGGGAAGGCGCTTATGCCGAGCTGCATTTCACCGAGCGGATGTGGCCGGAGTTCGATGCGGGCGATCTCGCCGCGGCGCTCGCCTCCTTCCACGGCCGCGAGCGCCGCTTCGGCGGCCTCCAGGCCATTGTGCCTGAGGAGGTGCCTTCACTGTCGCGGGCGTGACGCGCGGCGCGTGGCACAAGGCGCCGCAGGGCTGGACCGGATCGCCGAATTCTGATGTCGTGGAGCACCCTCAATCGCGGGTGACCGCATGACTTCCTTCAAGACCATTCGTGCCCGTGCCGAAAAGCGCAAGGGCGGGCCCAAGGCGCTCGACAGACTGATGCCTGACAAGCCCGACCTGAAGGGGCTGGCAAAACTCGGCGACGATCGCATCCTCGCGGAGATGACCAGGCGGGTATTTTGCGCGGGCTTTGCCTGGAGCGTGATCGATGCGAAATGGGACGGCTTTGAAGACGCCTTTCTGCGCTTCCAGCCGGCCGAGCTCAGCTTCCAGCCCGAAGACTATTGGGAAGCCCTGCTGCGCGATGCGCGGATCGTCCGCAACGGCGCCAAGATCATGTCGGTGCGCGACAACGCCGCGTTCGTGCAGGAGATCGCGAAAGAGCACGGCAGCTTCGGCAAGTTTCTGGCGAAATGGCCGCCGTCCAACGAGATCGGTTTGCTCGATCTGCTGAGCAAGCGCGGCTCCCGGCTGGGCGGCAACACCGGCCAGATGCTGCTGCGCTTCGTCGGCTGGGACGGTTTCGTCACCTCGAAGGACGTCGTCGCCTGCCTGCGTGATGCCGGCCTCGACATCGCCGAAGAGGTCAAGTCGAAAGGCGATCTCGCCAAGGTGCAGGCGCAGTTCAACGCCTGGGCGGAGGAGACGGGGCTGCCTTACACCTATCTGTCACGCATCTGCGCGCTCTCGGTCGGCGATATCAGGAGCGAACACTAGCCCACGAGAAATCGTGGACATCGTGTGGCGATCTCGCGCCGTCACTGCGGCAGATGCAACGCGCGATCACAAAATACATTTTGCAGGAACATTTGTGCGCAGCATCCGTTCGAGAGCTTGAGCCAGGCGACACAGGGGCAGGGAACGCGTGCTCCGGCCAAAAAGCCGGCTCAAGCCCATGAAACGACATGACAGAAACGGAGCAGCTCATGAAGCTCACATCCGAACAGGTGAAGCAGACCGTCAACCAGCTCGGCGCCCAGGTGCTGCCCGACGAGCATCCCGCCATGCCCCAGCTCAACAGCATGTTCGGGGAACACACCTTCTTCGTCGACGAGATGGGATTGAAAGTTCTCGAGCCGACCCCGTCGATCAGTGCGGAGCGCGAGACCGGCGAAGTCGTCAGCCTCGCCGACTGGAGCGACGCGGACCTGACGCGCCTGATGGCGCACGAGCCCGAGCCGACCGGCGTGATCGTGGTGTTCGAGCGCGTCAGGCACTGAGATCGCGAGGACGAGGGCCGCGTACGGCCCCCGTCCGGATCGCAGGTGAGATCAGGGGCGGTTGAGCGGACGGCGAAGGTCGCCCCCTCGCGGGCAAGGCGGGAGACTTGGGAACCACTACTCCGGCAGCCCCGCCATCCTTAGACCTTCATAGAAGCGATTGCGCTCCTGCCAGAACACAGCGTTGCGCGAGTATTCCGACGATTTCAGGCTACTCACCGTGTGGCTGGGATTGCGCTTTAGGTATTCAATCAAATTCGTCCTGGCTTGCTCGCTGCGACCGTGCAGGCCATCGATCGCCGCCAGCCATTGCCAGGCAAATCCATTTTGCGGACTACTGATCGTCGCCTGTCGCATGTGCGCGTAGGCCGTCTCATCATGATGCAGGTGGAATTCGGCCATTCCCAGCGTGAAGTGGCCAAGGCTCACCTGTTCAGCATCGAGTGGATCAAGACGGAGCGATAGCATGACCAGCGCCGCTACCTCTTCCGGACGACCCTGCTGCAGCCTCAGAAAGCCCAGCCGCTGCAGCGCCCGCGGTTGGTTCGGATAGAGTGACAGCACGCGTTGGATGGCCTGGTCCGCATCGCCGATCCGACCTTGCACGGATAGCACCAGGCTTCGCACGTAATTTGCGCGGGGATCATTTGGCTGCAGTGCCAATGAACGCTCGATCGTTTGCGCGGCAAGCGCGGTCTGGGTGTCCGGCGCCTTGCTCCAGCGGGTCAACACCTCGGTGATGTGACTCATGGCAAGTCCGGCCAGCGCAGAGGCGGAGTCGGGGTCTATCTGTAACGCCTGCTCGAACAGGGCGCGCGCCCTCTGCGGCTCTTCTCGCGTATGGATCCGCTTCAGCAGGCGCCAGCCCTGAAGCGTGGGATCGATGGCGGCAAACGTACGCCCGGCATAAGGCCTGTCGACGGGCGTCCCGGCCTCGTCAATGCGTACCTTCAGCTCATTGGCAATGCGCGCCGTGATGTCGCGGCGCCAATTCCATCCGGCTGGTTCAGGATAGTCGAATCGGCCCGACCATAACAGCGCGCCGGTGGTACTCGCTTGCAGTTTCAGAGCGATTGAGACCGCTTCGCCTTGCCGCTGTAGGCTGCCGCCCAAGACGTAGGCGACATCCAATCGGCGGCCGACGCTTTGTGGATCGCTATCGGGACCGGTCGGCGAATGCCCTGTTGGATATCCGATCACGAGCGTGTCGGGCAAACGCGACACCTCGATGGTGAGATCTTCGGTAACGGCCTCGGCGAGGTCAGCGGCGTTCTCGCCGCCAACACCGACAAGCGGCAAAACCGTGATCGTGTTCTTGGTGACGAGGGCGGCATTCCGTTCGCGATGCGGAAACCCGAACCAGAGCGCTCCGGCAAGCGAGACCGTACATACGGCTGCCACTGCAGGCAGCCACGGCAACGTTCTACGACGCGAGGGCGCCTGAAGCGAAGCGCGGTGCGGATCGGTGGTACCCGCATCGCGTACGACCGTTTGATCGACGACCGGAGGCCTATCGACAGGGTGGGCGTCCAGCAAATAACCACGGCGAGGCACGGTCTTGATCAGGCGTTGGTCGCCGTCACCAAGCGCGGCTCGCAGCTCGCTGATGCATTGAACCAGGGAGTCGTCGGTCACCGTCACATCGGGCCAAACCGCTTCAATGAGCTCGTCCTTGGCCAATAGCCGGCCGGGATGACGGGCGAGGTAAACCAGCAGCGCAAAGCTCTTCGGGCGCAAGGCAATTGCGGTGCCGCCGACACGCAATTCGCCGCGCTCGAGGTCGACGTCAAAATCGGCAAAGTGAAGCGCGCGGCGGGAAATCGGGGCCGGTTCGTCGCCACCAGCCGCGCCCGGCTTGGTTTTCGTGCCAATTTCGGCGTTCATTCGGCGCTCTTTCGGGTGTCGTGGCGCCACTGCGCCCAGGCTCGGCAATCGACACGCGATGCTAGCCCAAACCGAGGGGCGCGGGAATGGCGCGCCGGATCGTGGCGGAGGAAGTCAAGCAATGACAATGAACCGACGTTTCCTGTTGGGGGCAGCCACCAGCACCGTCGCAACCATGGCGGCGACGAAGCTCACCCCGGCCTTTGGCCAAAAGGCCGCGCCCTCGTCCGCGTCCGAGCAACGGCTGGACTATGCCAGCGTCAGCGACCTGCGGGCGCTGCTCGACGCACGCAAGATTTCGGCGAGCGAATTGTTCGAGCATGCGGTTGGCCGGATCGAGGCGCTCGATTCCCGCATCAATGCGGTGGTCGTGCGCGACTTCGAACGCGCCAAGGCGGCGGCGCGCGAGGCCGATGCCGCGCTCGCCCGCGGCGAACGCCGGCTGTTGCTCGGAATACCGATGACAGTCAAGGAAGCCTTCAATATCGGCGGGCTGCAGACCACCTGGGGCTTCCCGTCGGGCCGTGGATGGCGGGCCGCCGAAGACGCAGTTGCGGTCACCCGCCTCAAGGCGGCAGGAGCCGTGATCCTGGGAAAGACCAATCTGGCCACCGCGATGGCCGATTGGCAAAGCTTCAATGAGATCTATGGAACGACCAAGAATCCCTGGGACCTCACGCGCACGCCCGGTGGCTCATCCGGCGGATCGGCGGCCGCGCTGGCCGCCGGATACGTGCCGCTCGAGCTCGGCTCCGACATCAGTGGCTCGCTGCGAGTGCCGGCACATTTGTGCGGGGTGTTCGCTCACAAGCCCACATCCAATCTGGTCCCGCAACGCGGCCACGCACCACCCCACTCGCAAGCCCTGGCAACTGACCTGACCAACGGATTGGGCGTTTGCGGCCCGATGGCCCGCACCGGTGCCGATCTGTCAGCGGCGCTCGACATCCTCGCCGGCCCCGACGAACAGGAGGCCACCGCCTATCGACTGGTGCTCCCTCCAGCGCGCCACGAGACGCTGAAAGACTTCCGCGTTCTTGTGCTGGACAGTCATCCTCTGCTGCCGGTGGCCGGCGAGATAGGCGCGGCGCTCGATCAGCTGGCGAGCCGCCTGGCGAAGGCAGGAGCAAACGTTGCGCGGTCCAGCTCGCTGGTGCCTGATCTCGCCGAATCGGCACGCCTGCATACTCGCATGGTGCGCAACTTTGGCGCGTTCGGCCGGCCTCCCGAGTTCTTCAAGAAGATTCAGGAGAACGTTGCCACGCTGAAGCCGGATGACGACAGTCTCAAGGCATGGCGAATGCGCGCGCCACTGCTCAGCCACCACGAGATGATGGCTGCGGAAATCGCGCGGGCCCGCCTGCGCCAGCAATGGGCTGCCCTGTTCAGGGAATTCGACGTGGTTCTCTGTCCGCCGTTTGCCGTGCTCGCGTTCCCGCACGACCAGAAGCCGGATCAGGAGGACCGAACGATCGATATCGACGGCGAGATGCACCCCTATCTGTCGCTGATCGTCTGGGCGACGCTTGCGACGCCTCCGGGGCTGCCAGCAACGGTGATGCCGATAGGCCGGTCGAAGGCAGGGCTTCCCATCGGAGTACAGATCATCGGTCCTCTGTTCGAGGACCGCACCCCGCTTGCCTTCGCTCAACTGCTCGAAAGGGAGCACGGAGGATTTGCAAGGCCGCCCGAAATCCCGCTTTGACTTGCCGCAGGAGAGCCAGGTGCACCGCGTATTGCGGCGACCCAACTCGACAGCTCGACGGGGTCAATCGAAGAACCGGCCGATTTTGGCGCCGATAGCGTATTCCGAAGTGGCGCGCCACGGCCGATGAAGATGGGCACTATTCTTTCGCCATCGCACTATGACGCCGTACTCGACCGGACGCTTCAATCGGCAAATCTTCGACTGCCTACGATCTTGCGCTACGCCTCGCGGGACTTCCAATATCGCAGGGTGGTCCGATTACTCTTCGATAGCCGGCATGCCGAGCCATCCCAGAGCATAAGCTGCCAACCACCTTGCGGGTCGGGCTCAATAGGCTGCATCTCGAACGACAAGCGAGACTTGATCATGCCTCACCTATTCCATTTCGGGCTCATCCAACCGCCACGGCACGGCATCACACTGAAAATCCACCTGCACAACCTGCATGCCTTTTAGACTTGGCAGGGTCGTGTCCCAATTGATGGTGTAGCTCGGTAGAGCAAAGCCGCCCGCACGCGCGCCGTCAAATAGCGCCGTAGCGGGCGGGCGGCTTTGCGGTGGTCATCGATGATTCGTCGGTAGGGTCGGGTTGCTGACACCAACCTGATTCGAGGAACCACCGATGACCGACGAGATGATGAACCTGCGCGCGCTCATGGAGAAGACCCCTGATGCCGATCTGTTGCGCGAGATGATCGGCTTTGCGGCCCAGCGGCTGATGGAGCTGGAAGTCGAAGGCCAGACCGGAGCGGGCTATGGCGAGAAGAACCCCGAACGTCTGGCCCAGCGCAACGGCTACCGCGACCGGATCTGGGAGACCCGCGCCGGCGCAGTTGAGCTGCGTATTCCCAAGCTGCGCAAGGGCTCCTACTTCCCGGGCTTCCTGGAGCCACGCCGCATGGCCGAGAAGGCGCTGACCGCCGTGGTGCAGGAAGCCTATGTGCAGGGCGTCTCGACCCGCTCGGTGGACGACCTCGTGCAGGCCATGGGCATGACCGGCATCTCGAAGAGCCAGGTGAGCCGGCTGTGCGGCGAGATCGACGACAAGGTGAAGGCCTTCCTCGCCCGGCCGATCGAGGGCGACTGGCCATATCTGTGGATCGACGCCACCTACGTGAAGGTGCGCCAAAATGGCCGCATCGTCTCGGTCGCGGTGATTATCGCGGTCGGCGTCAACAGTGACGGCCGCCGCGAAGTGCTCGGCATGGACATCGGTCCCTCCGAAGCCGAGACGTTCTGGACGGCATTCCTGCGCAAGCTTGCTCGCCGCGGCCTGCGTGGCGTCAAGCTGGTCGTCTCCGACGCTCACGAGGGCATCAAGGCCACCGTCGCCAAGGTGCTCAACGCCACCTGGCAGCGTTGCCGCGTCCACTTCATGCGCAACGCGCTGGCGCATGCCGGCAAGAGTGGGCGGCGCGTCGTCTCCGCCTTCATTGCCACCGCGTTCGCCCAGGACGATGCCGAGGCCGCGCGAACCCAATGGCGGAAGGTCGCCGATCAACTCCGCCCCAAGCTGCCCAAGCTGGCCGGCTTCCTCGACGAAGCGGAGACCGATGTGCTGGCCTACATGACATTCCCGCCGCAGCATCGAACCAAGCTGCACTCGACCAACCCGATCGAGCGCCTCAACGGCGAGATCAAGCGGCGCACCGAGGTGGTCGGCATCTTCCCCAACGAGGATGCCATCGTCCGCCTCATCGGTGCGATCCTGCTCGAGCAGAACGATGAATGGGCCGTCCAACGTGCCCGCTACATGACGCTGGAAACCATCGCGCCGTTGAGCGATGATCCAACCGTCAGCCTTCCGGCTATCGCCAGCTGACCAGTCCGGCCCTTGCCGGCGAGCGCGGTGTCCCACCGCCAGTTACACCACTCCCTGGGACACGATCCTTGGCAGTCGCGGTGCTCCGGCGTCTTGGCCCATCCAAACTGTGAAGTTGCTTCCCAAATCAATAAGCGGAACATCTCCGGTTTGATCCAGGGTACCCGCGAAGTGGTACCCACCCACCATAATCGTGACGGCCCGGAGCAAGTCGAGCATTGTGATAGACCTCAGCATCCTTGCCGGGATCGATGCCGAGTTCGTCGAGCAATGCAATAAACTCTGCTGGAAAAACTTCGGCTCGCACCAATCTGAAGTTTCTACAGCCCGCGCAATCACATGTGTCGGCTCCGCCGCGCTCAGTTCCGGCGTACGCCAGGATCGTTCCATCGCGGTCGGGACGATATTTCCACGCGTCCAGGCTAGACATAATCGGCACCCTTAACCTGCGATGAACTGCGATCTTGCGGTAGCTGTGAACGTTCAGCCAGGACGCGAGGCGACGCGGAACAATCTCCTTGCCCGGCCGACTATTGACTGCAGGGCGGGCGTGGCTCGGATGAGCCACTCCGGAGTCCCGATATGTCGAAGCATCTCGTCTTGACCATCGGTGTGGCGCTCGATGAATTGAGCATCACGAAAATAGTCTGGATTGGCTTGGTACCAATTTAAATCTCGTGCGCGGTCTTCCCAGAGCCGGGCGCCGTCAGGCAATCGAACGGCAAAGGCCAACTCTCGACGAAAACAGATCGCCTCGATTCTCGCGCGCTGATCTTCGTCGTATTCGATTCCGAACCGCTCCAGCTTTGCGTGCGTGGCTTCGTGCACGATAGCTGAGGCGATCTGTTCTATACTCACAGCCGAATCGGCCACGAATCGCTTGTCGAGCACGCACGCCTTGAGTGAATGCTTGTATTCGGCAAGCCCGCCCGGCAGCAGGAAAATCCAAATACGCTCAAGGTCCCTGATAATGCGGGAGTACTGCAAGGGACTGTGCTGCTTTACGAGAAGTAGCGCACGTTCGACGCGCGACAAGTGCTCCGGCGCAAAGTAACTTCCGATCCAAATCCCATCAACCTGCCGACCATAGGACGCCGCCAGCTGTATCCTGTCGATAAGGCTCGGACGAACTTTGGGCGGCTTCTGGCGTTCCCTGCGCATTCTGAACTCGGCGTTCGATGCCTGATTGATACGATACGGTACTTTCGGCCCGCTTACCGGCACGGCCAAAATTCTTAGCGGCTGCGTTAGGGTTTGCTAACGAAAACCAAACTCGATTCGGCTTAGTATTGCTCTCAACCTCAGAGGTGCATCATGGCAGCGAGAATAACCATTAACCTAGCTGCGAATGGCGAGCTTGAGATCTGCTTGAACGAAGAAGGGCGGGATCCTCTGCTGCGAGAGATGCCGAAACAGCGCAGATCAGGGACGGCAAGATAAAAACGACGGTGTCGCTGCGGGCCGTCGGGGGTTGTAAGTGTTTGTCTGCACATTGATTTGGATGGCACTGCGGCGCCGTATGAAGCGGCCTGGTGCCGTTCGAACCGAGAAAGTATTCAAAATCGACATTCCGAGCGCCATCGTTCGCAGCGTAGCGTCCTGCTGCGCATGCTCGGCATGCATCCCGCCCTGCGCGCGCTGGCCCAGCGGTGGAGTGGACCCGAAAGAAGTTCGTATCATGAGGTCGAAAAGCGTGCTCTTGCGCACGCTCGTCGCCGCTGAAAGCGCAAAAACGGCTGGTTTTGGCGTGCCCAGTTTTGTACCGAAGTGGCGCGCCCGACACGATTCGAACGTGTGACCTTTGCCTTCGGAGGGCAACGCTCTATCCAGCTGAGCTACGGGCGCAACGAGGGTTCATTAGCCGATTGGCGCGGGGCGGGCAACCGGTCTCGCCGTGACAACCAGCGCGCTTTAGGCGGATTTGCGCGGGGCCAGGCCAGGAACCTGACCACTCACCTGACCACTCAACGGCACATTGTCCCTGCCGAGGCCTGCAAATTCGGCCAGCAGCCGCTCGGAGCAGACGACACGGTTGCGGCCGAGCCTTTTGGCCGCATAGAGCCCCTGGTCGGCTGCACCCAGCAGCCGGTCGGGGCCGCCGTCGGCCTCGCCGGGGATATGACTGGCGACGCCGACGCTGAGGGTGACGTGGTTGCCGGCCCCGTGGGCGCCATGGGCGATCCGCAACGCCATGACGGCACCGCGGATCTCCTCAGCAATGGCGCAGGCATCGTCGCAGCTCATGTCGGGCAGGATCAGCGCGAATTCCTCGCCACCATAGCGGCTGGCCAGGTCGAGCGGGCGCACCGCATGGCGGCTGACGACGCGCGCGACCTCGCGCAGGCATTCGTCGCCGGACTGGTGGCCGTGCTCGTCGTTGAACAACTTGAAATGATCGACGTCGACGAACAGCAGCGCCAACGGCTTCTGCGTCCGCTGCGCGCGCGCCCATTCGGTCATCAGCATCTGGTCGAAGGAGCGGCGGTTCGATAGCCCGGTCAGCCCGTCCTTGGTGGCGAGCTCCTTCAGCGCCATCTCGGCGCGCTTCTGGTCGGTGAGGTCGCGCAGCGTCTCCACCACGGCGATCAGATTGCCGGCCTCGTCATGGATGGGGCCGGCGTCGATCGCGAGATAGAGCTGGCTGCCGAGCTTCGGCATCACGCACCAGTTCTCCGCGCTGAACCCGAGCCCGTTGTGGCCGCGCGCGGCGTACTCCGAATAGAATTCAGGTAGCTGCTCGGGGCGGTCAAGCGCGACCAGATCGGCAAGGCAAGGGCGCTTGGTCTCGTAGAAGGCCTGCCAGTGTTTCGTCGTGCCGATCACCTCGGCGGCTGCAACGCCGGTCAGCCGCTCGCACGCCCTGTTCCAGATCACGACGCGGCGCTTCGGGTCGATCACGAAGGTCGGCACCACCAGATGCTGCATCAGCCGCACCGCGTAGGAATCCGCCACGTCGACGGTTTTGACAGAAGTCTTGATGAGTTTTGCCATCTCAGGCCACCGCCGCCACTGGCATGGCATCGCCCGGGCCGAACAACCCGCGCACCTCGGCCGCCGGCTTCGGCTTGCTGAACAGATAGCCCTGCATCTCCGTGCAGCCGAGCGCGCGCAGCATCTCGCGCTGGGCCTCGGTCTCGACGCCTTCGGCCACCGTGGTCATATTGCTGGCGGAGGCGATGTTCACCACCGCCTGGACGATCACGGGTGATCCGCCGGAATCCGCGATGTCGGCGACGAAGCAGCGGTCGATCTTGATCTTGTCGAACGGGAAGCGTTTCAGATAGCTCAGCGAGGAATAGCCGGTGCCGAAATCGTCGAGCGCGATGCGCACGCCGATCGAACGAAGCTGGTGCAGGATCGAGAGTGCCGCCTCGTCATCGCGGATCAGCACGGCCTCCGTGATCTCGAGCTCGAGCCGTCGCGGCTCAAGCCCGGAGGCGGCGAGGGCGCCTGCGATCCGCAGCGCCAGCGTGTCGCATTTGAGCTGCACCGGCGAGACGTTGACGGCGACGCGCACATGAGCCGGCCAGGTCGCGGCCTCGTTGCAGGCCGTACGCAGCACCCAGTCGCCCAGCTCGTTGATCAGGCCGGTGTCCTCGGCGATCGGAATGAATTCGGCCGGCGAGACCATGCCGCGCACGGGATGACGCCAGCGCAGCAGCGCCTCGCAGCCGGAGACCTCGCCCGAATGCAGATTGACCAGCGGCTGGTAATGGATCTCGAAGCCGCCATTGACCAGCGCCTGGCGCAGATCCTGCTCCAGGGAGAGGCGAGCCCTGGCGCACGCATCCATCTCTGGCACGAAGAAGCGGTAGGTACGCCGCCCTTCCGCCTTGGCGCCGTACATTGCGAGGTCGGCATTCTTGATGAGCTGGTCGAGATCGGTGCCGTCCTGCGGTGCCAGCGCGATGCCGATGCTGGCGTCGGTGGAGAGCTGGTGGCCGAGGCAGTGATAGGGGCGGCGGATCGCTTCATGGAGCCGCGTCACGAAGGACAGCACGTCGGCAGACGATTCGATTCCGGTCTGGATCACGGCAAACTCGTCGCCGCCGAGCCGCGCGATCAGATCGCCCGGCCTGAGGCAGGCGCGGATGCGACCCGCGATCGCCTTCAGCAGCTCGTCGCCGACATGGTGGCCGAGCGAATCGTTGATGCCCTTGAATTCGTCGACGTCGATATAGAGCAGCGCGAACTGTTCGCCGCCGGCGACCTTCTCCAGCTCGCGCTCGATCTGCTCGCGGAACAGCGTTCGGTTCGGCAGGTCGGTCAGCGCGTCATAATGCGCCATATGCGCGATCTTCTCGTGGGCGCGCCGCCGCTCGGTGACATCCTCGACGACGTTGATGAGGTAGCGCGGCTCGCCCGACGTGTCGCGAATGCCGATTCGGGTCGAGGTGATGTAGCGCAGCCCCATGGTCAGGCTCGGCCAGGGATGCTCGTCCCTGAACAATCCCTCGGTCGTCTCCAACGCCTTGCTGTCGTCTTCGGTAACTTTCCTTGCGGTGTCACCCGGATAGATGTCGAAGGGGGTCTTGCCGACTACCGCTTCGCGCGATTGGCCGAACTGCTCTTCGGCGGTACGGTTGATCAGCAGATATTGCCGTGTCCGGGCATCCTTCACCGTGATCTGCGATGGGATGTGGTCGATGATCTCGCGGAGGAACGTGTAGTTGCGGTCGCGCTCCTGCTCCAGATTGCGCCGTTCGGTGATCTCCTCGATCGTGGCGACCCATCCGCCCTGCGCGAGCGGGGTGTTGATGACCTGGAAGGCGCGGCCGTTGGGCAGCAGGTGAGCTCTCGTCGAGACCTCGCCTTCGGCCACGACCTTCATGACGTCGGCGCAAAACGCTTCGACATCGCCGCCGAACGCGTTACGTTCCTTGCGATGAGACATCGCCTCGCGAATGTGACAGCCGGGCTTGATGACGTCGTGGGAGAGGCCGAACATGTCGGCATAGCGGCGATTGCAGGTGACGATGTACCCGGCTGCGTCGTACAGGATCAGCCCTTGGGACATATTGTTGAGGGCGGTGTCGAGCCGCAGCCGCTCCGCCTCCAGGCGCTGCTGGGCCTCGCGGTTCTGCCGGTCGATCTGGCGGATGATCATGAACAGGATCAGCGCGATCACGGCCGCCGAAAGCGTCGCGGTGGTGACCATGAAGCCGGTCTGCTGCCGCCAGTCGGCAAGCGCGGACGACATGGTGTTGGTGGCGACGATGACCAGCGGGAAATGCGTGAGCGACGCAGCCGAACCGAGCTTCTCCTCGCCGTCCACCGGGCTCTTGACGCGAAGCGTGTGCTGACCGCCGCGGGTCAGCACCTTCTGCATCAGCGGCGCACTCTTGTAGCTGACCCCGATCATCGATTCGACATTCGGGTAGCGCGCCAGCATCACGCCTTCGCGGTCGAACAGCGAGATGGCGGCGCCATCAGCCAGAGCGACCGAGGCGAAATAGCGCTGATAGCTGTCGGGATCGATCCGCCGGACCATCGCTCCGACGAAGGTGCCGTCGGGCAGGCTCAGCCGGCGGGCGACGATGGTGGTCCATTTGTCGATGATGAAGCTGCGCACCGACTCCAGCAGCACCGGCTCCGACATCGGACTCGATTTGAAGGTCTGGAAATAGGTGCGTGAGGAGATGTTGATCTTGGGCAGGGGCTCGGCCCGAGACCAGCTGATCAGGTCGCCGTCGGCATCGTAGATCGCGATGTCGCCGAGATAGGAGACCGGGCTGATTTTGCTCCTCAGCATCCGGTTCGCTTCGGGCCCCGACATGCGCTCGCGGAACATCTGCGGCGAGGTGATTTCCGGCAAGTGCATCTGCCCGATCAGGTCGGCCGCGATGACGTCGGAATCTTCGAATTGCTGGTCGAAGTGCCGTGCGATCAGCTGCACGGTGTTCTCCAGCTCGCGCTCGCGGTTGACCAGTGTGCGCTCGCGAAACTCGCCGGACGCCATGGCCGTCACTGCGAAGATGCCGGCGACAAGCAATGCGCCTGATAGGATCAGCCACAGCACGGGGCCGCGTCGCATGGCAGCGTCCCAGCCGCCCTTGACGGCTAGCGACAGTCTGGATGCCATCCCTGAGAATAGGTCGCGCATTTCCTCCCCCTGGGGGACAGAAATACACCGTACAAATGGCCCAATGCTTAGGAAAACCAGTTACCTGAGGATTAATCCAGGTTGCGCAAGCGTATCGGGGCCGAGCGCAGCGCGAATCGCTTCCTGGTTGCGCTGCGTTCGCGATAACCGCTGCGCTGCATCGTTAATGGAGGCTTAATGCGAGGCGCCAGCGCTCTTGTCGCCGCCGCCACTGCGCAGCCGCCCGACCACGCCGGTCGGGAAGAAATAGACGCTGGCGATGAAGAGCAGCCCGAGCCACAGCAGCCAGCGATCGGGATGCAGCAGCCCCGGCAGCAGCGGCAGACCGGCTTCGCTCGCCGCCTTGGAGGCGACGCCCATCAGCGATTGCAGATAGTTCTGCGCCAGGATGAAGATCGTCGCGCCGATGATCGCGCCGTAGATCGTGCCCATGCCGCCGATCACCACCATCAAGAGAATGTCCAGCATGATGGAGAAGCTCAGCGAGGTGTCCGGGCCGGCATAGCGCAGCCACAGCGCGTTCAGGATGCCGGCGCCCGCGGCGACGAGGGCCGCGAGGCAGTTGGCGTAGGTCAAATGGAAGACGGTGCGGAAGCCGAGTGCCTCGGCGCGAAAACGGTTCTCCCGGATCGCCTGCAGCACGCGACCGAACGGCGAGTTCACCACCCGCAGCAGCGCGAGGATCATCAAGGCCGAGACTGCGAACACCAGGTAGAAGGTCAGGATGCGGCCGTTGATCTCGAAGCCGAACAGGCTTTTGGAGATCAGTACCGTGCCGGGACGGAGCAGCTCCGGGAGCTGGAAGCTGCGCCCGTCCTCGCCGCCGGTCAACCAGGACAGCTGCGAGGCCAATACCTGGAAGGCGGAAGCGACGGCGAGCGTGATCATGGCAAAGAAGATCGCGGCGACCCGCAGCGAGAACAGACCGATGGCGAGGGCGAGTAGCGCTGCGAGCGGCAGGCCGACGACGATGCCGGTCGCGACCGCGGCCCAGTTTGGTCCCATGCCATAGAGCGCAATCGCGATCGCGTAGCTGCCGATGCCATAGAACATCGTATGCGCGAACGACACCGAGCCGGTATAGCCGAGCAGCAAATCGTAGGAGGCGACCAGCGCGGCGAACACGCAGATCTTGGCCGCCACGTTCAGCGCCTTTGCGCCCGGGAACAGGAACGGCGTCGCCGCCAGCGCCAGGATGATGACGACGAGAACAAGCGTGAGCACGCGGCTCCGCGGCGGATCGCCTGACAGGATCATCATCGGCTGGTCACCGCATAGAGGCCGCGCGGCCGCCACATCAGAATGGCGACCATCAGCAGGATGTTGGAGACGAGGGCAAGTTTCGGCACCAGGAAGCCGCCGTAATTGGCGACCATCGCCACCAGGATCGCACCGATGAAGCAGCCGCCGATCGAGCCGAGGCCGCCGATGATGACGACGACAAAGATCAAGACCGTGAGCTCGTCGCTCATGGAGGCGTGGACCTGCTCGCGATAGAGCGCCCACATCACGCCGCCGAGGCCGGCCAGCGCCGAGCCGGTCATGAACACGCCAAGGAAGAGACGACGGATGCGATAGCCGAGCGCCTCGACCATCTCGCGGTTCTCGACGCCGGCGCGGATCAGAAGGCCGAGCTTGGTGCGGTTGAGCACGAGCTGGATCGCGATGAAGACGGCAAGCCCGATCAGCGTCGCCAGCACGCGGTATTTCGCGATCGCGACGTCACCGAGGATGAAGGAGCCGCGCAGCGAGGCCGGCAGCGGCATCGGGATGATCTGCGGCCCCCACAGCGCATAAAGCGTCTGTTCTGCGACAATCAAGCCGCCCGTGGTCATCAGGATCTGCTTCAGATGCTGGCCGTACACGGGAAGGATCAGCACGCGCTCGACGACCAGGCCAAGCGCGCCGGACACCGCCATCGACAGCAGCGCTGCCGGCGCCAGCACCGCGAGGTTCACCCACAGCGAATCCGCCTGCACCGAGGCCGCGAACGGCGCGAACACCAGCGTTGCCACATAAGCGCCGACGGCGATGAAGGCGCCGTGGCCGAAATTCAGCACGTCCATGAGGCCGAAAACCAACGTCAGGCCAGAGGCCATGATGAAGATCATCATGCCCATCGCGAGGCTCGCGGCGGTCAAGGTCAGCCAGGTGCTGGGCGAGCCGATCAGCGGGATCGTGACAAGCGCGAGCGCGATCGGCAGCAGGATCGGCGCGATGTCGCGCTTCGGCTTCGGCAGCGGATCATTTGCGGCAAGTTCAGTCACTGATGCGCCTCCAGGCTCAGGCCCAGGAGTCGCTCCTGCAGCGGCACGTCGGCGGCCAAGGCCGCCATCTCGCCGCGATGGGCGATGGTGCCGTTGTCCATCACCAGCACGCTGTCGCCGAGCTCGCGGGCGGCAAAGAAATTCTGCTCGACGAGGAGAATGGTCGCGCCCTTGCGCTTGATCTCCTTCAGGCATTCGATCAGCGCCATGACGATGGCGGGCGCCAGCCCCTTGGTCGGCTCGTCGATCAGCAAGAGCTTGCGCGGCTCGATGATGGCGCGTGCGATCGACAACATTTGCTTCTGTCCGCCCGAGAGGCTACCGGCGCGCGACAGCCAGAACCGGCGCAGCGCCGGAAAGAAGCCAAAGATCCATTCCAGTTGCTGGTCGTCCATCGGCGCGTCGCGCGCCGCAAGCACCAGATTTTCTTTCACTGTCAGATCGGAGAACACTGCCATGCTTTCCGGCACGTAACCGACGCCGAGACGCGCAATCTCGGGCGTGGCGCGGCTCTCGATGCCCTCGCCGCCGAGCGTGATCTCGCCCGTGGAGGCGTGCCACAGGCCCATGATGGTGCGCAGCGTCGTGGTCTTGCCGGCGCCGTTGCGGCCGAGCAGCATCGTGACCTGTCCTTGCGGGACGGCGAGGTCGATGCCCTGGAGGATGTGGTAGCGGCCGATATGGGTGTGCACGCCCGAGAGCTTTAAGAGATCGGTCATGCGGCACTCTCTGGAGCGTTTTTGGGTGCAACGCCGAGATACGCTTCCTGCACGATCGGCGAGGCGATCACCTCGGCCGGCGGGCCGTCGGCGACGAGCTGGCCGTTATGCAGCACGATGATGCGATCGGCGAGCGAGCGCACCACGTCCATCTTGTGCTCGACCAGCAGGATGATCTTGCTCTTGTCCTGCTTGAGCTGCGCGATCAGATTCAGCACGACCGGCACCTCGTCGATGCTCATGCCGGCGGTCGGCTCGTCGAACATGAAGACATCAGGCTCCAGCGCGATCATCAGTGCCACCTCGAGCTTGCGCTGGTCGCCATGCGACAGCGCGGTTGCGGCCACGCCGCGGCGATTGCCGAGCGCGACCTGGTCGAGGATGGCGTCGGCGCGCGCGATCAGATCGCGGCGGACCGTCCAGGGCCGCAGCATGTCGTAGTGGGTGCCGTTGGCCGCCTGCACCGCGAGGCGGACGTTCTCTTCGACCGTCAGGTTCGGAAAGAGATTTGTCAGCTGGAACGCGCGTCCGAGACCCGCACGGGTCCGCAGCGGCGCGGAATGCTCCGTGATGTCGGTGCCGTCGAACAGGATGCTGCCGTGGGAGGCGCGCAGCTGGCCCGAAATCAGGTTGAAATAGGTGGTCTTGCCGGCGCCATTCGGCCCGACGATAGCGGTGAGCTCGCCCGGGCGAAACGTGCAGGTGACGTTGTTGACCGCGACATGCCCGCCGAAGCGGATGGTGAGGTCGCGCGTTTCGAGAGAGAGCGTCATTCGAGGTCTGGTGAATGATGAGATGAAGATGTATCCGCGGCCACGCTGCACTCCCTCCCCCGCTTTGTTCAGACCGGGGACATGGTGGACGGGTGTTCGGAGACATCGTGGACACTTTCGAGCCTGCCGTCGAGAGGCCGAATATCGACGGTTGCAATTGTCTGGGTTCGGAAGACGACGTCGAAGAGGCCGTCCTGTGTGGTTGGCCGGAAGGCGATCGCCTTTCCGCGGAAGGCCTTGGGGACTTTGATGGCACGGCCGAGGAAGCTGACGTGACCACCCTGCTGGACGCGGCGCACGATGTCGCCCGGGGCGTATTCGAAGGGCGCGATGGTCTCGACATAGGCGCGCTGGCTCGGCTGATAGCGGCTGGCCGGGACGGCCAGCTCGATAGCCTCGTGTGGTCGCTGCGTGTTGTAGACGTTGCGCCAGTGCTCGAAGGCGCGCGCGGCGGCGGCGAGATCGGCGAAGGGCGGAGCGGACAGCACTTCGGCCTTGAGGCTGCGGTGGAAGCGTTCGTCCTTGCCCATGGTCTGCGGATGATAGGGCCGCGAATGGCTGATCCTGATGCCAAGCTCGATCAGCCAGACGCCGAGCGGGGTGAACGGGCTGCCCGGGCCATCGCCCCAGGGCGAACCGTTGTCGGTAATCAGCCTCTCGGGCAGGCCGTAGCGGCGGAATGCGGTGATGAGTTGCTGCTGGACCGTTTCGGTCTGCTCGTTGGCGCAAGCCGCAAGCACCACGGAAAAGCGCGAGTGATCGTCGAGCACGGTCAGCGGATGAAGCCGGCCGGCGTGCATGGCCACATGGCCCTTGAAGTCCATCTGCCACAACTCGTTCGGCCGCCCGCGCTCGAAGCGGGTGAAGGGGGCCTGACCACCGCCGAATGTGCCGAGCTCGATACCATGCCGCTTCAGGATGGCCGTCACCGTGGAGGGCGCCGGAACTTCATCGTGGCCGAGATCCTTCAGCCGCCTGGCAATCTTGCGGCCGCCCCAGGCCGGATGCTCCGTGCGGACCGAAAGCACCGCATCCTCTGTCGCCGCAACGCTGCGCAGCGGCGAATGCTGCGGCCGCCGCGACTGCTCCTGAAGCCCCGTCGTCCCGCTTGTCCGCCAACGCTCCAACCACTTGTAGCCCGTCGTCGGACTGATCCCGAACCGACGGCACAATTGCCGAACGTTGGCTCCCTCTGCCGAGGCCAACATCACAAACTCCAATCTCGCGTCCATCCGAGACACCTCGCGGAACGGCATCCGACAGCCTCCTTGATTCGCTGTCGAAACTGTCCACGATGTCTCCGAACACCCGTCCACCATGTCCCCGGTCTGAACACGCTTGCGGGGGAGGGTTGGGGAGAGGGTATCGCCACAGGCGAGGACCCCCAAGAGGTGAGAGCCCTCTCCCGGCCTCCCCCGCGAGCGGGTGAGGTGAAGCAAGAAAGCTCAGCGCTTGTTGCGGACGGGAACGTTCATGTCCTCGATCTTCAGCTCGCGCACCCGCTCGAGAATGGCCCAGGCGACGTTCGGATCGACCTTGACCTTGAAGTGATACATGCTCTGCAGCGCCTGATGGTCTTCCTTGCGGAACACCATCTTGCCCTTCGGCGTGTCGAACTCCAAGCCTTCCATCGCCGTGATCAGCTTCTCGGTGTCGGTCGATTTCGCCTTGGTGACGGCGGCGACGACGGACATCGCGGCGGCGAAACCGCCCGCGGTGAAGAAGTCCGGCGGCGCGTTGAAGCGCTTCTGGTGCTCGGCGACGAGCCAGTCGTTCACCGGGTTCTTCGGAATGTCGTAGTAGTAATAGGTCGCGCCTTCCATGCCCGGCAGGCTCTTATAGGCGGCGAGCGCCGGCAGGATGTTGCCGCCGGTGGAGAGCTCGATGCCGTAGCGCTTCGGGTCCATGTCCTGGAGTTTCGCCAGCGGATTGCCGGCGCCGGCCCAGATCACCCAGATCACCTTGCGGCTCGGCTTATCTTTCAGCGCATCGAACAGGCGCTGGCCGACCGCAGTGAAGTCGGTGGTGTTGGTCGGAGCATATTCTTCCGCGGCGAGGGTCGCGCCGGTCTTGGCCAGCGCCTCCTTGAAGGCGGCGACGCCGTCGCGGCCGAAGGCGTAGTCCTGCGCCAGCGTTGCGACGGTGACGCCCTGTTTGCCGATCGCGACCGCGTTCGAGATCGCGTCCTGCGATGAATTGCGCGCGGTGCGGAAGATGTAGCGATTCCACTTCTCGCCGGTAATCTGGTCCGCGACTGCGGGCTCGACGATCAGGATCTTCTTGTTCTCCTCGGCGACGGGGAGAATCGCGAGCGCAGCCGCCGACGAGGTCGTGCCGATCGCGATGTCGGCCTTGTCGTCCTGATAGGCTTCGGCGAGCGCGGCCTTGGACAGATCCGGCTTGCCCTGGTCGTCCTTGGTAATGATGACGATCTTGCGGCCGTCGATCGTCATGGTGCCCTTGGTAGCGTATTCAAAACCCATCTGCAGGCCGGTCTCGGTCTGCTTGGCATAGGCCTCGAGCGGGCCGGTCTTGCCGTAGATCAGCGCGACCTTGAGATCGTCGGCTTGCGCGGAGGTGACCGCGGCCAAGGCGAGAATGGTTGTTGTTATGATGAATGATCGACGCACGATGGTCCCTCCTGAGTAGGATTTGTTGGGCAATAGCGATTTGCACAGCCTGAAGAACATTGCAATTCGACCTTACGGCTGAGGCTGCTGCCCGCAAGCTCTGCATTATTCTTAACCCTGCCGTGCCGCGAGCTGCGTGCCTTCGCTCGCGCCATTTGCCTCGATCTGCCAGTCCGACCGCGCCTCCTCGGCACTCTCGAAAATATGCGGCGCGACGCCGCGCCGTTCGAGCGCCTCGCCGAGCTTGATACGCAGGAAGCCGGACGTGGTGTACCGCGATACGCCGGCATAGAAGCGGTCGACCAGGCTGCGCACCATGGCCGAATAATCGTCCAGCAGCTCCGGCAGGATCGAGAAGTTGTCATAATTGACGATGGCGTAAACCTTGCGGCCGAGCGGCGCGAGCCTGGCCTCGACGATGCGCGCTATGGCGTCGATATCGGCCTTGCTGCGCAGCGGATAGCGCTCCAGATTGATGAAGAACAGGTTCTGCTGCTCGTCCAGCGCAAAGCGCTGATCGAGCGGGATGGTCAGCAGCCGTTCGCGCAGGTCCATCGGACCATCACGGAAGATGCGCGCATCCATCAGGCCGGGATCGCGCGGGATCAGCGGCCTGAAATCCATCAGGCGCAGGATGTCGCGCTCGATGTCGATGCCGGGCGCAACCTCAATCAGCTCGAGCCCGTCGGGCCGCAGCGCGAAGACACAGCGTTCGGTGACGTAGAGCACGCGCTGCCCGCGCGCCGCCGCGAACCGGCCGCTGAACGTGACGTGTTCGACCTCATCGACGAATTTGCGCGACTTTGCCTCCTCCACGATGGCGAGCTTGCCGTCGTGGATCGCAATCCGCTGCTTGCCGGCCGCAAAGGTGCCGACGAACACGACCTCCTTGGCATTCTGGCTGATATTGATGAAGCCGCCGGCGCCCGCGAGTTTTGGTCCGAACTTGCTGACATTGAGATTGCCGACGCGATCGACCTGAGCGAGCCCGAGGAAGGCGGCATCGAGCCCGCCGCCGTCATAGAAGTCGAATTGGTAGGGCTGGTCGATCACGGCCTGGGTATTGATCGCCGCGCCGAAATCGATGCCGCTTGCGGGAATGCCGCCGATCACACCGGGCTCTGCCGTCAGCGTGATGAGGTCGATGATGCGCTCTTCATTGGCGACGGCGGCGATCCCCTCGGGCATGCCGATGCCGAGGTTGACGACGCTGTTGGCCTTCAGCTCGAAGGCCGCGCGGCGGGCGATGATCTTGCGCTCGCTCAGCGGCATCACCGGTAGCGACGCCGCACGCACCCTGATCTCGCTGGAAAAAGCGGGGTTGTATTGCGTGCCAAAGGTCTGCCAGTGATGCT
This sequence comes from Bradyrhizobium diazoefficiens, assembly GCF_016616885.1. Taxonomy (NCBI): domain Bacteria; kingdom Pseudomonadati; phylum Pseudomonadota; class Alphaproteobacteria; order Hyphomicrobiales; family Nitrobacteraceae; genus Bradyrhizobium; species Bradyrhizobium diazoefficiens. The sequence continues at coordinate 8,038,930 of NZ_CP067102.1, read as the reverse complement.
CGGGCTTGGCGACGACGACGCAATCGACGAGCACGCCGGGGATCTTGACCTGGCGCGGATTGAGGCTGCCGCTCTCGGCGACGCGCTCGACCTGGGCGACGACGATGCCGCCGGAATTGTGCGCAGCCATGGCAATCGCCAGCGCTTCCAGCGTCAGCGCCTCTTTCTCCATGGTGAGGTTGCCGTCGGGATCGCCCGTGGTGGCGCGGATGATCCCGACATTGATCGGAAACGTCCGATAGAGCAGGCATTCTTCGCCGCGCAGCGTGATCAGCTCCACCATGTCTTCGGTGGTGCGTGCATTCAGCTTGCCGCCGCCGTGCCTGGGGTCGACGAAGGTGCCCAGACCGACACGGCTGATGTGGCCGGGCCGATGCGCCGCGATGTCGCGGAACAGATGCGTGATCACGCCCTGCGGCAGATTATAGGCCTCGATCTGACTGGCGATCGCGAGCTGCTGAAGCTTGGGCGCAAGGCCCCAATGCCCGCCGATCACGCGGCGGACCAGGCCTTCATGCGCGAAATGGTTGAGGCCGCGATGCTTGCCGTCGCCCTGGCCCGCGGCATAGACCAGCGTCAGATTGCGCGGCTTGCCTTGCGTGTAGGGCGCATCGCCCTCGTTGGACAGATAGAGCTCTTCGAGCGCCAGCGCGATCTCCTCGGCAAAGCCGATGCCGACGAAGCCGCCGGTCGCGACCGTGTCGCCGTCGCGGATCAGCATCACGGCTTCGGCCGCAGTGACGATCTTGCCTTTTTCGAAATGGGGCAGGTCAGTCAAGGCAGGATGCAGGCTCACGGCGGTTCCTCCCATGTTGCTGTTGACCGGAGCGGCCTGCGGCCAGGCGCTCCGGTCTCGTGCGATTTGCGATCAATCGTTTCAGGACTGACCGACCTTGCGCGTTTCGGTGGCGAAATAGACCGAGACGATGGTGATGATCGCGAGCGCGATCATGTAGAGCGAGATCGGCCAGGTCGCCGGCGCATAGGCCGTCATCAGGCCGGTCGCGATCAACGGCGACAGCGCGCCGGCGAAGATCGAGGCGAGGTTGTAGCCGAGCGAGACGCCGCTATAGCGCACCTTGGTGCCGAACAGCTCCGACAGGAAGCTTGCCTGCGGGCCGTACATCGCGGCATGGCCGATCGCGAGACCCAGCACGATCGCGATCCAGGCGAGCTGCGGGTTCTTGGTCGACAGCAGCATGAACAGCGGGAACGACATCAGGGCGGAGAACACCGCGCCGAAGATGTAGATCGGCCGCCGGCCGAGGCGGTCGGACAGCGCGCCGAAAGCGGGAATGGTGAAGGTCTCGATCGCGGCCGCGATCAGCACGCCGTTCAGCATGTCCTGCTTGTTCATGCCGAGCGATTGCGTCGCATAGGCAAGCACGAAGGTGGCGTAGATGTAGAAGAAGCCGTTCTCCGCAAAGCGCGCGCCCATCGCAAGCAGGATATTCTTGGGATACATCCGGATCGCCTCGACGATCGGCATCTTCACTTCCTGCTTGGTGTCCTTGACCTTCTGGAATTCCGGTGATTCCGCGATGGTGAAGCGGATCCACAGGCCGACCAGCACCAGCGCGATCGAGAACAGGAACGGGATGCGCCAACCCCAGGCAAGCAGCTGCGCGTCCGTCAGCATCGCCGAGACCACCGAGAAGACCAGCGTGCCGAGCACGAGGCCGAGCGGGGCGCCGAGTTGCGGCCAGCTTCCATAGAAACCTTTCTTGTCCGCGGGCGCATGCTCGACCGCCATCAGCACCGCGCCGCCCCATTCGCCCCCTAGGCCAAAACCCTGGACTAGGCGGCAGGTGACGAGCAGGATCGCGGCCCAGATGCCGGCGCTGTCGTAGGTCGGAAGGAATCCGATCGCCGCCGTCGCCGCGCCCATGATCAGCAGTGTGAGATACAGCATGGTCTTGCGGCCGATCTTGTCGCCGTAGTGACCGAACACGACCCCGCCGAGCGGGCGCGCGATGAAGCCGAGCGCATAGGTCGCGAACGCCAGCAGCGTGCCGATCATCGGATCGAAGGTCGGAAAGAACAGCTTGTTGAAGATCAGCGCGGCAGCGGTGCCGTAGAGGAAGAAGTCGTACCACTCGATGGCCGTGCCGATCAGGCTCGCAGCTGCGACCGTGACATGGGACGGCTGCTTTGCCCCGAGCTCATTGACGGTGATCGCTCCACTCATCTGGCGTCCTCCCTGTTTGCGAATGCGCATGTGCGGCATGCGTCATTGTGCAAAGCGAAGAGCAAGGTCCGCGCCAGATGCGGTGGTTTTGCGCAAAATGGCTGAAAATCCGGCAATTCCGCCGATGGCTCCGGGAAAGAGGCGCATTGCGCGCTGTCAGGAATCCGAGACTCCAGACAAAAGGAGTCTCGAAACTCAGACGGAGGCCGGTCCGGAGGCGAGGCCGAACTTGGCGAGCTTCTTGTAGAAGGTCGCACGCGAGATGCGCAGCATCTTGGCGGCTTCGGAGATCTGGCCGTTGCTGGCGGCGAGCGCCTGCTCGAGCGTGTGCTTCTCGAACTCCGCCTCGGCCTCGGCATAGGGTACCACGATGCCGGCTGTTCGCACCGTCGAAGCCGGCCTCGCATCCGTGCCGACGGGGAGGATGCGGGCAAAATCATCGCCGGTGAGGCGCCCGGAATCGCTCAGGATCAGCGCGCGTTCCAGGATGTTGCGAAGCTCCCGGACATTGCCCGGCCAGTCGTAGCGGGCGAGCGCCGACAGCGCGCTCGGCGTGATCTTCGCGCTGACGTAATCGCCGGAGGCGCTGATGTCGTCGAGCAGCCGGGCGCTGATATCAGGGAGATCACCGAGGCAGTCGCGCAGCGGCGGCAGGTCGATCGAAAGTACGTTGAGGCGGTAATAGAGATCGGGCCGGAACGCGCCGTCGCTGACGCGCTTGCGCAAATCGACATTGGTGGCGGCGACCACCCGCACGTCTACCTTGGAGATCTTGTCCGATCCGAGCGGCTCGATCTCGCGCTCCTGCAACACGCGCAACAGCTTGGCCTGCAGTTGCAGCGGCATCTCGCCGATCTCGTCGAGGAACAGCGTGCCGCCGTCGGCAACGCGGAATTTGCCTTCGCGCCCCTTGCGATCGGCACCGGTATAGGCCCCGGGCGCCGTGCCGAAAAACTCCGATTCGATCAGCGTGTCGGGGATCGCAGCGACGTTGACGCTGACAAACGGCTTCTCGGCGCGGGATGATGCATTGTGAATGGCTTGCGCCAGCATCTCCTTGCCCGTTCCGGTCTCGCCGGTGAGGAGCACGGTGACGTTCTGCCGGGCGGCGCGGCCTGCGAGCTCCTTGGCATGCGCGATTCCCGCGGTCTTGCCGACGAAGTCGGCAAAGGTGAAGCGCGCCGCGCGAGCGCTCGACAATTGCCGCCGCGCCAGCCGCAAATCGCTCTCGAGCTGCGCGACGCGCGCAAGCAGCGGTTTGAGGCTTTCGAGATGATCATAAAGCACGAAGCCGATTGCTCCGATGACGTTGTGCCTCTCGTCCTCGATCGGCATGCGGGTGACGACGAGCTGCTCGCCGCCAAGCTCCATGATGTCGAGCAGGATCGGCTCGCCGGTCTCGACGACCTTCCGCATCAGGCTGTTCGGAATGACCTCCTCGATCGGTCGTCCGATCGCTTCCGCGGTCTGCTTGAGGCCGAGCGAGGCCAGGTACTTCTCATTGACGTAGATGACCCGCCCACCGCGATCGATCGCGATCGCGCCCTCGCACAGATGCTCCAGCCGCTCGAACAGCGTCACCATCGCCCGCGCGCGGACATAGGCGGGATCGCTGACGTCGGAAGAGGAAGGTGACATGGCGTGCCCCAGGGAAGGTCCGCCTGTTTATTACAAAAAGGGCTGTAATTTCAAAGGGAATTGGTGCGGCGGGCTACGGCCGATACCCGCTCGCCCGCGATCTATCTCCCGTCATCCTGAGGTGCCGGAGCGTAGCGGAGGCCTCGAAGGGCGACGGGCCCGGCTCGCAGCTCGGCCGTTCATCCTTCGAGGCTCTGCCCACGATGCGTTCGCATCGTGGGCCTTGCACCTCAGGATGACGGGATGGGGAACATGCGATGTTACCGCCGATACCCGCTCGCCCGCGAATAGCCCTGGCGGTTCTGCTGCATCGGGCGGGCGGACACGCTGGCGCGGGACTCGCTCGAGGCGGGCGTGGCGAGCTTCAGCTCCTCCAGGAAGATCGGGCGGGCGAAATAATAGCCCTGCGCGTAGCGGATCTTGGTCGCGGCCTGGAGATAGGCGAGTTCCTCGTAGGATTCGAGGCCTTCGGCGATCACGGTCATGCCCAGCGCTTCGCTTAAGGACTCGATCGCGCGCAAAATGCCCTGGCTGCGCGGGCGCTTATGGATGTCGGTGATGAAGGAGCGGTCGATCTTGATCTCGTCGGCGGTGATGTCGGCGAGCGCCGACAGCGACGAATAGCCGGTGCCGAAATCGTCGATCGAGATGCCGACGCCGAGCTTGCGGAACATCGGCAGGATTTCGCTCTGGAAATGATTTTTGGCGACGAAGGCGTCTTCGGTCACCTCGATCATGAAGCGCTGCGGAAAGCCGGTGTCCTCCAGCGCCTGCGCGAAATCACGCATGAACTCGGGATTGCCGGCCTGCTTGGCGGCGACGTTGATGCTGATGGTCGCTTCCGCGCCAAAGGTGCCGTTGATCAGGTCGATCGACTTGACGATCTCGGCCAGCACGAGATGGGTCAGCTCGTCGATCAGCCCGAGCTCGCTGGCGAGGTTGATGAACGAGCCCGGCGCCTGGATCACGCCCTCGTCGTCGCGCAGGCGCACCAGGGCTTCGATACCCATCACGGCCTGGGTGCGGATGTCGACCTTGGACTGGAAGGCACAGCAGAAGCGCTTTTCGAGGATGGCGAGCCGCAGCGACTGCTCGATCTTCATCCGCGCCAAGGCCTCGCGTTCCATGCCGGAATCGAAGAAGGCGGCGGATCCCTTGCCGTTGTTCTTGATGCGGTACATCGCGATGTCGGCATTCTGGCGCAGCATCTCGAAGCTGCGGCCATGGTCGGGAAAGAGGCTGACGCCGACCGAGGTGGAGACGAACACTTCCGAATGATCGATGAAGAACGGTGCGGTCAGCCGCTCCAATGTCGCGTTCAGGAATTCGGCGACTTCCTCCTGGCTCCGGATCGGGGAGAGCAGCAGCAGGAATTCGTCGCCGGAGATACGCGACAGCACGTCGGAATCGCGCAGGTCGCGGCCGAGCCGCTTCGACAGCTCGACCAGCAGCGCGTCGCCGACCGCGTGACCGTAATAGTCGTTGATGTGCTTGAAATTGTCGACGTCGAGAAAGGCGAGCGCAAAACGCTCGCCGCCGCGCTCCTGTGCCAGCAGGATGTTGGCACGATGCTCGATCACGCGCCGCGAGGGCAGGCCGGTCAGCTCGTCGAAATAGGCCGAGCGAAACAGCTGGTCCTCGAAATTCTTCTGCTCGGTGATGTCGGCGGAGGCCGAGATCAAGAGGTCGCGGCCGGCGAGCTGGACCGGCCGATGGGTGGTCAGCAGCACCTGGCGGGCGGCGCCGTCCTGGAGCGCTTCTTCGGAAGTGACCGGCTGTCCGGCCCTCAGCGCGCGCTCGCAGGCCTCGCGGCGTTGCGCGAGATCGGGCGATGGACGGCTGCCGTCCATGCCGAGCTGGGCGGCTGCCACATCGTTGACCAGGAGAAGCTTGCCTTGCGCGTCCTGCACGGTCAGGCCGGCAGGCAGCATTCTAACGATTTCCTTGAGAAATCCGAGTTCGGCTTCAGTCGCGCCGCTATATGCATTGTCGTTCATAGAAATCATGAATCTTGTTGTTTCAGCGCGCCTTCGCAATGGGCGCGATCATGCGCAGTTCCCTCTTAGGTTTGGTTAAGGGGTCCGCATAAATACGGGGGTGTTCTGGGGGAAACCTGTGGCGTTGCGAGGTGCGCCGCCGATCGTCATTAACAGAAGGTCAACAGCGCTTGCGAAAGCGCGAGCGTCGCGCGCGATCTCTTTCGTTTGAATCGATGCGGGCCGTCGACACCTCTCTCCGCCGGGGAGAGGTGACCGAACGTCACTCGCCCTTGGGAATACGACACTGCATGATGCAATGCAGCCCGGTTTTCAAATAAGTGACTTCGGTCTTGCCGTCGAAGGCGGAGAGCGCCGACTTCAGCAGCTTGGTGCCGAAACCAGGCTCCGAGACTTTGTCGATGCTCGGTCCCTCGGTTTCGTCCCACGTGACGGTCAGGCGATCGTCGCTGACGGTCCATGACACCTGCAGCAATCCGCGAGGTGAGGAGAATGCGCCGTATTTGCCGGCATTGGTTGCGAGTTCGTGAAACATCAGTGACAGCGTCACCGCAAGCTTCGGCGGCAGGAACAGCCGGTCGCCGTTGAGTGTGAAGCGGACATGGCCGTAAGGGCCGAGCTCGGAGATCAGAAGATCGCGGATGTCGCAGCCGGCCTTGTCGATCTTCGAGATCAGATCGTCGGTCGCGGCCAGCGAACGCAGCCGCGGGTCGATCCGGGCCCAGACCTGCGGCTGGTCGTGCAGCACCTGGTGCAGCACGGCGTGCACGGTCGACAGCTTGTTCTTCAGCCGGTGCTGCAGCTCGTCGACCAGAACCTTGCGATAGTCCTCTTCCTCGATCAGGCGCTTGGAGATCCGGCGCTGCTCCGCCAGCATCGTGCGATAGTGCTCGACGCCCCAGATGGTCAGCGCGGAAACGCCCCAATAGAGCGTGAGCAGGGCGAACCGTGCGCGATCGGCAAAGGCATCGCCGAAATTGACGACGACGCCGAGCACGCCGCCGACCAGTGCCGTCACCACGCCGATCCGCAAGCCGCCGAAGGCGGCTGCAAAGAACACGGCCGGAAAATACGGCGTGAAGTAGACGTCGGGGCGCACATGCGCGAGCCCCCAGCGCGCCAGGGTCGCGACCAGCAGGCAGGCCACCGCGAACGCAATGCTCAGGCCGAGCGATGGCGATGCCACGCCCTGCCAGCCCTTGCGGAATTCGTCGATCAGCTTCCCCATGCGCAGCCCGGTTGCGACAGCCGCCCGAAAGTCGAGAGGCGGGCCACGATGTTACGCATCTCGCATGCGCAAGCAAAGCTTGCCTTGTCGCCAGCCGGCAGGAATAGTGATTGTTGCGGCGCCGATTGTCGGCGTGACGTCATCAATCGGTGTCCGCCATTTGGCTTCAAATCATTCGAAATCAGCGACATTCTATGGGCAGGCTCGACGGCAGGGTTGCGGTGATCACGGGTGCGACGAGCGGGATCGGATTGCGGACCGCGGAAGTCTTCGTTGCTGAAGGTGCCAAAATTGTGATCGCGGGCCGGCGTATACCGGAAGGCGAGACGCTTGCGATGGACTGCGTCGCTTTGCGCAAAGCGTTTGATCGGTGAGCGTAGCAGCGAGCAGAGGTGCCGTAAGTTGGGCAAAGGCGCGCTCTTCGCGCGCCGTGCCCACCATCGATGTTCAAACGAGAAGAGAAGTGGTGGGCACGGCACTCTGCGCCTTTGCCCACGAGAGCGAAGCTCACACCGCCTTCAGCCTGACCTTTAACCCATCCTTCGGCTTCGGGATCGGCCACATCTGCCAGTCCGGCTTGTAGCCGGGCTCCAGCGACACCTCGATGTTCTGCAGGAAGTGCCGGGCAAAACATTTCGCCTGCATGTAGGCGAAGTGCAGGCCGAGGCACATATGCGCGCCGCCGCCGAACGGCACCCAGGCGAAGCGGTGGCGGTTGCGCTGGGCTTCCTCGGTGAAGCGCAGGGGATCGAAGCGATCCGGCTCCGGCCAGATGTCCTTCATGTGATGCGTAAAGAGCGGATTGACGCCGACCGCGGTGCCGGCGGGAATCGTATAGCCCTTGAAGGTGAAATCGCGCATGGCGCGGCGCGGCATCGAGGGCACCGGCGGCTTGATCCGCAGCGCCTCCTTGAAGGCCATCTCCGTCAACGGCATCTTTTCCAGATCGTCGAAGCTGCTCGGCGCGCCGGGAGCAAGCCCGAGCGCGAGAACTTCTGCGCGCAGCCTGCTCTGCCAGTCCGGATTGGCGGCGAGCTCGCCGATGAAGGACGTCAGCGACGAGGTCAGCGTGTCGTGCGCCGCCATCATCAGGAAGCTCATATGATCGATGATGTCCTGGTCGGACAACAGCGCACCATCCTCATGGGTGGCCCGGCAGAGGTGTGAGAACAGATCATCGCCGCCGTGGTTGCCGCGGCGGAGCGGAATCTGCTCGCGGAAATAGGCGATGATACGTTTGCGTCCCTTGACGCCGGCCGCCATCTGGGTGCCGGGTAGGGGACGGCGGATCGGGGCGACCGCAGCGGCGACCATATCGACGAAGGCGCGGTTGATCTCGTCAACCTCGGGCCCGATGTCGGCGCCGAGAAAGGACGTTGCGGCGAGATCCAGTGTGAGCTGCTTCATCGCCGGATAAAGCTGCATCTCGCCGGGCTTGGCCTTCCACTGCGCGACACGCGCGGAGATGCCGCGATCGAGATCGCTGAGATAAGACTTCATCGGCCCTGACTTGAATGCAACCGAGAGCGCCTTGCGATGCAGCCGGTGCTCGTCGAAATCCAGCAGCATCAATCCGCGCGGAAACAGCAGGCCGAGCACCTTGCTCCAGCCATGGGTCGACGAGAATAGCTTCTGCTGGTCGAACAGCACGAGCTCGTTCGCCTCAGGGCCGAGCAGCACGATGTTGGTTTCGCCGAAAATGTGGGTACGATAGACGAGCCCGTACTTGGCACCGTTCCTCTCGATATGCCCCTTGGGGTCGGCGAGCACCTTGAAAGTCATGCCGACGATCGGCCAGCCCTCGTCGCCCGGGATATGCGTGAGCTCGTTGCGTTTGGGTGCGGTGTAGCCGAGCTCGGGCGTGGCGACATTCTGCATCGACATGACGATTGCTCCGGTTGGCTGACCGACGGGAATCGCGCGACCGCGGCAACAATACGGCCTGCGCCAGCTGACCGGGTCAGCATAGCACAGGCCTATGTGTTTTGCTTGTGAACGTGGTTACGAGCGTAGCGCCAAGGGGGCCTATCGCTTCGCCGCCTCCTTCTGCAAATCCGGCGCGTTGACGGCGGGAATAGCGACCCGGCCGGGGCCTGTGACCTTCAGCGCCTCGGCGGCTTTCTCGTTCTGCATGATCTTGGCCATCACGGCCTGACCGGCACGCTCGAAAATCGCGCGATTCTCGATCACGAACTTTTGCGACTTGCGCAAGCCTTCGGTGTAGCCGTTGATCTCCGGCACGACATAACGCGCCACCATGTCCCAGCTCCGGCGCGTCGCTTCCGGATTGGCCCAGTCGTGCACGAAGCCGATGACGGCGCCGACGCCGCCGGACACGTCCATCACGTTCTTGATGGTTTTGACGAGATCGTCGGGCGTGCCGATGGTGGACGCCGCGCCCTCGACGAAAGCGGTCTTGTCCACGGCCTCGTCGGGCGAGGAGAATGCGGTGAGGCCCGGCCGCTGCAGTGTGCCGACATTATATTCGTTGTGCCAGCGCATCAGCCCGGCGCCGGCCTCCTTGCGCGCCTGCTCGCGGCTCTCGGCGATGTGGAAGCTCAGCAGCACGCGCCAGTCGGCGCGGCTGACCGAGGTGCCGTGCTTTTTCGCGGCATCCTCGGCGAACTGCCATTGCTGTTGCAGCGACATCAGGCCCTGCGTCGTCATCGAGCCAAGCGAGATGATGCCGATGCCGTATTTGCCGGCGAGCGTCATGCCCGATGGCGAGATCTGCGACGCCACCACGAACGGCATCTCCTCCTGCAACGGCAGGATCTGCAGCGCGGCGTCGTTCATGGTGAACCAGTCGCTCTTGGCGGTGACACGCTCGCCGTTGAACAGCCGGCGGATCACGGCGATCGCCTCGTCCTGGCGGTCCCGCTGCGTCATCGGGTCGATGCCGAGCGTGTGCGCGTCCGACGCCAGCGCGCCCGGGCCGGAGCCGAAAATGGCGCGGCCGCCGGTCATGTGGTCGAGCTGCACCATGCGCTGGGCCACGTTGAAGGGATGGTGATAGGGCAGCGACACCACGCCGGTGCCGAGCTTGATGCGCTTGGTGCGTTCCCCGGCCGCGGCCAGAAACATCTCGGGCGAGGCGATCGTCTCCCAGCCGGAGGAGTGATGCTCGCCGCACCAGAACTCGTCATAGCCGAGCGCATCGAGCTGCTCGACCAGGTCGAGATCGCGCCGGAACTGAAGCATCGGATGCTCCCCGATCGGATGATGCGGGGCAAGGAAGGCTCCAAACTTCAGGCGCGCCATGGCGTTCTCTCCGGCCGTCATTTTCTGCTTGTTAGGTAGGCGGAGGCTACGTGCCCGATGCCGCGAACGCAATCGCGCGATGTCCCGTGCAGCGGAATGCAGGCATGCGTGTTTCTCTTCCCTGTTCCCGCTCACCCGGGAGAGATGAAGAGCCCAGCAATCCTACCTCTGAGGTAATAGCAGCGCGGTGTGCAAAACTGAAATCATCGGTCGACCATCGCCCAGAGTCACGTACCGATGCATCAGACCCTCACAAAGCCTGTCGATTCGACCCGCCGCTGGTGGGTGCTCGCGATCGTCGTCGCCGCGCAGTTCATGTTCGGCGTCGACGCCTTCATCGTGAACGTTGCGATTCCGACCATTGCCGTCGACCTGCATGCGACACCGGCGCAGATCGAGTCCGTTATCGCGATCTATCTGATCGCCTATGCGACGCTGGTCGTCACCGGCGGTCGCCTCGGCGACATCCATGGCACCAAGAATGTCTTTCTCGCCGGCGTGCTCGGATTCACCGCGACTTCACTCTGGTGCGGGCTGGCACAATCCGGTGCTGAGCTGATCGTCGCCCGGCTGGCGCAGGGCGCGACCGCCGCGCTGATGGTGCCGCAGGTGCTGGCGACACTGCATCTGCTCTTCAACGACGAGTCACGCAGCCGCGCCTTCGGCATCTACGGCATCGTGCTCGGGCTTGCGGGCGCCGCGGGCTTCTTGCTCGGTGGCCTCCTAGTCACGATCGACCTCGCCCACACCGGCTGGCGATCGGTGTTCTTCGTCAACGTGCCCTGTGGGCTCATCATCGCGGTCGCCGCCTGGCGCATCATGCCGTCGGTGCCGCGCCGGGCCGGCACCAGGCTCGACATCAAGGGCAGCGTCGTGCTGTTCGCCGGGCTGTTGTGCCTGATCGGCCCGCTGCTGTTCGGTCACGATGTCGGCTGGGCGCCGTGGCTGTGGGGGGTGATGCTGGGCGGCGGCGCGATCCTCGCAGGATTCCTCAAGCTCGAACACGTCGTTGCGCGCGCGGGCATGTCGTTGATCGATCTGACGCTGTTGGCGGATGCAGCCTTTCTGCGCGGGCTCGGTGCCGCCTTCTTTTTCTTCGTCGCCAATCTCTCGTTCTATCTGGTGATGACGCTGTTCATGCAGCGCGGCCTGAAGATTGCGCCGCTCGCCGCCGGCCTCGCCTTCATTCCGCTCGCGCTGGCTTTCGTCGTGGCCTCGCGCCACAGCGGCGCGCGGGCAAAACATCGCGGCACAAAAGTGCTGATCGAAGGCTGCGCGTTGCAGATCGCGGGTCTCGCGGCGCTCGCACTTGTTGCTGGCGTTATCGACGCGCCGACGCCGGTCGCGCTCATCATGATCATCTTTGGCTATGGCCAGGGCCTGGTGATGGTGCCGCTCTCCGGCGCGGTGCTTTCGACGGTGAAGCCTGTCGCCGCAGGCTCGGCCTCGGGCATGTACGGCACCACGGCGCAGATCGGAAATGCGGCCGGAGTGGCCGCAATCGGCGCGGTGTTCTTCGCAATCGAATCGCTGCAATCAACGCGCGCAGGATTTCTGGCCTCGCTCGCGCTGTTCGCGGCGTTAATCATGATCTGCGCCGCATTCCTGACGTGGATGCGCCGCGCATCTGCACGAAGTTGAGGCATTCGGTTAATTCATGCGGATTCCTGCTGGATTCTGCGTGATCCAGGGGTAATCGACAGCACACGGCCTTTTCATTTTGCACTGCAGCAACTATCTGGTCTGGGTAAACGTTGAAAGCCGCCCACCAGGAATTTGCCGTGTCGCTTGCCCGTAATGTCGACCTCTTGAGACATCTGCCGAAGATGGATGGTCTCCGCTTGCCCGACTTTGGCGCGAGCGCTGATGCCTCCAGTCCGCTGGAGGAAGTCACAGGCTTCGGCGATAATCCCGGCAATCTGCGCATGTATGCGTTCGTGCCGGCGCAATTGCAGAAGCCGCGCGCGCTCGTTGTCGTGCTGCATGGCTGCGGCCAGACGGCTGCGGCCTACGATCTCGGCGCGGGCTGGTCGACACTCGCGCGGCACTACGGCTTTGCGCTGGTGATGCCCGAGCAGCAGCGCATCAACAACGGCAACACCTGCTTCAACTGGTTCAATCCGGAAGACACAGCGCGCGACAGCGGCGAGGCGCGTTCGATTCGCGAGATGGTCGCGCATATGGTGCAGACGCATCGCATCGATCCCAGGCGCGTCTTCATCACCGGCCTGTCCGCCGGCGGCGGCATGGCCTCGGTGATGCTCGCGACTTATCCGGAAGTGTTCGAGGCCGGCGCGATCATCGCCGGACTTCCTTACGGCATCGCGTCGAATTTACGCGAGGCGCTGGACGGCATGTTTCATTCGCCGGCGCGGCCCGAGCGCGAGCTCGGCGATCTCGTGCGGCGGGCTTCCAATCATCGCGGGCCCTGGCCAAAAATCTCGGTGTGGCACGGCGGCGCCGACCGCACCGTCAATCCCGGCAATGCCAACGAGATCGTCAAGCAGTGGCTCGATTTGCACGATCTGCCGATGACGCCGATGGCCGAGACCAATGTCGACGGCTATCCGCGCCAGGCCTGGTGGAACAAGGACGGCGAGACGCTGGTCGAATCCTACGCCATCACCGGCATGGCGCACGGCACGCCGCTGGGGCTCGCCGACAACGATCAGCGCTACGGCGTCGAAGGCGCGTTCCTGATCGAGGCCGGTATTTCGTCCTCCTACCACATCGCAAAGTTCTTCGGTCTCACCGGATGGATTCCGGACGCGACCAGGAAGAAGGTGGAGGCAAAAGCAGTGCCCGCGCGCTCGCCCGCCCCGCACCTCGCCCGCTCGATCCGCGCCGCGGTCGCCCAGGAATCGGCCGAGCCGAAGCCCGAGCAGGCCCGCGGCTTCGATCTCGGCCAGATCATCACCCGTGCGCTGACCGCCGCGGGATTGATGAAGTAGGTCCTGTCGTCCCGGATCACGCCGCCCGCGCGCTTTACGTCTCGCCGGTGATGAACGGATTGGTCATCCGCTCCTGGCCGATGCTCGAGCCGGCACCATGGCCGCAGATGAAGCCGACATCGTCGCCGAGCGGCAGCAGTTTTGTCACGATCGAATTGATCAACGTGGCGTGACTGCCGCCGGGCAAGTCGGTGCGCCCGACCGAGCCGGCAAACAGCACGTCGCCGACATGGGCAAAACGCAGGTCCTTGTTGAAGAACACCACGCTGCCCGGCGAGTGGCCGGGGCAATGGAAAATGTCGAACGTCAGGCCGCCGATCGACACGGTGTCGCCTTCGTCGAGCCAGCGGTCCGGCTCGAAATTGCGCACCCCCGTCATGCCGAAGCGCGCGCCGCTCTCGACCACGTTGTCGAGCAGATATTTGTCTGCGACGTGCGGGCCCTCGATCGGCACCTTCAGCGCATCGCGCAATTCGGCCGCGCCGCCGACATGGTCGATATGGCCGTGGGTCAGCCAGATTTTCTCGACGGTGACGCCGGCCTGCTTGATCGCCTCAAGAATCTTCGGCACGTCGCCGCCGGGGTCGATCACGACGGCCTTCTTGCCGGGCTCGTCCCAGATGATGGTGCAGTTCTGCTCGAACAGCGTCACGGGGACGATGATCGCGCCGGCCTTGGCTTGCGCGGATCCTTGCGAGGATTCCCGGGTGTCGTTTTGCTCGGTCATGGGCTCACAATGCTGATTTTTGCTGCGCCGCCAAGCAAAAAAGTCGTGGCCTGGCTGCGGAACAACCGCGCCGGCCGTCACACGGCCGTCCCAATTCGCGTGGCTGTTTGAACCGGGGCGCTGCTTCCGCGTTCTCTCGCGCAAGGCATATTCCAGGGTGGGTTTTCCGACATGGCTCAGGGCGGCGAGAACTGGTGGCGCGACGGCATCTTCTATCAGATCTATCCGCGCTCGTTTCAGGACAGTGACGGCGACGGCGTCGGCGATCTCGCCGGCATTTTACGGCGGCTGCCTTACGTGAAATCGCTCGGCGTCGACGCGATCTGGCTGTCGCCGATCTTCCCCTCGCCGATGGCCGATTTCGGCTACGACATCTCCGACTATACCGGCATCGATCCACTGTTCGGCACGATGGCGGATTTCGATGCACTGCTCGCGGCCGCGCATGACAATGGTCTGAAGCTGATCCTCGACCTCGTCCCGAACCACACCTCCGACCAGCATCCCTGGTTCGTCGAGAGCCGCTCTTCGCGCGACAATCCCAAGCGTGATTGGTACATCTGGCGCGATCCCGCCCCCGATGGCGGCGTGCCGAACAATTGGCTGTCCGAGTTCGGCGGCAGCGCGTGGCAGGTCGATGCCGCGACCGGTCAATATTACTACCACGCCTTCCTGGCCCAGCAGCCGGACCTCAACTGGCGCAACCCGGACGTCCGCGCCGCGATCTACGACGTGATGCGGTTCTGGCTGGAGAAGGGCGTCGACGGCTTTCGCGTCGACGTGATCTGGCACCTGATCAAGGATGCCGAGTTTCGCGACAATCCGCCCAACCCGCATTATGTCGAGGGCCGGCCGCCGAACGAAAAGATCCTCACCCAATACTCCACCGACCAGGCGGAGGTGTTTGACGTCATTGCCGAGATGCGGCGCGTCACCGATGCCTATGACGCGCGCGTGCTGATCGGCGAGGTCTATCTGCCGCTGCATCGCCTCATGGCCTATTACGGCAACGATCTCACCGGCGCACAGATGCCGTTCAACTTCGCGCTGCTCTCGACCTTCTGGAGTGCGCGCTCGATCGAAAAAATCATCGAAGACTATGAGAAGGCGCTGCCGAAAGGCGCCTGGCCGAACTGGGTGCTCGGCAATCACGATCGCCCGCGCGTCGCCAGCCGTGTCGGGCCCGAGCAGGCGCGCGTCGCCGCCATGCTGCTGCTGACCTTGCGCGGCACGCCGACGCTCTATTACGGCGACGAGATCGGCATGCATCAGCTCGCCATTCCGCCCGAGGATGTCCGCGATCCCTTCGAGAAGAACGTGCCCGGCATCGGGGTGGGGCGCGACGGCTGCCGCACGCCGATGCAGTGGGATTCGTCCAGCTTCTCCGGCTTCTCGGAGGTCAGGGCGTGGCTGCCGCTGCCGGAGGATCATACCCGCGAGAACGTCGTCAATCTCGACGCCGATACGCGCTCGATTCTCAGCCTGTACAAGCGGCTGATTGCGTTGCGGAAGGCCTCGCCGCCGCTGGTCTCTGGCGATTACCATCCTATCGCGGCGCAAGCCGATCTCCTGATCTATCGCCGCGAGGCCGAGGGTCGGGCACTCATCGTCGTGCTCAATCTCGGCCCCGAGCCGATCGCGGTCACCACCAGCGCCATCCGGTTTGGCAGCGAGATATTGCTGTCGACGGTTTTGGATCGCGAGGGCGAACGGCTGGAGGGCGTGCTGGATTTGCGTGGAAATGAGGGCGTGGTGGTCGTGCCGCCACATCCTTAGCTGTCGTCCCCGCCAGGCGCAGCGCGACGGTTGTGGAAACGGCGGAACAAACTAATGCGTCTCGATGTCACTCCGCTTCAGCAGATAATCCAGCCCGCCGACCCGGTACCAGCGATATCCATAAGGCTCCAGCACGATGCGATGCTGGCCGCGCTTATCGGCGTGGCTGTGGTCTTCCGCCAGCAAATTGATCAGGTGCTCGCCGGCATCGCCGGGCAGCCGCGCTGCAAACGCGATCTCGCGCGGCTTCTCGTCGAGATTATGCACGAACAGCACGGAATTGTTGCGCCAGTCATAGCGGATGATGAACACGGCGGGATCGCGGGTCGGGATGATCGCAAAGTCGCCCCAGCCGATCTCGGGCACCTCCTTGCGCATGCGGACAATGCGCTCGGTCCAGTTAAGCATCGAGTTGGGATCACGCCGCTGCTTTGCGACGTTGACATGCGGGTAGCCGTAAGGCCCCTTGTCGATGACGGGGGTGGCCGGCCTGTCGCTCTTGGTGAAGCCGCCATGCGGCTCGGTCGACCATTGCATCGGCGTGCGCGCGCAATTGCGTTCCGGCAGCGAGAGATCGTCGCCCATCGCGATCTCGTCACCATAGCGGATCACAGGCGTTCCCGGCAGCGTGCACATCAGGCTGTAGGCAAGCTCGAGCCGCCTGCGATCGCCGCCCAGCATCGGTGCAAGGCGGCGGCGAATGCCGCGGTCGTAGAGCTGCATGTCCTTGTCGGGGCCGAACGATTTGAACACGGTGTCGCGCTGCGCCTTGGTCAGCCGTCCCAGATCGAGCTCATCATGATTGCGCAGGAACAGCCCCCATTGCGCCGCGGCCGGCCGCGGCTTTGTTGCCTTCAGCGCCTTCGCCAGCGGGCGTGAATCGCTCGCGGCCAGCGCATAGAACAGGTGCTGGTTGACGTGGAAATTGAACATCATGTGCATGCGGTCGCCATCGCGGCCGAAATAGTCCATGTCCGTGTTCGGCAACACATTGGCTTCGGCCAGGATGATGGCGTCGCCCTCGCGCCATTGCAGGAATTCGCGAAACGCGCGCAGCATGTCGTATTGCTCGACCGGTGTCTTCACCTTCGCGCCCTTGGTCGCGATGATGAAGGGCACCGCGTCCATGCGAAAGCCGGAGACGCCGAGCTGGATCCAGAACCCCATGATCTTCAAAATCTCCGCCTGCACAAACGGGTTCGAGGTGTTGAGATCGGGCTGAAAATCGTAGAAGCGGTGGAAGTAGTACGCGCCGGCTTCCTTGTCCCGCGTCCAGGTCGATTTCTGCACGCCCGGAAACACCATGCCCTTGTTGGCGTTATCAGGCTTCTTGTCCGACCACACATACCAGTCGCGATAGGGCGAGTTCTTGTCGCGGCGCGCCTCCTTGAACCAGTGATGCTGATCGGAGGTGTGGTTGACGACGAGGTCGATGATGATTCGGATGCCGCGCTGCTTGCAGCCATGGGCAAACTCGACGAAATCGCCGAGCGTGCCGTAGCGGGAATCGACGCTGTAATAATCGGCGATGTCGTAGCCGTCGTCGCGGCCCGGCGAAGTCTGGAACGGCATCAGCCAGATCGTGGTGATGCCAAGGCCGTGCAGATAATCGAGCCGCCGCAACAGCCCCTTGAAATCGCCGACACCGTCGCCGTCGGCATCCATATAGGTGCCGACGGCGAGGCAATAGATGATGGCGTTCTTGTACCAGAGATCGTCGATCATGCGCGAGCGGCCTCGGTGCTGCCGCCTGTGCGGCGGCTGCGTGATAAGTGCGCGGGGGAAGGGAGGTTCCGTGCCCGATGTCGTCCTGGCTCTCCGCCAGGACAACAGCGGAGGAATCGGCTAATCTCCCCCGCATGGACAGCCCCGCCCGCAACATCGCCCTCGTGCCGCCGCTGGACCGTCGCCAGTCGGAAACTGCGCTCGCGATCGCGCGGGGCACGGCGCGGCTGCTGCGCTCGTTGGGCTTTTCCTGCATCAGCGAATTGCCGCTGCCGTCGGGCCGGCGCGCCGATCTCGTGGCGCTGAACGAGCGCGGCGAGATCTGGATCGTCGAGATCAAATCGTCGGTGGAGGATTTGCGCGCCGATCAGAAATGGCACGAATACCGCGCCCATTGCGACCGGCTGTTCTTCGCCTTCACGCAGGATCTGCCGTGCGAGATTTTCCCCGAGGGTACCGGCCTGATCATCGCAGACGCCTATGGCGCGCACATGCATTGCGAGGCGCCCGAGCACAAGATTGCCGCGGCGACGCGCAAGCAGATGACGGTGCGGTTTGGGATGGCGGCAGCGCTGCGGATCAACCGGCTGGTCGATCCGCAGGGGAACGCGGATTTTTGGGAGTGAGTCCGTAGGATGGGTAGAGCGTAGCGAAACCCATCACTTCCGGTGCAAGATACGAAGAAAGGTGGGTTTCGCTTCGCTCTACCCACCCTACGACGCCGTTACCGTGGCGCGCGCTTCGCCAAAATCCGCTGCAGCGTGCGGCGGTGCATGTTGAGGCGGCGCGCCGTCTCCGAGACGTTGCGGTTGCACATCTCGTAGATGCGCTGGATGTGCTCCCAGCGCACGCGGTCGGCGGACATCGGGTTCGCGGGCAGCTCGGATTTGTCCGTGCTGGTCGAGAGCAATGCTGCAACGACGTCGTCGGCATCCGCGGGCTTCGAGAGATAATCGATCGCGCCCATCTTCACTGCGGTCACGGCGGTGGCGATGTTGCCATAGCCGGTCAGCACGATGGCGCGGGCCTCGGGGCGCTTCTTCTTCAGCGCGGAGACGACGTCGAGACCGTTGCCGTCACCAAGGCGCAAATCGACAACTGCGTAGGCCGGCGCGGACTTGCCGATCTGTGCAAGACCATCCGAGACCGTGTCACACGACGTCACCGCAAAGCCGCGCGTCTCCATGGCGCGCGACAGGCGCTCCAGGAACGGCTTGTCGTCCTCCACGATGAGAAGCGAGCGGTCGGTCTGTTCGTTCAGTTCGGCGATGGCGTTCAAGATTTTGTCCTCTCTCCTGCGCATCCACATATGGCGTCGCAATCAGGCGGTGCCAAGGCCGCCAATAGTCGATCGGCCCTCACGTGCGACGCAAGGTCGCGGACTATCCTATTGTTTCTTCAAGGCTCTCGATAGCCTCAAAACGCTTCTTCGGCCACGCGATCTGCACCACTGCACCGTGTTCCGGAAAGGTCCGATTGGTAAACGAGACCTTGGCGCCGGTGCGTTCAAGCAGCGTGCGGGCGATGAACACGCCAAGCCCGAGGCCGCCGCCGGCATCCTGACTGCGCCGCCGCGACAAATAAGGCTCGCCGATCCGGTTCATGAGATCGGGCGGAATGCCCGGGCCGTCGTCGGAGATCACGATCTCGATCGTCTCATTGTTCCACCACGCGTTGACCTCGACCGTCGAATTGGCGAAATCGACGGCATTCTCGATGATGTTGCCGACGCCATAGAGCACCGCGGGATTGCGTGATCCGACCGGCTCGGCGGTCGCGGCCACTGCGATCCGCACCTTGATGTCGACGCCGAAGTCGCGGTGCGGCGCCACCACCTCTTCGATCAGCTCCGACAGTTTCATGCGATCGAACGGCGCGCCGGTGGAGGAGAGCTGGGTGATTTTGCTCAGGATGTCGCGGCAGCGCTGCGTCTGCTCGCGCAACGTCTTCAGGTCGGCCGCGAAGACCGGATCCGTCACGGTCTTTTCCAGCTCGCGCGAAATCAAAAAGATGGTCGCAAGCGGCGTGCCGAGCTCATGCGCGGCGGCTGCGGCCAAGCCGTCGAGCTGGGTCAGATGCTGCTCGCGCGTCAGCACCAGCTCGGTGGCGGCCAGCGCGTCGGCAAGCTTGCGCGCCTCCTCGGTCACCTGGAACGAGTAGAGACTGGTGACGCCGATCGCGACCACGATCGAAAGCCAGACACCGACGAGATAGATCGGCGGCAGCACCACGGGATCCTCGGAATCCCAGGGCAGCGGCAGATGAAAGAAGAACAGGATCGAGGCGCAGGCCACCGCCAGAAGTCCGAGCGCGAACGTCAGTCGGGCCGGCAGCGCGGTGGCTGAAATCAGGACGGGCGCGAGGAACAGGAACGAAAATGGGTTCTGCAATCCACCGGTGAAGAACAAGAGCCCGGCCAATTCCACGATATTCAGCGCCAGCAGTCCAGCGGCCTGGAGCGGCTCCAATCGCTGCATCGGGTTGGCGACGGTCTGCAGAGCCAGATTGAGCGCCGCCGAAACAGCGATGATGCTGACACAGGGAACAATCTCGACCTCGAACTCCAGCCCCTGCGCCACTATGAAGATCGCGGCGAGCTGGCCCAGCACCGCAAGCCAGCGCAGCCGCAGGATGGTGTCCAGGCGGATGTGTCGTTGCGAGGGACGGAAGTCGGAAGCGGCGGTCTCGGTCATCTCAGCCAATCTAGCGGTGCGCGTGTCCGATCACAAACACGCTGGCCCCGCACGTCCATGAGGGCAGAAGTCCCTGACATCAAGTCTTGTTACACTTGCGCTCTGCGCGGCAATGGCGGAAGAACGCCCCTAGCATGACTGAGAACTCCAAGGCTTCAAGTCGGCCGACTGTCGCGGACAGCACATTGTCCGCGGCCGTCGAGGTCGATCGCCTCGTCAAGCTCTACAAGCAGACCCGCGCCGTGGACGGCATCTCCTTTACGCTTTCCCGCGGCAGCATCACCGGGCTTTTGGGCGGCAACGGTGCCGGCAAGACCACCACCATCGCGATGATCATGGGGTTGGTGCTGCCGACCTCAGGCCGCGTCCGCGTGCTCGGACATCGGATGCCGGAGCAAAGCGCCGAAGTGCTGGGGCGGATGAATTTCGAGAGCCCTTATGTCGACATGCCGATGCGGCTCACGGTGCGGCAGAACCTCACCATTTTCGGCAAGCTCTATGCGGTCAAAAACCTCGCCGACCGCATCGCAAAGCTGGCCGATGATCTCGATCTCAACGATTTTATCGACCGCGCCAATGGAAAGCTTTCCGCAGGGCAGAAGACCCGCGTCGCGCTGGCGAAGGCGCTGATCAACCAGCCGGAGCTGCTGCTGCTGGACGAGCCGACCGCCTCGCTCGACCCTGACACGGCCGATTGGGTGCGGGCGCATTTGGAGCGCTATCGCAAGGCCAACAACGCCACCATCCTGCTGGCGTCGCACAACATGCTCGAGGTCGAGCGGCTCTGCGACCGCATCATCATCATGAAGCGCGGCCGCGTCGAGGACGATGATACGCCGGACGCTATCATGGCCCGCTACAACCGCACCACGCTGGAGGAGGTGTTTCTGGACGTCGCGCGCGGGCGGACGAATGGGGCCAGGGAGGAGGCGCCGCGATGAGCGAGCTTTCCCTCCACCACGGCATCTCGGTCCAGCGCATCGGCGCGATGATCCTGCGCTACTGGTATCTGTTGATGTCGTCCTGGCCGCGGCTGCTCGAGCTGCTGTACTGGCCGGCGCTCCAGATCATCACCTGGGGCTTTCTTCAGCTCTACATTGCGCAGAACGCTAATTTCTTCGCGCGCGCCGGCGGCACGCTGATTGGCGCCGTCATCCTCTGGGACATCCTGTTCCGCGGCCAGCTCGGTTTCTCCATCTCCTTCCTGGAGGAGATGTGGGCGCGCAACTTCGGCAACCTCATGATGAGCCCGCTGAAGCCGATCGAGTTTCTGCTCTCGTTGATGGTGATGAGCCTGATCCGGCTCGCGATCGGCGTCATCCCGATGACGCTGCTTGCGATTATCTTCTTTCACTTCAATGTTTACAGCCTCGGCCTGCCGCTGATCGCCTTCTTCTGCAATTTGATCTTCACGAGCTGGTCGGTCGGCATCTTGGTCTCGGGTCTGGTCCTGCGGAACGGCCTTGGCGCCGAGAGCATCGTTTGGACGTTGATGTTCGCGATCATGCCGCTCGCCTGCATCTATTATCCGGTCAGCGTGCTGCCCACCTGGCTGCAATATGTCGCCTGGTCGCTGCCGCCGACCTACGTATTCGAAGGCATGCGCGCGCTGCTGATCGAGAACACCTTCCGGACTGATTTGATGCTGGATGCGCTGGCCATCAATGCAGTGCTTCTGGTTGCTTCCTTTTGGGCATTCCTTGCCCTTTTGCGCAGCGCCAGGAAGCACGGCTCGTTGCTCGCGGGCGGTGAATAACCTCACTTTATCGTGGATTCCTGCTGATTTAACCGTCTGCGCCACGTAGATGTACGGAACCATGCATTGACGCAATATTACGCATTCGGCAGTATGCTGCGATGCGAAGAGGGATTTAACGATGCCTATTGGTGAGTTTGGCGGCGCGCCGCCCCTGGCGGCAGAAGGCAGCCCGGTCCTGACCACGCCGATGTACTGGATGTACGAGATGGCGCAGGCCTCCCTCAATCCGGCACGTGCAGTCACCGATGCGACCAAGCTGCTGTTTCAGAATCCGCTGAATCCCTGGGCGCGCACCGAGGTCGGCAAGTCGGTGGCTGCGGCCTGCGAATTGTTCGAGCGCACCACGCGCCGCTACGGCAAGCCGGAATGGGGCCTCGACGACACCGAGGTCAATGGCATTCGCGTCCCCGTCGAGGTCCGCTCGGTCTGGGAAAAACCGTTCTGCCGGCTGCTCTACTTCGATCGCAAATTCGCCCGTCCCCTGCGTAGCCCGCAGCCGCGCGTGCTGATCGTGGCGCCGATGTCCGGCCATTACGCGACGCTGCTTCGCGGCACGGTCGAGGCCTTCCTGCCGGCACATGAGGTCTACATCACCGATTGGGCCGATGCCCGCATGGTGCCGCTCAGCGACGGCCGTTTCGATCTCGACGATTACATCGACTATGTCATCGAGATGCTGCATGTCCTCGGCGGCAACACCCATGTCATGGCGGTTTGCCAGCCCTCCGTGCCCGTCGTCGCCGCCGTCTCGATCATGGAAGCGCGGCGCGATCCGTTCGTGCCGACCTCGATGACGCTGATGGGGGGGCCGATCGACACCCGCCGCAACCCGACCTCGGTGAACAACCTCGCCCAGGAGCGCGGCATCGACTGGTTCCGCAACCACGTCATCACCAAGGTGCCATTCCCGCATCCGGGTATGATGCGCGACGTCTATCCCGGATTCTTGCAGCTGAACGGCTTCATCAGCATGAATCTCGACCGGCACATGGACGCCCACAAGCAGCTCTTCGCCAATCTGGTGAAAGGCGACGGCGATCTCGTCGACAAGCATCGCGAGTTCTATGACGAATATCTCGCGGTCATGGACCTCTCGGCCGAATATTATCTGCAGACCGTCGACACCGTGTTCGTGAAACATTCGCTGCCGAAGGGCGAGATGACCCATCGCGGAACTCGCGTCGATCCTTCCAAGGTGACGCGCGTTGCATTGATGACGGTCGAAGGCGAGAACGACGACATCTCGGGTCTCGGTCAGACCGAAGCAACGCACGGACTGTGCAGCTCGATTCCGGATCATCGCCGCGTTCATTACGTCCAGAAGGGCGTTGGACATTACGGCGTGTTCAACGGCTCGCGCTTCAAGTCGGAAATCGTACCGCGCATCCATGATTTCATGGTCTCGGCTGCGAATCCGAGTTCGTTGCAGGCTCTCGCAGCCGAATAGAGCGTGTTTTCGAGCGAAGTGGACGCCGGTTCGCGTAAAGAAAACGCGTCAAAACCAGAATCTTGAGGCCATTCCGATTTCCATCGGAACGGAAATGGGCTTGAGACGCGTTTTTCGGCTTTCCCGTCGAAAATTAGGCCCTGCCGGGAGGGTCTGGTTCCCGCTAGATTCGAGGTATTTAGGTAGTCTTATAGGAGTGAGTCGCCCCTCACCTCTTGGGGGTGCCACATGCGTCCAGCGGGGGCGAAAAATTGGGGTTCCAACCCCAGTCTGTAGGGTCTCCCGGACGCCCGACCCCTGTATATTGGGCAAATGATTTGTTTTTGCGCCGAGCGCTTTCCGTGGCGGCGGTTATGGCAGAATCCGGGCGAACTCTTGCTCCCCGGACTGACAGACATGGCCACTCGTGCACTCCTTTATCGTCGGCCCCACGAACCAAAGACCCTTGTCATCACCCACGGATCGCAATTCTTTGCGATTCGACTGCGTAGGCACCGCCGAGCGCGCCGTTACACGCTCAGAATTCATCCGAGCGACCGCGAAGCGATCCTCACGATCCCGCCGCGCGGCACGCTCGCCGAAGCAAAAGACTTCGCGCAGCGTCACGGTGCGTGGATCGCGGCTCGTCTTGGTCGTTTGCCGAAGGCTGCACCGTTTCAGCCTGGCACAGTGATACCGCTCCGCGGCGTTCCCCATCGCATCGTGCATCGCGCCGGCGCGCGCGGCACGGTTTGGACCGAAATTCGCGACAGCGGCGAACGCATTGTCTGCGTCGCCGGCGGCCTCGATCACGTCGATCGCCGTGTCAGCGACTTCCTCAAGCGCGAGGCGCGTCGCGATCTGCAGCGCTCAGCCGAGACCCATGCCTGCGAGCTCGGCGTCAAGGTGAAGCGGCTCTCGATCCGCGACCAGTCCAGCCGCTGGGGCTCCTGCACCTCGGCGGGCTCGCTGTCGTTCTCCTGGCGCCTGATCCTAGCGCCGCCCTATGTGCTCGACTATCTCGCCGCGCATGAGGTGGCCCATCTGGTCGAGATGAACCACTCCGCGCGCTTCTGGCGCCTGTGCGGCAAGATCTGCCCGTCGATGGAGCGCGCCAAGAAGTGGCTCGACACGTATGGGAACGATCTGCACCGGTACGGGGTCGAGGATTAGGTTTCGCTGCTCGTCCAGCAAACGCTGTCATCGCCCGCGAAGGCGGGCGATCCAGTGCGCCGCGGCAGTCGTTTCAGATCTCGATGTCTCGGCGTACTGGATTCCCCGTTTTCGCGGGGAATGACAGCGGAGAATGAGGCGAGATCAGCGCGTTTCGTGCGACTCTCGGCCTACGCAACCAAGATTGCGCCAAATCGCCGATTTGCCCCGCCGCATCAACGCCTTCAACCAATCCAGCGCGCATCATGCTGTAAGCCGCCGCCTACTGTGCATGGGGTTGTTTTCGCGTTTTTGTTTGGGGTCACCACGACCTCCGGCCGAAGCTATCGATTTCCGCCAAACAGCCGGTCCATCAGCCAGCCATCAAGCCCCGCGGCAGCCTCCGGTCGCACATTGGCACGCGTCGGCGGTGGGGCACGATAGCCGCCATTGCCGACCGGCGCAGGTGCAGGCCCGGGCGTCCCCGCCTGTGTCGGCGGCGACACCTGCGATGAGATCTGCACGAGGTTCGCCGGACCCCAATTGCTTTGCAAATTCGGCAAGGCTGCCACCTGCACGCCCTCGTGCGCGGCACGCATGAAGCGCGTCCAGACTTCGACCGGCAGGCCACCGCCGGTCGCCTTCTTGGTCGGCGAGTTGTCGTCATTGCCGAGCCAGACGCCGGTAACGAGGTTGGCGGTATAGCCGATGAACCAGGCGTCGCGGTAATCCTGGCTGGTGCCGGTCTTGCCGGCCGCCTGCCAGCCTGGGATCTCGGCCTTCTTCGCGGTGCCGGAGATCAGCGTCTCCCGCATCATCGTGTTCATCATGCCGACATAGCGCGGCTCGATCACCTGGTTGTGCTCGTCCGCCTGGCGCATGTAGAGCAGTTTGCCGTCGAGCGTCCTAATCCGCGTCACCACATGCGGCACGGCTGCGAAGCCGCCATTGGCGAACGGCGCATAGGCGCCGACCAGCTCGACCACAGAGACTTCCGAGGTGCCGAGCGCGATCGAGGCGTTGGGCTCGAGCTTCGAGGAGATGCCGAGCCGGTGGGCGGTGCGCACCACGTTCTTCGGCCCGACCTCGAGGCCGAGGCGGATGGCGACGGTGTTGAGCGACATCGCCAGCGCCTGCGTCAGCGTCACCGCGCCGAAATATTCATGGGTGTAGTTCTCGGGCTTCCAGCCCTTGACCTCGATCGGTGCGTCCTGGCGCACGGTGTCGGGCGTCAGGCCTTGCTCCATGGCCGTCAGATAGACGAACGGCTTGAACGACGAGCCCGGCTGCCGCCTAGCGGTGACCGCGCGGTTATACTGGCTGTCGGAATAGTTCCGGCCGCCCACCATGGCGCGCACCGCGCCGTCGGGCGTCATCGCCACCAGCGCGCCCTGGCTGACATTGAACTTCACGCTCTTGGCCGCGAGCTCGTCGATGACGGCGGCCTCGGCCACGGCCTGGAGTTTTGGATCGATCGTGGTCTCGACCTTGATGCTGTCGTCGATCTGGCCGACGAGGTCGTCCCGCACCTCGCCGATCCAGTCGGCGACGTAGTTCACGGTGCCTGCGCCGACCGGCTTCACATTGTAGGAGGGGTGGCCGATCGAAGCCTGGGCCTGCGCCTCGGTAATGAACTTGGCATCCGCCATCGCCGCGAGCACGATCTGCGCGCGCGCTTCCGCGCCTTCCGGATTGCGGTTCGGGGCGAGGCGCGAGGGCGATTTGACCAGGCCCGCCAGCATCGCGGCCTCTGCGATGGTCACGCTCCTGGCCGGCTTGCCGAAATACTTTTGCGCGGCGGCTTCGACGCCATAGGCGCCGGAGCCGAAATAGACACGGTTGAGATAGAGCTCCAGAATCTCATTCTTGGAATGCTTGCGCTCCAGCCAGATCGCGAGCTCCGCCTCCTGCAGCTTGCGCGCCATGGTGCGTTCCTGGGTCAGGAACAGGTTTTTGGCGAGCTGCTGCGTCAGCGTCGAGCCGCCCTGCGACACGCCGCGATGAAGCACGTTGGTGACGAGTGCGCGCAAGATGCCGACGGGGTCGATGCCGAAATGCGAATAGAAGCGGCGGTCCTCGATCGCGATGAAAGCCTTGGGCAGATAGGGCGGCAGGTCCTTCAGCGACACGTTGGCGCCGGCCATCTCGCCGCGCTGCGCCAGCAGGCTGCCGTCCATGCCGACGATCTGGATCGTCGGCGGGCGTTTTGGAATTTCCAGCGACTGGATCGGCGGCAGGTGGGCGCCGACCCAGATCACGACGCCGATCACGGCGATCACGCCCCACAGGCTCAGCACGGCGCCCCAATAAACGAGGCGGCCGAGGCCCGCGCTGATGGATGATTTCGACCGGCGCTTGGCGCCGCTGCGGCTCGGTTGCGCCTTCCGCTCGCGCGGCGGCTCGTCGTCGGATATTTCGGTCTTGCGCTTGGTGGAGGACTTTTTCGGCTTGTCGTCGCCGCCGCCGGGAACGCGGTCCGCCGCCGTCAGGCGCAGATCGGCAAGCGCTGCGGGCAAGCCGAACAGCGGCTCCTTCCGCCCACCCTTTTTCTTTCCCGACCCCATACGCAAACGCCCGGTCATCCCGCCCCGCCGCACGCTAGCGGTCGCTGTTTAAGGCCCGGTTACCCCGACGTTAACGCGCGATTAGGAGGTGCGGCATTCCCAGGCCGCAGTTCCGCTCATTCCACGGCAGCGCTAGGATCGCGGCCATCAAGGAGAGGGAACCCCACGCATGGGCCACATCGATCCGACCAAGGAAATCTTTGCGCAATTCCGGGACAACGACCGCCCCGGGCCGATCCACATGCTCAATCTGGTGCGGCTGCGCAAGGACGCGGCCTATGCCGACGGCCACAAGGCCAGCGGCGCGGAAGCCTATGCGGCCTATGGTCGCGAAAGCGGCCCGGTGTTCGAACGCCTCGGCGGCCGCATCGTCTGGCAGGGTCGGTTCGAGCTGATGCTGATCGGCCCGCAGGAGGAGCGCTGGGATCACTGCTTCATCGCCGAATACCCAAGCGTCGCCGCCTTCGTCGAGATGATACGCGACCCCGTCTATCGCGAGGCAGTCAAGCATCGCCAGGCCGCGGTGGAGGATTCGCGCCTGATCCGGCACGCGGTGTTGCCGGTGGGGAAGAGCTTTGGGGAGATACCGACGTAGGCGCCCCCAGACAAAATCGGCGGCCCGCAGGCCGCCGATTGCATTTCAGAATTCAACCACTAGCCCGCCGGGCCTGCGTCCTCCAGGATCGGTCCGAACAGCTCCCAGCGCTCGCCGTTGAACTTCATCATCTGAAGCTGCTTGTTGACGCGGTAGTCGGTCGCCGAGGTGTTGGCCTTGATGCCGGGCAGCACGACGTCGGTGGCGACGTCCTTCAGTGAAGCGGCCTGCTTCATGACGTTCTCGCGGGTCAGGTCGTCACTGCACTGCTTCAGCACGTGGACCAGGAGCTGGGCGGTGCCGTAGCCATAGGTATTGAAGTTCGAATCCTTGTCGCCGTCCGGATAGTACTTGGCCATGAAGTCGAAATACTTCTTCAGACCGGCGTCGTCCTTCCAGGTCGGATCCAGCGGCTCCTTGCCGTAATTGACGCTGATCAGGCCCTTGGCGGCATCGAGGCCAGCCGGCTTCAGCACCGCGCCGACCGAGGTGGCGTTGATGTCGACGATCTGCACCGGATGCCAGCCCATCTCGGCGATCTTCTTGATCGCCTGCGCGGCCTGCTTCGGCGTGGTGGCGCTGAAGAATAGGTCTGCACCGGCGTCCTTGATCTTGAGGATCTGCGAGTCGACTGTGGGATCGGACACCTCGTAGGACGCTTCGGTCACGATCATCTTGGCGGCCTTGTCGCCGAGGCCGGCCTTGATGCCGTTCAGATAGTCCTTGCCGAGGTCGTCGTTCTGATAGAGCACGCCGATCTTCGCGTTCGGATGCTCCTTCAGAATGTACTGGCCGTAGATGCGGCCCTCGACGAAGTAATTCGGATTGTAGCCCATGGTCCACGGGAAGTTCTTCGGGTCGGTGAACCTCGAGGCGCCGGTGGCCGCGAACAGCTGCGGCACCTTCTTGGAATTGAGATATTTCTGGACGGCCGCGTTCACGGGCGTGCCGATGATCTGGAACGTCAGCAGCACCTCGTCGCTCTCGACGAGCTTGCGAATCTGCTCCACGGCTTTCGGTGGCGAATAGGCGTCGTCATACTGGATCAGATTGATCTTGCGACCATTGATGCCGCCCTGGTCGTTGATCATCTTGAAATAGGCGGCCTGGGTCTTGCCGATCGACGAATAGGCCGACGCCGGTCCTGAAAACGGCATGGTCTGTCCGACCTTGATCTCGGTGTCGGTCGCGCCCGGATCATATTTCTTCTGGGCATTGGCCGCTGAGACCGACAGCGCCAGGGTCAGCGCCGTTGCCGTGGCCAGATGCAAAATTCCATTCCTCATTCGCAATTTCCTCAGTCTGTTATCGCCAATGGTCTCCCGGGCGCACTGTGCGTCCGGTGCCATCGCTGAGGGCGAGTGTGGAGGAGGCGTTGCTGCTACGCAAGGTGGGGAGGTGGTGGCCGTTCGTAGGGTGCAAATTTGTAGGGTGGGTTAGCCTTGCGGCCGCGCGAAGCGCAGTCCGCTGGGCGTAACCCACCACTTTTGTTGCCGCGGATGCCAAAGGGGTGGGTTACGCTGACGCTAACCCATCCTACGCAGTCGCTAACCCGCCGGTCCGTTGTCCTCGATGATCGGGCCAAACAGCTCCCAGCGCTCGCCGTTGAACTTCATCATCTGCATCTGCTTGTTGACGCGGTAGTCGTTCGGCCCGGTGTTGATCTTGATACCGGGCAGCGCGAAGCTCGGCGTGAAGTCCTTGATGTTGGCGACCTGCTTCATCACGTTCTCTCGCGACAGGTCGTCGCCGCATTGCTTCAGCACCTGCGTCAGCAGCTCGGCCACCGAATAGGCGTAGGTGTTGACGGTGTTGAGCTTGTCGCCTTCGGGGAAATATTTGTCCATGAAGGCGAAGAAGGCCTTCACGCCCGGATCGTCCTTCCACTGCGGATCACCCGGCTCCTTGCCATACTGCGTCGAGATGATGCCCTTGGAGATGTCGAGACCGGCCGGCTTCAGTGTCGCCGAGATCGGGCTCGCATTGATGTCGAGGATATGCACCGGCGTCCAGCCGAGCTCGGCGACCTTCTTGATCGCCTGCGCCGCGAACTTCGGTGTCGAGGCATCGTAGAAAAGATCGGCGCCCAACGACTTCAGCTTGACCACCTGCGAATCCACCGTCGGATCGGTGACCTCGTAGGAGACCTCGCCGACGATCATGCCGGCGGCCTTGTCGCCGAGGCCGCTCTTCAGACCGGCGAGATAGTCACGGCCCATGTCGTCGTTCTGGTAGAGCACGCCGATCTTGGCGTTGGGATGCTCCTTCAGAATGTACTTGGCGTAGATCCGTCCCTCGGACACGTAGTTGGGATTATACGCGATGGTCCACGGATAGTTTTGCGGATCGTTGAAGCGCGCAGCGCCGGTCGACGCGAGGAGCTGCGGGATCTTCTTGCCGTTGAGATATTTCTGCACGGCGGCGTTCGCCGCGGTGCCGATGATCTGAAAGGTGAACAGCACTTCGTCGCCTTCGACGAGCTTGCGCACCTGCTCGACGGTCTTCGGCGGCGAATAGGCGTCGTCATACTGGATCAGGTTGATCTTGCGGCCGTTGATGCCGCCCTGATCGTTGATCATCTTGAAGTAAGCGGCCTGTGTCTTGCCGATATTGGCGTAGACGGAATAGGCGCCGGAGAACGGCACGGTCTGGCCGATCTTGATCTCGGTGTCGCTCGCGCCGGTGTCGTATTTCTTCTGGGCGAGGGCTTGACCTACGAAGACTTGGCTGACGGAGAACGCGAAGGCGAGCGCTGCCGTGGCAGCCAGATAGGCTCTGCGAGTCTTCATGTTGGGTTGTTCCTCCTGACGGAATTTTCCGGTCGACGGTCTTTTCCCGTTGCTTGCAACGGTCGCCATCGCTGCCGAAGAGTGTGGAGGAACGCGAGGGGCCGCGCAAGGATCGCGGCGCTGCGCCGTAGCGTCTCAGGCTAAGGTCTTAGGCCAAGAAGCTCAGGCCAGGAACAGCGCAGCCAGCGTAATCGCCGCCGGTAGTGCCTGCACGATCAGGATGCGCGTACTGACGGTCGCCGCACCATAGGCGCCGGCAACGATCACGCAGAGCAGGAAGAACACCTTGATCTGGAATGCGAAGGCCGGATTGCCGTGGACGAGACCCCAGATCAGGCCGGCGACGAGGAAGCCGTTATAGAGGCCCTGATTGGCGGCCAGCACTTTCGTGATCTCGGCCTTCTCGGGCGTATTGCGGAAAACCTTCAAGCCCTGCGGCTTGTCCCAGAGGAACATCTCAAGGATCAGGAAGTAAGCGTGCAGTGCGGCGACAAGTGCCACCAGGATATTGGCGATGAGAATCAAGTTGAGCCCCCAAAGCGTCAGCTTTCGGGTGGACGGTAGCATGGCCGGCATGGAAAGTGCGAAGCGTGTTTCGATGCAAGGTGTCGTAAATGGCTGCTCGACCAACCAGGACTCCTGAACGTTTCGGCCTCGATCGCCTGGCGACGCCGATCGGGATCGCGTTGCTCGTCACCGATGCCGACGGCGCGTTGCGCGCGCTCGACTGGGACGATTACGAGCACCGCATGCGCGAACTTCTGCGTTTGCATCACGGCGCGGTCGATCTGGTTGATCGGCCTGCGCCGACGGCGATGAAGGTGGCGCTGTCGGCTTACTTCGAGGGTGATCTCGGTCAGCTCGCGCGAATCGAATGGCGCATCGCCGGCACACCGTTCCAGCAGAAGGTTTGGACGGCGCTTGCGAAAATCCCTGTCGGCACCACGATGAGCTACGGCGCGCTCGCCGCAAAGATCGACATGCCGAAAGCCATTCGCGCCGTCGGCCATGCCAACGGCTCCAACCCGATCAGCGTGGTGCTGCCGTGCCATCGGCTGATCGGCGCCGATGGCTCGCTGGTGAAATATGGCGGTGGCCTGGAGCGTAAGCGCTGGCTGCTGCGGCATGAGGGCGTAGAGGTTTAGGCTCCGCTCACGCCGCCGGCTGAACCGCCTTGTCGCCGGCCATCACATGGGTCAACGCGCTCTTGATCGCGGCCTGGCGGGTCGGCGCGTTGATTTGCGCGCCGAGCAGGTCGGTGACGTAGAACACGTCGCGGGCACGCTCGCCGAAGGTCGCGACATGGGCCGAGGCGATGTTGAGGTTGAGCTTGGAGATTGCGGTGGTCAGCTCGTAGAGCAGGCCGGGGCGGTCGAGGCCTGACACCTCGATCACGGTGTAGCGGTCGGACCATTGGTTGTTGATGGTCACCTCCGGCTCGATCACGAAGGGACGTGCCTTGCTGCGCACGGTGCGCCGCGCCACCACTTCGGGCAGGCGCAGCTTGCCTTCCAGCACGTCCTCGATCATCTCGCCGATGCGCGTGGCGCGCCGGCCCTCGTCCTCGTCGCGGTCGTATTCCCGCGAGATCGAGATCGTGTCCAGCGCGCGGCCGTCGGTGGTGGTGTAGATCTGGGCGTCGACGATGTTGGCGCCGGCCGAAGCGCAGGCGCCGGCGATGATCGACAGCAGCCAGGGATGATCAGCGGCGAAGATCGTCAGCTCCGTGACGCCGCGCACCTCGTCGAAGCCGACATTGATCGCGAGCTTGTGGCCGGCCTGCTCGCTGGAGCGGACGAAGCGGGCATGGCGAATTTTGCGCGGCAGCTCGACCTTGAGCCAATAGGCCGGATAATGGCGGCCGACATAGGCATCGAGCTCGTCCGCCGGCCATTCAGCGAAGGCGTGCCGGAATTCGGCGTAAGCGGCCGTGAGGCGCTTGCCGCGGTCGACCTCCGAGAAGCCGCCGGTCAGCACCGGTTCGGTCTCGTAATAAAGCGAGCGCAGAAGCTGCGCCTTCCAGCCGTTCCACACACCCGGACCAACACCGCGGATATCGGCGGTGGTCAGGATCGTGAGCAGCTTCATCTGCTCGACCGACTGCACCACGGCGGCGAAATTCTCGATCGTCTTGCGGTCGGAGAGATCGCGCGACTGCGCGACCGTGGACATCGTGAGATGCTCCTCGATCAGCCAGGCCACGAGCTCGGTGTCGGCCGCGCTGAAGCCGAGCCGTGGGCAGAGCCGGCGCGCCACCTTGGCGCCTGCGATCGAATGATCCTCGGGCCGGCCCTTGGCGATGTCGTGCAGCAGCGTCGTGATGTAGATCACCGAACGATGCTCGGGTCGGATCTTGCGCATCAGGTCGCTGGCAAGCGTGAACTCCTCGATGCCGCCGCGCTCGATGTCCTGGAGAAAGCCGACGCAGCGGATCAGATGCTCGTCGACGGTGTAGTGATGATACATGTTGAACTGCATCATCGAGACGATCTTGCCGAAGGCGCGGATGAAATGGCCGAGCACGCCGGTCTCGTTCATTCGCCGCAGCACGATCTCGGCGTTGTCGGAGGTCAGGATCTCCATGAACAGCCGGTTGGCCTCGGGATTCTCGCGCATCTGCGCGTTGATCAGGCCGAGCGAGCGCGTCACGTCGCGCATCGCGTCCGGGTGGAAGGCGAGGTTGTTCTTCTGCGCCAGGCGGAAGATGCGGATCAGATTGACCGGATCGTGCTTGAAGACGTCGGGTGCGGCGACGTTGATGCGGTTATTGTCGACAATGAAGTCGTCGCTGTCAGGGACGCGCCGCTTCACCGGCGTAGGGCGAAGCCGCGCCATCATCCGGCTCAGCACCGGTGCAGGCTTGGCCTGCTGGTCCTCGAGCTTAGCGCAAAGGATGGCGGTGAGGTTGCCGACTTCCTTGGCGACCAGGAAGTAGTGCTTCATGAAGCGCTCGACGTCCTGCATGCCGGGATGCGAGGTATAGCCGAGCCGGACCGCGATCTCGCGCTGGAGATCGAAGGAGAGGCGCTCTTCGGCGCGGCCGGAGTAGAAATGCAGGTTGCAGCGCACTGACCAGAGAAAGTCGGCGCAGCGCCGGAACGTGCGGTATTCCTGCGCGTCGAACACGCCGCGCTCGGCGAGCTCGTCGGTATCGCGGACGCGATAGACGTATTTTGCGATCCAGAACAGCGTGTGCAGGTCGCGAAGCGCGCCCTTGCCGTCCTTGACGTTGGGCTCGACCAGATAGCGCGACTGGCCGCCACGGCGATGCCGCTCCTCGCGCTCGGCGAGTTTTGCGGTGACGAATTCGGACGCGGTGCCCTGCACCACTTCCTTGTCGAAGCGGGCGACCAGCTCGTCGTAGAGCGGCTGGTCGCCGGTGAGGAAGCGCGTCTCCAGGATCGCGGTGCGAATGGTCATGTCGCCGCGCGCTTGCCGGATCGATTCATCGACCGAGCGCGTGGCGTGGCCGACCTTCAGCCCCATGTCCCAGAGACAATAGAGAATGGCTTCGGCGACCTGCTCGCCCCAGGCAGTCTGCTTGTAGGGAAGGATGAACAAGAGATCGATGTCGGACTCGGGGGCCATCAGGCCGCGGCCATAGCCGCCGGTTGCCACCACCGCCATGCGTTCCGCGCCGCTCGGAATCGGGGAGCGGTAGAGATGACGGGTCGCGGCCGAATAGAGGATGCGGATGATCTCGTCCTGCACATGGCACAGCCGCTCGGCGCAGCGGCGGCCATGGCGGTCCTTCAGCAGGATTGCCTGCGCTGCGGCGCGCGCGGCAATCAGCTCGGCCTTGAGCAGTTGCGCGGTCGCGGTGCGGAACGTGTCCTCGCGGCCCTGATGCTTTTCGGCAAGCGCATCGACCGCGGCGGTGATCCGCGCGGTGTCGAAGCGATCATCCACCTGTGGCTTGTGCTCGGTCGCAACGCTGTCCATGTCTCACCGGATATAAGAGGTGACAGGCGCTGTCACCCGCCATTGTTCAAATGAGCCGTGGACGGGCCCGGTTGGCCGCATTGGGCATCCGCGAGCGTCGCCTCGGCGCTACCATAACGTAATGACTTTCTTAACTTTTTGAGCCCTCGCCCGGGCTGCTCATGGCAGCATCCATTAATCGGAGGCTGACACCAAACGGATCGCCTTCTATACCCGCTTGTCAGGTAATGACGTGCCGGGAGGGATCAAGAATGGACGCCGCAGAACTGCGCCAGATGCAGGCCCCGATCAAGGAACGCTACAAGACCGATCCCACGACCGCGATGATCACGCTGAAGGCCAAGGGCTCGACCGACAGCGAAGGCATCGCTTGCAAGGTCGAGACCGGCCGCGCGATCGCGATGGCTGGCCTGCATCCGGCCACCGGCGGCTCCGGCCTCGAGCTCTGCTCCGGCGACATGCTGCTGGAAGCGTTGGTCGCCTGTGCCGGCGTTACGCTGAAATCGGTCGCGACTGCGATCGAGGTGCCGCTCAAGACCGGCAACGTCTACGCCGAGGGTGATCTCGATTTTCGCGGCACGCTCGGCATCGACAAGGAGACCCCGGTCGGCTTCGCCGAGATCCGCCTGCGCTTTGAAGTGGACACCGATGCGCCGCAGGACAAGCTCGATCTGCTGCTGAAGCTCACCGAGCGCTATTGCGTGGTCTATCAGACCATCAAGAACGGTCCGAAGGTTTCGGTGTCGATGCAGCGGATGTAGCTGCCACCTTCCCCGTTGAGGGGAAGGCAAGAAGAACAAAATGCCTGCGGAACTGTCCTACATCCTCTTCCTTCTGCTGCGTATGGCGGTTGCGGCTGCCTTCGTGGTGTCGGCGTCTGTGATTACCGAGCGCTCCGGCCCGGTGATCGATGCGCTGGTGGCGACGCTGCCAATCTCGGCAGGGCCTTCCTATGTCTTCCTCGCGATCGACCATGACGCTGCCTTCATTGCGCAGGGGGCGCTGTCGAGCCTTCCGGTCAACGCGGCAACGATCTTGCTGGCGCTGACTTACGTCGTGCTGGCGCAGCGGCATAGCTTTGCCGTCAGTGTCGGAAGCGCGGTAGCGGTGTGGATCGTGCTGGCGTCCATCATCCGTCTGTTCGACTGGACCTTGATGGCCGGGCTCGCCGTCAACCTGATCGCCTTCGGCATCTGCATTCCGTTGCTTGCACAGTACCGCCATGTGAAGATGCCGCTGGTGACGCGCCGCTGGTACGACATTCCATTCCGCGCCTCGCTGGTCGCAGCCCTCGTCGCGATCGTGGTTTCGACCTCGGGCTGGGTCGGCCCGCGCGTCTCCGGCGTCATCGCGCTTTACCCGATCGTCTTCACCAGCATGATGGTGATCCTGCATCCCCGCATCGGCGGCCCGCCGACCGCCGCCGTGCTCGCCAACTCCGCCTGGGGCCTGCTCGGCTTCGGCATGGCGATCGCGGTGGTGCATGTGGGAGCCGTAAACTTCGGCTCGGCGATAGGCCTCAGCCTCGCGCTTGCGACCTGCATCGTTTGGAATCTGACGCTATGGTGGATGGGGCGAAGGAAGCGGTTGGCGGTGGCGGCCTCGTAGGGTGGCTTCGCAACCCACCTACGGCACCTTTACTGCTTCGGCAGCTTGGCCTTCAGCGCATACAACGCATCCAGCGCCTCGCGCGGCGACATCTCGTCGGGGTGGAGCGCCTTCACTGCGTCCATCAAGAGCTCCGCTTCGGTCGGCGGCGCGGCTTCTGCGGCGGCGCGCGAGGGCACGGCGAACAGCGGCAAATCGTCGGCGAGCGCGCGGGCAGTCTGGCCGCGGTCCTGGGCTTCGAGTTTTGCCAGCACGGATTTCGCGCGCGTGATCACGGCTGGCGGCAGGCCGGCGAGCTTCGCGACCTGGATGCCGTAGGAGCGGTCCGCCGAACCCGGCAGCACCTCGTGCAGGAACACGACGTTGCCCTGCCACTCCTTCACCCGCACTGTTGCGTTGAACATGCGCGGCAGCTTTGCCGAGAGCGCGGTCAGCTCGTGATAGTGCGTCGCGAACAGCGTGCGGCAGCGGTTGTTCTCGTGCAGATGCTCGATCGCAGCCCACGCGATCGAGAGACCGTCGAAGGTCGCGGTGCCGCGGCCGATCTCGTCCAGGATCACCAGCGCGCGCTCCCCGGCCTGGTTGAGGATTGCAGCGGTCTCGACCATCTCCACCATGAAGGTGGAGCGGCCGCGCGCGAGATCGTCGGCGGCGCCGACGCGCGAGAACAGCCGGTCGATGATGCCGATCCGTGCGCGCGTCGCCGGAACGAAGCTGCCGATCTGTGCGAGCAGCGCAATCAGCGCGTTCTGGCGTAGGAAGGTCGACTTACCCGCCATGTTTGGACCGGTCAGCAACCAGAGCTGGCCGGATTTCTGCGCTGGCGCCGGCGAGAGATCGCAGGCGTTCGCAATGAACGGCTCGCCGTTGCGCTTCAGGGCTTGCTCGACCACGGGATGGCGGCCGGCCTCGATGGCAAAGCCGAGCGAGCCATCGACTTCGGGCCGCACATAGTTTTCATCGACCGCGAGCTTGGCGAGCGACGTCGCGACATCGAGCAGCGCAAAGCCTTGCGCAGCAGCGCGCAGATCGTCGCTGATCTCGAGCACCTTGGCGCAGAGGCGTTCGAAGATGTCGAGCTCGAGCCCGAGCGCACGGTCGCCGGCGTTCGCGATCTTGGCTTCGATCTCGCCCAGCTCCGAGGTCGTGAAGCGCACCTGGCCCGCCAAGGTCTGGCGATGGATGAAGGTCGCGTTCAGCGGCGCCGACATCAGCTTGTCGCCGTGCTGCGCGGTGACCTCGACGAAATAGCCCAGCACGTTGTTGTGACGGATCTTGAGACCCTTGACGGAGGTCACGTCGGCGTAGCGCGCCTGCATCGAGGCGACCACGAGGCGGGAGGCATCGCGCAGGTTTCGCGCTTCATCAAGGGCCGGCTCGTAGCCGGCACGAACGAAGCCGCCGTCGCGCTTGATCAGCGGCAGTTGCTCGTCGAGCGCACGAGCCAATTCGGCTGCGAGCTCGCGCGAGGCACGCTTGAGCGCCGCCATGACGGCGGCGATCTCCTGCGGCGGCTGGTCGAGCTCGCCGAGGCGGGCCAGCACCTGATCGGCGGCGACGATGCCATCGCGCAAGCCCGCGAGGTCGCGCGGGCCGCCACGGCCGACCGAGAGACGGGCGAGCGCCCGCGACATGTCAGGCGCGCCACGCAGAATGCTGCGGATGTCCTCGCGTGTGGCCGAATCCGCGACGAAGGCGCTGACGGCATCGAGCCGCCGCGCGATCGCCGGTGCGTCGGTCAAAGGCGCGGCGAGCCGTTGCGCCAGCAGGCGCGAGCCGGCCGAGGTCACCGTGCAATCGATGGCATCGAGCAGCGAGCCGCGGCGTTCGCCGGCAAGCGTCCGCGTCAGCTCGAGGTTGGCCCGGGTGGCGGGATCGATCGCCATGGTCGCGCCCGAGGCTTCGCGTGCGGGCGGCGACAGCGGCGGGTGCTTGCCGACCTGGGTGCGGTCGACATAGGTGACGGCGGCGGCAGCAGCCGTAGCCTCCAGCCGCGAGAGCTGCGCCAGCCCATCCATGGTCGCGACGGCAAAGTAGTCGCAAAGCCGCTTCTCGGCGGTGGCGCCGTCGAAGACGTCGCGGGTCACCGGGGTCACCGCCGGCAGCTCGCGCAAGGTTTGTCCGAGCTCGTTATCGCTATAAAGCGCGTCGGTGACGATGGCCTCGTTCGGGTTGATGCGCGCCAGCGTCGCGGCGAGCTCACCGCCCGAAACTTCCGTCACCGTGAACTCGGCAGTCGAGATGTCGATCCAGGCAAGCCCGAAACGGTCGCCGCCGGCCGACGAGCGCGCTCGCGCAATCGCCAGCAAATAATTGTTGGCGCGCGCATCGAGCAGCGTGTCTTCCGTCAGCGTGCCCGGCGTGACCAGCCGCACCACGCCGCGGCGCACGACGCTCTTGTTGCCGCGCGCTTTGGCGGCGGCGGGATCCTCGGTCTGCTCGCACACGGCGACCCGGTGGCCGGCACTGATCAGTCGGTGCAGATAATCCTCGGAGCGCTCGACCGGCACGCCGCACATCGGAATATCGTTGCCCTGATGCTTGCCGCGCTTGGTCAGCACGATGCCGAGAGTCTTCGAGGCGATCTCGGCGTCCTCGAAGAACAGCTCATAGAAATCGCCCATCCGGTAGAACAGCAGCAGGCCCTGACGTGACGCCTTGATCTCCAGGTACTGTTCCATCATTGGCGTGACGCGCGCGGCGGCTTCTGCCTGCGGCGCGGGCGCTTCGTCGGGGAGCGGTACGGGAATGGGCTGTTGCATCGTCATTAGAGCGTTTTCGAGTGAAGTGGGGTACCGGTTCGCGTGAAGAAAACGCGTCAAAACAAGAATCTTGGAGCGCGGTCCTGACCGCGCTCCAAGGCGGCGCAACCTACAAAATTTCGCCCCTCGCTCCTATCGCTTTGGCCGGGAAGGGCAGGTTTTCCACGTTGTCCGCACCGCGGCATGCGCTAGCGGTGTGCGCACCCCCGGGAATACGCAGGAAACCGTCAATTGACCTGCCGCGGGTGCCCTCCTAAAACTCCGCCGACATTAACGAATTTCGGCCGAGCCGCGGCATTCAGGGAGAACAACGATGCGTGACGTCTTTATCTGCGATGCCGTGCGGACCCCGATCGGCCGTTTTGGCGGCTCGCTTGCCAAGGTGCGCGCCGACGATCTGGCCGCCGCGCCCATCAAGGCGCTGATGGCAAAACACCCCAATCTCGACTGGGCGCAGGTGGACGAAGTGTTCTTCGGCTGCGCCAATCAGGCCGGTGAGGACAACCGCAACGTCGCGCGCATGGCGCTGCTGCTCGCGGGGCTGCCGGACTCGGTTCCCGGCCAGACATTGAACCGGCTCTGCGCCTCCGGCCTCGATGCTGTCGGTGCGGCAGGCCGCGCCATCCGCTCCGGCGAGATCGAGCTTGCGATTGCCGGCGGCGTCGAATCCATGACCCGCGCGCCCTTCGTGATGGGCAAGGCGCAGGAAGCCTTCTCGCGCTCCGCCGAAATCTTCGACACCACGATCGGCTGGCGCTTCATCAATCCGCTGCTCAAGGCGCAGTATGGCGTCGATGCCATGCCGGAAACCGGCGAGAACGTCGCCGAGGAATTCCAGGTCTCGCGCGCCGACCAGGATGGCTTCGCCATCCGCTCGCAGCAGCGCGCAGGTGCGGCGATCGCAGCCGGCTATTTCGCCGAAGAGATTATCCCGATCACCATTCCCGGCGGCAAGGCCGGTCCTGTTACCATCGACAAGGACGAGCATCCGCGTCCCGAGACCACGCTCGAAGCTCTCGCCAAGCTCAAGCCGATCGTGCGCAATCCCGGCACCGTGACCGCCGGCAATGCGTCCGGCGTCAATGACGGCGCCGCCGCGATGATCCTGGCCTCGGAAGCTGCCGTGAAGAAGCATGGCCTGACGCCGCGCGCCCGCATTCTCGGCCTCGCTTCGGCCGGCGTTCCGCCGCGGATCATGGGCATCGGTCCCGTGCCCGCGACCCGCAAGCTGATGGAGCGTCTGGGCAAGAAGATCACCGATTTCGACCTGATCGAGCTCAATGAAGCTTTCGCCTCGCAGGGCATCGCCTGCATGCGCCAGCTCGGCGTCGCCGACGATGCGGATTTCGTCAATCCGCATGGCGGCGCCATCGCGCTCGGCCATCCGCTCGGCATGAGCGGCGCCCGCCTCGCGCTCACCGCGGTCCACGGCATGGAGAAGCGCGGCGGCAAGCTCGCGCTCGCCACCATGTGCGTCGGCGTGGGCCAGGGCGTTGCCGTTGCGATCGAGAAGCTGAATTGACGAGACGCGGAGCGTCTCGTCATCCCGGAGCCGCTCGCTAGAGCGGAATCCGGGATCTCGAGGTTCCGGGTTCAGCCCTTCGGGCTGCCCCGGAATGACCGGGGAGAGATAGTGCCATGATCATCGAGCGCGAGCAGGACATCACGGCTGCAGCACTTGCTGTGATGGAACAGACATCCGATCCGCGGATGCGGCAGATCATGGTCTCGCTGGTCAAGCACCTGCACGGCTTCGTCCGCGACGTGCGCCTGACCGAGAAGGAGTTCCGCGACGCCACCGCTGTGATTGCCGAACTCGGCAAGCTGACCACCGACACGCATAACGAAGTCGTGCTGATGGCGGGCTCGCTCGGCGTCTCGCCGCTGGTCTGCCTGCTCAACAATGGCGATCAGGGCAATACCGAAACCGATCAGTCGCTGCTCGGGCCGTTCTGGCGGCTGAATTCGCCGCGGGTGGAGAACGGCGGATCGATCGTCCGCTCCGAGACACCGGGTGCGCCGCTGTTCGTCAACGGCCGTGTCGTCGACAAAGACGGCCGCCCTGTCGCGGGCGCTGAGGTCGATGTCTGGCACGCCTCGCCCGTCGGGCTGTATGAGAACCAGGACCCCGAGCAGGCCGACATGAACCTGCGCGGCAAGTTCACGACCGATCAGGACGGGCGCTTCTCTTTTCGCTCGGTGATGATGGTCGGCTATCCGATTCCGACCGATGGCGTGGTCGGCCGCCTGCTCAAGGCGCAGAGCCGGCACCCGTACCGTCCCGCGCATCTGCATGCCCTGGTCTTCAAGCCGGGATTCAAGGTGCTGATCTCGCAGGTCTACGATCCCAACGACCCCCATATCGACAGCGACGTGCAGTTCGGCGTGACACAAGCCCTGATCGGCCAGTTCGTGCGCCACGAGACGCCGCATCCGACCGCGCCTGACGTTTCGACGCCATGGTATTCGCTTGACCACAGCTACCGGCTCGAGGCCGGGGAAGCCGTGCTGCCGCGTCCGCCGATCAAATAGCGCGCTGGAGGGGCAGGACGCCCGCCAAACCTGCTTCCCTAGATTAGTTATATTCTATAATGATTGGCGGAAAGGTTGACCGGCTGGCCCAAAATGGCCGGGGAGGAGTTCGCCAATGACATTCATCTATCCCGTCGACAGCAACAAGGCGCATCCGCTGCCGCTGTCGCCCGAATACAAGAGTTCGATCAAGCGCGCGCCGAGCAAGCCCTTGATCCCGATGCGCCACACGCTGTCGGAACTGACCGGCCCGGTCTATGGCCACGAGACCGTGCGGGACGGCGACAATGACCTCACCACCCAGCACAAGGGCGAGCCGCTCGGCGAGCGCATCATCGTGCACGGCCATGTCCGTGACGAAGATGGCCGCGGCGTGCCGAACTCACTGGTCGAGATCTGGCAGGCCAATGCCTGCGGCCGCTACGTCCATGTCCGCGACCAGCATCCGGCGCCGCTCGATCCCAATTTTACGGGCGCGGGCCGCACCCAGAGCGACGCCTCCGGTTACTATCGCTTCGTCACGATCAAGCCCGGCGCCTACCCCTGGGGCAATCACCACAATGCCTGGCGCCCTGCTCATATCCATCTTTCGGTGTTCGGCCATTCGTTCGTCACGCGCCTGGTGACGCAGATGTATTTCCCGGGCGACCCGCTGTTCCCGTTCGACCCGATTTTCAACTCGGTGCCGGACGAGAAGGCGCGGATGCGCATGGTCTCGTCGTTCGACCTGGAGAATACCAAGCCCGAATGGGCGCTGTGCTATCGCTTCGACATCGTGCTGCGCGGCAAGAACGCCACCCCCATGGAGAACCACTAACGTGCAGGACTCTGTGAAGCCCTCTGGCAAACCCAACGGGATCACCCCATCGCAGACCGTCGGTCCGTTCTTCAAATACGGCCTGACGCCGACGGGCGATTACGCCTGGAACGACGCCTTCACCAACTCGACGCTGACGCCCGACGTCACCGGTGATCGTGTCCGCATCGAGGGCCGGGCGTTCGACGGCGATGGCGTCGTCGTGCCTGACGCCATGCTGGAGATCTGGCAGGCGGACGCGCAAGGCCGCTACGCCGATCCGCAGGACAAGCGCGCATTGCCGAATGCCAGCTTCCGCGGCTTCGCCCGCTGCGGCACCGACAAGGACGGCCATTATTCGTTCGACACCATCAAGCCGGGTGCGGTGCCCGATCCCGACGGCAAGCCGCAGGCGCCGCACATCGTTCTGGCGGTGTTCGCGCGCGGCATGCTGCGGCATCTCTACACCCGCATCTATTTCAGCGACGAGGCCGGCAACGCCGCCGATCCCGTGCTGGGATTGGTACCGGCCGACCGCCGGGTCACGTTGATCGCGGTGCGCGAGGCCGGCAAGCCGGTCTATCGCCTCGACCTGCGCCTGCAGGGCGACAACGAGACCGTGTTCTTCGACGTGTGAGGCCACCAGGCCGCCACGTCCGGCGGCCGATGCTGCTGGCGCTTCCCCGGGTGATCATGCAGAATGGCTGCAGCACCGGGGGGCGCTCATGACATCCTCACAACTGCCGGCGGTCGCTGAGCCCAGTTACCTCACAGCCGCACTGCGCAAAGCCGGCGCGCTGGACGCCGGCGCCGTGCGCGAGGTGAAGGTGCTGCATGAGCGGGACACGGTGGTGTCACATATCGTTCGGATCGGCCTGCGCTATGTCGGGGAATCCACTGGTGCCCCGCAATCGCTGATCCTGAAGACGCCGCATGCTCACTTCGCCAAGACACTTGCAGATCGCGGCGAGCACGAAGTGGCCTTTTACACGCAGCTCGTGCCGAACATGCTGCCAGGACTTGTGCCGCGCTGCTTCGATGGGCATTTCGACGAGGAAAGCGGGGCCTGGCATCTCCTGCTCGAAGACCTCACCGATAGCCATGAACTCGCGACGGTACCGACGCTGCCGCCGTCGCGCGATCAGGCGATGGCCATTGTGACGACGTTGGCGCGCATGCATGCGGCGTGGTGGAATCATGCGGGCCTCGGCGAGACCGTTGGCACCTGGGCGAGCACCGAGGACAGCGCGACGCGCATGGAGGCATTCGCCGGTCACTATGACCGCTTCGCCGATCAGCTCGGCGACCGCCTCAGCGAGGAGCGACGTAT
The DNA here is from genome assembly GCF_016616885.1 of Bradyrhizobium diazoefficiens. NCBI lineage: Bacteria > Pseudomonadati > Pseudomonadota > Alphaproteobacteria > Hyphomicrobiales > Nitrobacteraceae > Bradyrhizobium > Bradyrhizobium diazoefficiens. The sequence continues at coordinate 7,995,491 of NZ_CP067102.1, read as the reverse complement.
CCTCTACCGTCGTCTCATCGAGCAGTCGGCCCGGCTATCCCAGCGCTACCATTCGCGCCGCCACGTCACGATCACTCACGGCGATGCGCATACCTGGAATTTTCTGCTGCCGCGTGCCGGCGTCGCGAACACCGTACGCATCTTCGATTTCGACCTGTGGGGCATCAACGTGGCCACCAGCGACCTCGCCTACATGATGGCGATCCAATGGTATCCGGAGCGGCGGCAGGCGCTCGAGCGGACGCTGCTCAACCGCTATCACGAGACACTACTCGCGCATGGGGTAGCCGGTTACACGCGCGGCGCGCTCGACCAGGATTATCGCTTGTCGGTGCTCTGGCACATCACCAAACCGGTCTGGCAATGGAGCATCAACATCCCGCCGGGGATTTGGTGGAACAATCTGGAGCGGGTGATGATGGCGGTCGAGGATTTGGGGTGCGAGGAGCTGTTGTAGCCAACTACTCCATCACCGCATGTTCCGGTCCCGCCACCTGCTTGCGCAGCGACGCCTTGGTCGAGCCGATCATCAGCGCCAGCGGAATGGTGCAGAGGATGAAGATCATCACCAGCATATAGTCGTGCGCGAACGCAATGATCTGCGCCTGCACGCTGACCATGCGGTCGGCCATGGCACGGCCGGCATCGGTGGAGAGGTTGATCATGCCGCGGACATCCGGCATCTGCAGCGCGTGGTTGAACGGGTTGATGTACTCGGACAGGATCGCATAGGTCTTGCGCGTGCCCTGCGTCAGCTGGGCGATCACGATCGAGATGCCGACCGAGCTTGCGACATTTCGCAGCAGCGTCAGCATCGAGGTGCCATCCGTGCGCAGATGATTCGGCAGCGTCAGGAATGCGACCGTCGAGAGCGGCACGAAGACGAGGCCGAATCCGAAGCCCTGGATCACGCTGACGATGACGATCTCCGGCACTTGGGTCTGGTCGGTCCAGCCGGTCATCTGGAACAGCGAGGCCGCCGTCAGCGTCAGGCCGCAGATGATCAGCGTGCGGGCCTCGATGTAGCGCATGATACGGCCGACCATCATCATGGCGAAGAAGGTGCCGAAGCCGCGGCTCGCAAGCAGCCCGCCGGCGGTCATGATGGGATAGCCGATGACGTTTTGCAGGTAGGGCGAGGCCAGTGCCATGGTCGAGTACAGCACCAGGCCCATCACGGTCATGAAGATGCAGCCGGTGAGGAAGTTGCGATCCCGAAATAGCGCGAACTGGATGAACGGCCGCGATGTCGTGAACGAGTGGGCGAAGAAGTAATAGAAGGCGACGCCTGAGACGATGAACTCGGTCACGATCTCGACCGACTCGAACCAGTCGAGCTGCTCGCCGCGGTCCAGTGCGAGCTGCAGTGCGCCGATGCCGATCGCCAGCGCGGCGAAGCCGAACCAGTCGAACTTCAGGCTGCGATTCTTGTCGGTCTCGTCCATGAAGACGCCGAGCCCGAGCACGGTAATCGCGCCGAACGGCAGGTTGACGAAGAACACCCAGTGCCAGGAGTAGGTCTCGGTCAACCAGGCGCCTAACGACGGCCCCATGATCGGCCCCATCATCACGCCCATGCCCCAGATCGACATCGCGGTGGCGCGTTCCTGGAGCGTGTAATAATCGAGCATCACCGACTGCGACAGCGGCACCAGCGCCGCGCCGAACACGCCTTGCAGCAGGCGGAACAGCACCATCTGGTTGATGTCCTGGGCGAGTCCGCACAGCACGGACGCCAGCGTGAAGCCGGCTGCACAGCCGATGAAGATGCGCTTGCGGCCGAAGCGATTGGAGATCCACCCCACCGGTGCGGTCATGATCGCGGCGGCGACGATGTAGGAGGTCAGCACCCAGTTGATCTGGTCCTGTGAGGCCGACAGCGTGCCCTGCATGTAGGGCAGCGCAACGTTGGCGATCGTCGTATCCAGCGCCTGCATGATGGTCGCCGTCATGGCGCAGATCGTCACCATGTTCCGGCGCATGCCGGGGACCATCAGGCTGGCATTGGGGCCGGACATCGGCTTAGTCCTGGTCTTTGTCTTGGCTTGCGGTCGCTGACAGGCCGAGCAGGCCGGCGAGCGAACGCTGGTGGCCGGTGTCGATGGTGGCATAGACGCTCATGCCGGCCTTCAGCTTCTTCACGTATTTGTCGCTCTCGTCGAAATAGATCCGGACCGGCACGCGCTGCACCACCTTGACGAAGTTGCCGGTGGCGTTCTGCGGCGGCAGGATCGCGAATTGCGCGCCGGTGCCGGGCGAGAGCGAGCCGATCTTGCCCTTGAAGACGTGGTTCGGGAACGCGTCGACTTCGAGGGTCACAGGCTGGCCTTCGGTGACGTAGGTGAGGTCACTCTCCTTCGGATTGGCGTCGACCCAGGGATGGGCAACATCGATGATGGAGAACACCGGCGTGCCGGCGGTGACGTAGCGGCCGAGCTGGATCTGCTCGACCTGGGTCGCGATGCCGCCCATCGATGCGCGCACCACGGCGTGGTCGAGATTGCGCTCGGCGTTCTCGAGCTTGGACTTGGCCTGCGCGTAGGGCGGGAACTTCTCCAGCGGCAGATCGGTGTCGCCGAGCAGCTGGGTCTTGGCGGTCGAGATCTGCTGCTTGACATATTGTGCGATCGAGCCCGACGTGACCAGCGCGTTCGAGGCGTTGTCGAGATCGAGCTGCGAGCCGTAGCTGTTCTTCACCAGCGCCTGCTTGCGCTCGACATCGCGCTGCTTCAGGTCGACGCCCTTCTGGGCGAGATCGAGCATGTCGCCGTAGATCTTGATGTTGGCGCGAAGGTTGTCATAGGTCGACTGCGCCTGCATCAGCTGCGCCTTGGCCTCGTCCACCGCGAGGCGGAACGGCACGGGATCGATCTCGAACAGTTCGTCGCCTTGCTTGACGAGCTGGCCCTCCTTGACGACGACCTTCTGGATCTTGCCGGAGATGTCGGGCGTCACCAGCACCTTCTGCGCGCCGACATAGGCGTCGTCGGTGCCGACATAGCGGCCGCCATTGAGATAGAAGGTGAAGCCTGCAATGACGGCAACGATCGGCAGCACAACCATCAGCAGGAAGCGGCGATAGCGGCGCAGGCCGGCGATGAAGCGGCGGCGCGAGTTGGTGCCGGCCTTCTTGGTCGGCTTGCCGCTATCGATTTTCTGCTCGGGCTGGAATTTGAGGACCTGATCAGCCATAGCGCTGCTCCTTACGCGCCTGTTCCGCTCCGGACGTCTGGATCGCGTTACGCACGTTTTCTTTGATGGTTTCGAGTTGAGTGAGGAGACGGTGGGCGTCCGCCGGGCTGATGCCATCGAGTGCGTTCGCCGTGAGTTCCGACTTCAGGCCGCTCATCTTGCCCAGCAGCGCACGGCCGGCCTTCTTCAGATACAGGCGCTTGACGCGGCGGTCCGAGGCATCGCTGCGGCGCTCGATCCAGTCGCTGTCGCAGAGCTTGTCGATCAGCCGCGTCAGCGTGATCGGCTGCATCTCCAGCAACTCGGCGAGTTCCGATTGTTTCATCCCCTCGCTGCGCTCGACCTTGGCCAGCACCGCCCATTGCGCGCGGGTAATGCCGAAGCGCGAGGCTTCCTTGTCGGCATAGACGCGCAAGAGGCGGTACAACTCGCCGAGCGTGAACAGGAAGTTCTGGTCGACAGACCCGCGGGTCATAAGCTTGGTCTCCAATAAGCTTGGATATAATAAGCAAGCTTATGATTATTTCATGGCGGATTAGCGCGATGCTGTCCCGCAGCAAAAGCATGGCTGACCGCCGCGGCGCCGGTCGTGCTTTGGGTTCCCCAGCCGAAATGCTAGAAGCGGGGCCAGATGACCCTCGCAAAGCCGGCATTTCCGACGCCCGACCACGATCACGGCCGCTGCACCGCGGACGCGCTGGCGCATGCCGAAGCGGTTTGCGAGCAGCGGGCGCAGAAATTCACGCCAATACGCCGCCAGGTGCTGGGCGCGCTGCTCTCCAGCCATCGCCCGCTTGGGGCTTATGAGGTGATCGACGAGCTCGCCAAGTCGATGGCGCGGCCGGCGCCGATCACGGTCTACCGCGCTCTCGATTTCTTGATGGCGAACGGCCTCGTGCACCGCATCGAAAGCCGCAACGCCTATCTCGCCTGCGCCGCCCACGATCACGACGCGACGTCGGCGGTCGCGTTCCTGATCTGCGAGCGCTGCGGTCTCGTCGGCGAGATCCCGTCGGGGTCCTTTGCCAAGGAGCTCAACGCCGCGGCGCGCGCGTCAGGCTTCGCGCCAAAGCTGTCCGTGGTGGAGATCACGGGCGTCTGCACCCATTGTCAGAAAAAGTCTTGAAGCAACAACGGCGCAAAGCCGGATTTTGGGAAGAAATGTCCTCACCTCAAGCCAACCCGTCCGCCGCCCGCCCCCTCAGTGCCGGGGCCATCGCCCTGATGCTCATGCTGTGCCTGACCTGGGCCTTCAACCAGATCGCGGTGAAGCTGGTGCTGCCCGATATCCCACCGATGCTGCAGGCGATGATCCGTTCAATGGGCGCACTGCCGGTGCTGTTCATCATCGGCAGCTTACGCGGCGTCAAATTCTTCGAGCGTGACGGCACGTGGAAGCCTGGCCTGATCGCCGGGCTGATGTTCGGCATCGAGTTCGTGCTGATCTTCCAGGGCCTGCGCCTGACCTCGGCATCCCGCGCGGTGGTGTTCCTCTACACCGCGCCGTTTTTCGTCGCGCTCGGCTCCTACCAGATGCTCGGCGAGCGCCTTGGCAGCACGCAATGGCTGGGCCTGGCCGTGAGCTTTGCCGGCGTCGCGCTCGCGATCGGCGTGCCGCAGGCCAATGTCGATTCACACGTGCTGCTCGGCGATCTCATGATCGTGCTTGGCGCGTCGCTCTGGGCGGCGACCACGCTGGTCGCCAAGGGTACGCGGCTGCGCTTCGCCGCGCCAGAGAAGGCGCTCGGCTACCAGGTCGCGATCTCGATCCCGATCCTGGGGACGGCCGCCTTGTTGTCCGGGGAATCCATCACTCACACGCCGTCGCCGCTGTCGTTCGCCCTGATGGCCTTCCAGGCGGTCTGGGTGGTCGGAACCACGTTCACGCTTTGGTTTGCGCTGGTGAAGGCCTATTCGGCCAGCAAATTGTCGGCTTTTACCTTCATCACCCCTTTGTTTGGCGTGGTGGGTAGCTATTTCATCATGCACGATCACCTGAACCTGACTTTCGGGGCGGCCGCTGTCCTTGTAATTGCTGGGCTTTTTCTGGTTAACCGTCCCAGTCAATCCGCTGCGGCGCTGCCTGATGCATTGCTGAACGTCACCAAAACCTGATATTTGGACCCCATGAACAAGCTCGAAAACCCTCTCGATTCAGACATCGCGGGCCCGGCGCCCCGGCATCAGACCACCCAGGTCAAGGTCGGCAACGTCACGGTGGGCGGCGGTGCGCCGATCGTCGTGCAGTCGATGACCAACACCGACACCGCCGATATCGACGGCACCATTGCCCAGGTCGCAGCGCTCGCGCGCGCCGGCTCCGAAATGGTCCGCATCACCGTGGACCGCGAGGAAGCGGCTGCCGCCGTCCCGCACATCCGCGACGGTCTGGCCAAGCGTGGAATCACCACGCCCTTGATCGGCGACTTCCACTATATCGGCCACAAGCTGCTCGCGGCCTATCCGGCCTGCGCCGAGGCGCTCGCCAAATACCGCATCAATCCCGGCAATGTCGGCTTCAAGGACAAGCGCGACACCCAGTTCGCCGACATCATCGAGATCGCCAACAAAAACAGCAAGCCGGTCCGCATCGGCGCCAATTGGGGTTCGCTCGACCAAGAGCTGCTGACCAAGCTGATGGATGAGAACGCCGCGTTGCCCAATCCGCGCGACGTGCGCGCGGTGACGCGCGAGGCCATGGTGCAGTCGGCGTTGCTCTCGGCTGCACGCGCCGAAGAGCTCGGCATGCCCAAGGATCGCATCATCCTCTCCGCAAAGGTCTCGGCGGTGCAGGATCTCATCGCGGTCTACCAGGACCTCGCGTCTCGTTCCGATTACGCCATCCATCTCGGTCTCACCGAGGCCGGCATGGGCACCAAGGGCATCGTCGCGTCCTCGGCCGCGCTCGGCATCCTGCTTCAGCAGGGTATCGGCGACACCATCCGTATCTCGCTGACGCCGGAGCCCGGCGGCGACCGCACCCGCGAGGTGCAGGTCGGCCAGGAACTGCTGCAGACCATGGGCTTCCGCACCTTCGTGCCGCTGGTTGCGGCCTGCCCCGGCTGCGGCCGCACCACCTCGACCACGTTCCAGGAGCTGGCCAGCTCGATCCAGAGCTTCATCCGCGACGAGATGCCGAACTGGAAGAGCAAGTATCCGGGCGTCGAAGAGCTCAACGTCGCGGTGATGGGCTGCATCGTCAATGGCCCCGGTGAATCCAAGCACGCCAATATCGGCATCTCGCTGCCGGGCACCGGCGAAGCGCCGGCGGCGCCCGTCTTCGTCGACGGCAAAAAGTTCCGCACGCTGCGCGGGCCCACGATCTCCGCCGACTTCAAGGCGCTGGTGATCGACTATATCGACCAGCGCTACGGCCAGGGCGCCAAGGTGCCCGCGCCCGCGGCGGAGTAGTTTGCTCCAAACCAGGAATCGTAAGGCGGGTTTGCGTAAGCGTAACCCGCCTTATTTTTTGCGCGCGCGAAGTGGCGGGTTACGCTTCGCTAACCCGCCCGACGTTGCTACGATGCTCTCAATCAACAATGATTGGGAGCAACGCCCATGAGCTCGCTATCCGGCAAGCAAGGCCCGCGTTATCGCCACATGGCGGACGACGGCGCGGCTTACGAGACCATCGCGGTCGAAAAGCTCACCCCCATCATCGGCGCGGAAATCTCCGGTGTCGACATCGGCGAGCTCGTCTCCGACGATGCTCGCTCCAACCAGCAGATGGACGAGATCCATCGCGCACTTGCCGAAAACCTCGTCATCTTCTTCCGCGACCAGAGCATCACGCCGAAGCAGCATCTCGCCTTCGGCCGCAAGTTCGGCGAGCTGCATTTTCATCCTGCCGCGCCGCATGAGGACGAAGACCCCGCGCTGATGAAGATTCATGCCGACAAGAACTCACCACGCGCCAACGGTGAGGGCTGGCACTCCGACGTCTCCTGCGATCTCGAGCCGCCGATGGGCTCGATCCTCTACATCAAGCAGTGCCCGCCGCGCGGTGGCGACACGCTGTTCGCCAACATGTACGCGGCCTATGAGGCGCTGTCCGATCGCTTGAAGGCCTATCTCGACGGGTTGACGGCGCTGCATGACGGCGAGCCGATCTACCGCGGCCTCTACGCCAATTACGGCGTCGCCGATCGTCCGGCCTATCCGAGCGCCGAGCACCCGGTGGTGCGCACGCATCCGGTCACGGGCAAGAAAGCGCTCTACGTCAACCGCGGCTTCACCCGCCACATCAATGGCATCCCGCGCGACGAGAGCGACGCGATGCTCGCCTATCTCTACCAGCACGCCGAGATCCCGCTGTTCCAGTGCCGCTTCCGCTGGACCGAGAACGCCATCGCCTTCTGGGACAACCGCTGCACCCAACACCGCGCCATGTGGGACTACTGGCCGCATACGCGGTCGGGCACGCGCGTGACGGTGAAGGGGGAACGGCCGGTTTGAAAATATCGTGGCGCATCACCGGCGCTATCGTTGTTGCGCTGATCCCGCTTTTGGTTGCGCAAGCAGCCGGAGCGCGGAAGGCCGCAAGGGCCAAGATCAAGCAGCCCGCGCCGGAGACATGCGAGCCGCGCAAATTCAAGATCATCCTCGATGTCGGACACACCTCCGAATCGCAAGGTGCGACAAGCGCGCGCAACGATGTGGAGTTCGGCTTCAACCTGCATTTGACGCGGCTGATCGGAGAGCGCTTGAAATCGGCGGGCTTTGCCGCGACCCGCGTGCTGGTGACCGAAGGCAAGGCGCGGGCAAGCCTGCTCAGGCGCGTCGGAACCGCCAACGCCGCGCATGCCGATTTTTTCCTGTCGATCCACCATGATTCCGTGCCCGACAAAATGCTCGAAGAATGGGAATTCGAGGGCGCCAGGAGCCATTTCAGCGACCGCTTCGGCGGCCATTCACTGTTCGTGTCCGAGCGCAATCCGCACTTCGCTGCCAGCCTCGCCTTCGCCCGGTTGCTGGGCAAGCAGTTGAAGGATGGCGGGCTGCAATATGCGACACAATACAGCTTGCCGCTGATGGGGCGTTACCGGCATCCCCTGCTCGACAAGGATGTCGGCGTCTACCGCTATGACGGGCTCGTCGTGCTCTCGCAGACCCGGAGCGCCGCGGTGCTGCTGGAAGCGGGCTCCATCATCAACCGCGACGAGGAGATGGTCGTGAATTCGCCGGAGCGGCAGGAGCTGATTGCGACGGCCGTGGTGGCAGCGATGCGGGCCTATTGCGAGAGCCGGTAGGTTACGAACCTAAGGCCGACGTTCCTGAGCTCCATGGCGCACGTGGAGAATCACCATCTCGGCGTCATCAGGATTGACTGTGTAAAAGACGAGATAAGGGTACCGAACGGTTGGGAACATGCGGACGCTGGGTTCGTCGGTAAGATGACCAGCCTCGGGAAAATCCTGGAGGAGACTGGCGACGGCCTTGATGCGCTCAACCACCGCAGCCGCGGCCGTGCGATTGTGTTCGTGAATATAGGAGAATATGTCATCGATGTCCGAAAGCGAACTTTCGGACCAGCGCACTCTCATGATTTGTAGCGATTGAAAACGGCGGCGACGGCATCGTCGCTTGCCAGCCGCCCTTCACGCATATCCTTCAGGCCGCGGCGTACGGCATTTCGTTCGTCGTCGCTGAGCCGGTAGATGCCAAGATGCCGGTTTTCGATGTCGGTCACGGACCGCATCAATTCTTCCTGAGCCTCCGCAGGCCAGGCCGACACGCGTTCCAACAATATCTCAAGGGCTTGCTTGGTCATCCAGCAACAGTAGCAGATGGCGCGGCGACTTGCACGCCCTACAGCGGCGCGCCCTGATGCTCCCGGTTCGCCAAACTCGCCTCCTCCAGGTCCAGATCGCGTTCGATCCTCCGTCGCGTTTCGTCCGTGATCTGCCCGTCGCGCAAGAGCTCGTGGATGAACTTGCGCTCGGCGACGATCAACTCGCGGGTCAGTGCGATGCCGGCGGCAGAGACGTCGTGATGGGCGGGATCGAGTGAATCAGGAAGCTGGTTGACGCGGATCTCGTGGCGCGCGCGCAGGAGCCGCATTACTTCGTCCGACACCTCTTTCTCTTCGGTCAACGCATCCAGCGATTTCAGCGCGGCTTCGAGCGCCTGGCGCCGTGCCGCGATCTCGGCCTCATGCTCGGCGACGTGCTCATTGCGGCCGGCTTCCGCGATGCCGAGCCAGCGTACCACCGGCGGCAGCGCCAGGCCGATGCCGATCAGCGTGATGAAGATGACGCCGAAGGCGACGAACAGGATCAGGTCGCGATACGGGAAGGCATCGCCATCGGGCAACGTGAACGGCAGCGCCAGTGCGGCGGCCAGCGACACCGCACCGCGCACGCCGGTGAACGCGAGCGCGAACGGCCATTGCCAGGGCGGCGACGGATCACGCGCGCGCAGCGACTTGCTGAGCATCCGCGGCAGATAGGTCGCCGGGTAGAGCCAGGCGAAGCGCGCGAGAACGATGATCACCATGACCACGGCGGTTGCGATCATGATGTCGTCGAGCGGGAACGCTTTCGATTTCTCGTAGAGCGCGCGCATCTGGAAGCCGGTGAGCAGGAACAGCAAGCCCTCGATCAGATAGATGATGAGGTCCCAGAAGAAGATGCCTTGCAGGCGCGTCGACGCCGAAATCAGCAGCGGCCCGTTCCAGCTCACATAAAGGCCGCAAGCGACGGTGGCGATCACGCCGGAGCCGCCGACATGCTCGGGGAGCCAGTAGGACACATAGGGCGTGATCAGCGACAGCGTCAGCTCGACCTGCGGATCGCAGGACCATCTGCGGAAGCGCAAAGAGAGCCAGCCGACGCCGATGCCGAAGGCGATTTCGCCGGCGACGATGAGGGCAAATTCGCCAGCCGCCAGCGGCAGCGAGAAATGCCCGACCACGATCGCAGCGAGCGCGAAGCGGTAGAGGATCAGCGCGGTGGCGTCGTTGGCGAGCCCCTCGCCCTCGAGGATGACGAGCAGCCGGCGCGGCATGTTCAGCCGACGCGCGATTGCGAGCGGTGCCACCACGTCCGGCGGCGCAACGATGGCGCCCAGCAGGAAGCCGATGCTCCAGGGCAGGCCGATCACGTAGTGGGTCGCAGCCGCCACCATCGCCGCGGTGAAGATCACTGCCCCGACCGCGAGCAGCACGATCGGACGCAGATTGTTCCTGAACTCGCGCCAGCTCATCGCGACGCTGGCCGAGTAGATCAACGGCGGCAGCACCATCAACAGCACCAGTTCCGGCGGCAGCTCCACCGGCGGCATGCCCGGCAGGAAAGCCAGGCCGACGCCGGAGAGCATCAGCAAAATGGCAGGCGCCAGGTTGAAGCGGCGCGCGATGAGCGCGGTGCCCGCCAGGACAGCGAGCAGGATGAGGAAGGTCTGGAATTTTGCTGCGATCATGGCCTGTCTTGGCCCGGAAGCGGCCAAGAGGTCAATGCGAAGCGGCTTACACCAGTCGTTCGGCGACCATGCGCCCGATGCGGGCGAACACCGCTTCGATCTGCGCCGCATTCGGCGTGCCGCCCTGGGTGTAGGCCGCGATCAGGATCGGCGCATCCGGCTTGTTATCGGGCTTGGGCCAGGCAACCGCGATATCGCCCGACGCGTCCTTGCCGTTGTTGCCGGTCTTGTCGCCGATCTTCCAGGCCGCCGGCAGGCCGCCGCGCAGCCGGTTCGCGCCGGTCTTGCAACCCACCATCCATTCGGTGAGCTGGGCCCGCGAGGCCGACGACAGCGCTTCGCCCATGACCAGTCGCTTCAGATTGCCGGCCATCGCCACCGGCGACGTGGTGTCATGGGGATCGCCGGGCGGCGAGCGGTTCAGCTCGGGCTCGTTATGGTCGAGCCGCGAGGTGGTGTCGCCGATCGATCGCCAGAACGCCGTGAGTGCGGCGGGGCCGCCGATCCGCGCGAGCAGCAGATTGGCGCAGGTGTTGTCGCTGAGCTCGACGATCGCCTTGCACATGTCCGCGACCGACATCGCGCCGGCCGACAGATTTTGCTTCGCGACCGGCGCGTACTCCAGCAGGTCGGTCTTGCCATAAGGGATCGTCGCGGCCAACTTCTCCTCGCCGCGATCGACCCGCGCCAGCACGCAAGCCGCGAGCGAAGCCTTGAACGTCGAGCACATCACGAAGCGCTCGTCGGCACGCCAGCCGAGCTTTGCGCCGGTGGTGAGATTCTCCGCATAGAGCCCGATCCGTCCGCCGCTCTCGCGCTCATAGGATTCGAGCTCAGGCGGCGCGTCCGCGGCGAGAGCCGGAGAAGCGGCTATCCAGCACAGCGAGGCGAGCAGGGAACGGCGGTCGAGAAGCATGGCCCCTCACTCCTTCAGATCGTACCGATACGATTTCGACACGATCTGCCAGCCATCGGCGAGCTTCATCGCCACCAGATAATCCGTGAAGAAGCGCGGCGGCAGCTGGCATTTGACCTTGATGAAGGCCGTCTTGTCGTCCGAGCGGTCGATGGTGACGATGAAATCCTCACGCGGCTTGCCCTCCGCCTTGGCGGAGGCGCGCTTGCGTACGCGGTCGAGCCAGTCGGGCACGGTGAGCACCTGCAGTTCGCCCTTTTCGACCCAGCGCAGGTCGGCGGACGGATGGAAGATCGCGCCGAGCTTGTCGGCGTCGCCCTCGTAAAGCCCGTCGAAATAGGATTGCACGACCGCTTCGACGCTCGAACGATTTTGGCTCATGGATCATCCCTTTTGAATGATGGCGCGCCGCGAACTTAGTGGTACGCATCGAATTGCGCTATGGGTGTCTTTCGCCATTTGTGCGAGGGCCCGTCATGACCGGATCAGAAAAATCGAACGCTCGCATCCTTGCCGGCGAATGCTATTGCCGCGCCGTCCGCTACGAGGTGGCGGATGCGTTTTCCTATGCGCTGAACTGCCATTGTTCGAACTGCCGCCGGACCACCGGTTCCGCTTTCAAGCCGTTCGCCGGGGTCGAGTACAGCCCGCTCCGCCTCGTCAGGGGCGCGGACCAGCGGATGATTTACGGGGACGACACCACCATGACGTGCACTGCGCCCGCTGCGGCTCGCTGCTTTATTCCCGGGTCCGTGAAGGAAAATGGGTCCATGTCGCCATGGGAACCCTGGTCGATGCCCCCACGATCCGCCCGACCGCCCATATTTTCGTCGGCTCCAAGGCGCCTTGGCACGAGATCACGGACGACCTGCCGCAGCATCGGGGGCATGTCGGGGGTCCCTAGCGAAAGCCGGCCCGGGCGCATTTGGCGGCGAACCGCCAATGTGCTGGCGCGACTAACAAAGGGGTCCTCGGCCTGTCGTCGCCGCTGTCTTCGTGACCCTCATCACAAGCGCAGGCGGTGGATCTTGCTAAGGCTATCCCTGAGGGTGTGAACTGCCCGAACGTTTTGGAAGTTGTGTCATGCGCAATTTTTTCAGATTTTGCCTGTTTCTCCTCGCTGCAGCACTGATGTTCGGTGCCGGGCCCGCCTTCGCCGGAAAGCGTGTCGCGCTGGTGCTTGCCAACTCGGCCTATCAGCACGCGCCCTCGCTCGCCAATCCCGTCAACGACGGTTCGGTGATGGCAAAGACGCTGAAGGATGCCGGCTTCGATGTCGTCGATTCCCGCCACGATCTGACCGCGCTCGAAACGCGGCGCGTGCTGCGCGACTTCGCCGATTCGACCCGCGATGCCGACATCGCCGTGGTCTACTATGCCGGCCACGGCATCGAGGTCGAAGGCTCCAACTATCTGATCCCGGTCGATGCCAAGCTCGAGCGCGACACCGACGTCTATGACGAGGCGCTCTCGCTCGATCGCGTTCTGGTCGCGGTCGAGCCGGCAAAGCAGCTTCGGCTGGTGATCCTGGACGCCTGCCGTGACAACCCGTTCGGCAGGACCATGAAGCGCACGCTGGCCTCGCGCGGCATCGGCCGTGGTCTGGCCCAGGTCGAGCCGACCAGTTCCAACACGCTGATCGCCTATTCGGCCAAGGCCGGCTTCACGGCGCAGGACGGCGACGGCGCCAACAGCCCATTCACGATCGCGCTGTCGAAGCATCTGACGACGCCGGGCCTCGACGTCCGGCGCGCCTTCGGTTTCGTGCGCGACGACGTGCTCAAGTCGACGGGCAACAAGCAGGAGCCGTTCGTCTACGGTTCGCTCGGCGGCGAAGACGTGCCGCTGGTGCCGGTCAAGGCTGTGCCCGCGGCCGCAGCGGCGCCCGCGCCTGCGGTGAATCCACAGGCCGATATGCGCCGCGACTACGAGCTCGCGCTCCAGGTCGGCAACAAGCCGGCTTGGGAAGCCTTCCTGGCCCAGCATCCGGACGGCTTCTATGCGAACCTCGCCAAGCTCCAGCTCGACAAGATCCAGGCCGAGCAGGTTCATGCGGCCGCAACCGAGAAGGCCAAGCAGGCTGAGGCTGAGCGCGACCGTCTCGCTGCGCTTGGCGCGCAGAAGGACGCCCAGGCCAAGGCTGCGGCAGACGCGAAGGCGGCCGAGCAGGCCCAGCTTGCCGCGCAGAAGGCCAAGGAACAGGCGCAGCAGCAAGCGGCGGCTGCCGAGCAGCAGCGCGTCAATCTTGCTGCTGCCGCGCCGAGCGCTACGCCCGCCAGCACGGCGAGCCCCGCCGGCGCTAATGTCGCCTCGCTGACGCCGTCCACCGCGCCGGCCGATCTCAGCCGCTCGGTGCAGAACGAGCTTGGCCGCGTCGGCTGTTTTTCTGGTCAGGCTGACGGCAATTGGAGCGCGTCCTCGCAGCGGTCGCTGTCGCAGTTCAACCGCTATGCCGGCACCAGGCTCGACGTGAAGGTGGCGAGCACGGATGCGCTCGATACGGTCAAGTCAAAGCAGTCTCGCGTGTGCCCGCTGGTCTGCGATCACGGCTTCAAGGCCGACGGTGACAAGTGCACCAAGATCGTCTGCGGCGACGGCACTGTGCTGAACGACGACAATGAATGCGAGAAGCAGCGTGCCGGCAAGCCGACCAAGCCTGCAACCGCCAAGCGCGACGACGGCAGTGAGCGTCCCGCACGGCAGCGTCGGCAGTCCGGTGGCACGGCCGCTGGAGCGGCAGGCGGCATCGCTGCGGCCGGCGCGGGTCGCGCCTCGGGTGGCAGTGGTCAGATTTTTTGCAACGATCTCCTCTGCCGTCCAGTCCAGCGCGGCTGCCACCTCGTGTATCGCGGTGGCGGCGGCCCTCACGTTGATGCCAATGCCGAGGTCTGCAACTGAGGACGCTGCTTCGCCCGCCATTATCCCAGCGAAGCCGGGACAATGGCGCGGGGATCATGTCGCGATCGCGCTCGCCGCGATGTTCACCGTCAGCGCCAGCAGGGCCGTGTTGTAGACGAAGGACACGATGCCGTGCGCCGTGGCAGTGCGGCGGATGGTCTTGTCGGTGATGCCGACGTCGGAGACCTGTGCGGTCATGCCGATCACGAACGAGAAATAGACGAAGTCCCAATAGTCGGCGTGGTCTTCCTTGCCGCCGCTGGGGAATTGCAAGCCGCCCAGCGGGTGACGGTAATAATCATGGGCGTAGTGCAGCGCGAAGGTCGTATGCACGGCGGCCCAGGACAGCGCGATGGTCGCGATGGCGATCGTCAGCTCCGCGGCGCCGCGGTGCGGCGTGCCTAGCTCATAGACGATCGCGGCAATGCTGGCGAACGCGCCGAATGCCGTCACCAGCAGGATCACGAAGCGGCCGTCGTCCTCCATCGCGGCACTGCGCCGGATGTGCTGGTGGTCGTTGCACAGCATCATCGCATAGACCAGCAGGAGATAGACCGCGATCAGCGCATCCCAGCCGAACAAGGACCTGGTCACCAGCCGATACGATCCCGGCAGCAGCAGGCCGACCAGGATGCCGGCCCCCAGTGCGATGAAGGTCCGCGGCCGCGCATAGATCAGCCGCATCGGCCGCGACATCTGGCGGAAGCGGACGAGGACGGGATCTTCTTTTTCCATGCAGATCGTCCGATCAGACCTGAGCGGCATCGTAGGTGCGCTCCCTCCCCCGCTTGCGGCGGAGGGGTGGGGAGAGGGTGTCTCCACAATCGAGAACCCCCAAGAGGAGAGAACCCTCACCCGCGCCTTCGGCATAGCCGAGGCTCCGCCTCGGCGTCTCTTAAGAACGGCCGCCGAAGGCGGCCTGTGCTCTCCCGCGAGCGGGAGAGGTGAAAGCCCGACGTCAGTTCTTTCGCTCGGCGACGAAGCGCGCGGCGGCTTGCAGCACGGCGGCGCGATCGCCGAAGATCGAGACGGCGCTGTCGGCGCGCGCGAGCAGATCACGCACGCGCTGCTTGGCGCCTTCGATGCCGAGCTGGGTGACGAAGGTGGTCTTGCCGAGTGCTGCGTCCTGGCCCGAGGGTTTGCCAAGCGCTGCCGCATCGCCTTCGACGTCGAGCAGATCATCGGCGATCTGGAAGGCTTCGCCGAGCGCGCGGCCGTAATCGTCGAGCGCCTGATATTCTTTCTGCGAGGCTTGGCCGAGGATCGCGCCGGCGATGCAGCCATAGCGCAGCAGCGCGCCGGTCTTCATCTGCTGAATACGGGCGACATCGACCGGCTCGTGGCCGCCGAAGCGGCCTTCGCCGGCGAGATCGAGGATCTGGCCGCCGACCATGCCGCCGATGCCGGCGCAGCGGGCCAGCGCCCGCGTCAGCAGCAGCCGCACATTGGCGTCGCGATGGATCTCGTCGCGGGTGACGATGTCGAAGGCGATCGTCAAAAGACCGTCGCCGGCAAGGATCGCGGTGGCGTCATCGGTCTGCTTGTGCAGGGTGGGGCGGCCGCGCCGCAGGTCCGAATTGTCCATCGCCGGCAGATCGTCATGGATCAGCGAATAGCAATGGATGCATTCGAGCGCGGCGCCCACGAGCAGCGCCGCTTCGCGCGGCACCCCGAACACGGCCGCGCTCTCGACCACCAGGAACGGCCGCAGGCGCTTGCCGCCATTCAGGCTCGAATAGCGCATTGCGTCCATCAGTCGCTTGGGACGGGCGATCTCATCGTGCAGGATGTCGTCCGACAGCAGGCGCCCGAGCAGGGCCTCGGTGTCATCAGCGGTCTTGTCCAGACGCTTGGCGAAATCGGACGGGGACGTGCCGGTCATCAAGAAGGGCTCCAGAACTGAAATTCGCGGGACAATCCTTTATGAGCCGGCCTCAGTCAATCGTTTGGAAGGCCTAAAAAGTGCTGGAAAACGCCCGAATTATCACAGACTTAATGGCGGGATCCGCGGCAGCGTTTCAGTTTGCGCCGGAAAGGTCGATTTGCGCATCGTCAAAATCCTGCTGCTGGCGCTCGCGGTCGTAGCTCTCGCGCCCTACGTGGTCGCGCCGTTCTACCGCACCGGCTATCCGGTTTCGACGCTGATGGCCTGGCGCTCGCTGACGGGCGCGCCGATGCATCGGGAATGGATCGATCTGGCGGCGATGTCGCCGTATGTGCCGCGCTCGGTCGTGGCGGCCGAGGACGCCCATTTCTGCAAGCACCACGGCATCGACTGGGGCGCGCTGCGCGAGGCGATCGACGACGCCAAGGAGGACGGTACGCCGTTCCGTGGCGCCTCCACCGTCACCCAGCAGGTCGCGAAAAACCTGTTCCTCTGGCAAGGGCGGGATTTTGTCCGCAAGGCGCTGGAATTCCCGCTGGCGCTCTGGATCGATTTCGTCCTGCCCAAGCACCGGATCCTGGAAATTTACCTCAACATCGCCGAGCTCGGCCCGCAGGGCCAGTTTGGCGTGGAGACGGGCAGCGCCTATGCTTTCGGCAAGTCGGCTGGCAACCTCTCCCCCCGGGAAGCCGCTCTTTTGGCCTCGATCCTGCCGAATCCGGTCAAACGCAGTGCCAGAACCCCGGGACCGGGCGTCCGGCGGCTGGCCGGGACCTATGTGGCAAGGGCGCAGGCCTCGTCGCTTTTGACCTGCTGGCGGGAAAATCGCTGATTTCGGGCCCCTTTCGGGCGTATTTTCCGGCCCCAGAACCCTAGCTTTACGGCCGGCCTTCCTCTATAAGCCCGGCCTTGATTGGCATTTCGCTCGCCCCGTTTGGGTGCTGAGCCGTCCTCGGACGATGCCCTGAAACACCAATCCCTAGAGGATATTGAAATGGCCGTTCCGAGAAGAAAAACCTCGCCGTCGCGCCGTGGCATGCGCCGCTCGGCAGATGCCATCAAGAAGCCGACCTATGTGGAAGACAAGGACTCCGGTGAGCTCCGTCGTCCGCACCATCTCGACCTCAAGACCGGCATGTACAAGGGCCGTCAGGTCCTGAAGAAGAAAGAGTCCTGAGCCAGGACTTCTTCTCAGGCAGGGTTATCCTCAATCAGGATGACGTGACATGCCTGATTTCGGCCAATCCATGAGATATGACGGTGACGGCGGCGGAGCGAATGCTTCGCCGTCGCATTGTCTTGCCCGGACATCTTGATCGAGAAGGCGCTTTGCCGATGGTCGGTTTCCCGCTGCTTCTGATTCCGCTCGCGGTCTACAACATCATCGCATTTCTGATGCCCAGCGTGTCGTTCTCGGACGTGCTGTTCAAGGTGCCGATGATTACCGGCGAGACCTGGCCGGTCACGCTTGCCGATCTGCTGCTGGCGCTTGGCGTGTTGTTACTGTTGCTCGAAGTGGTCAAGGGCGCGCGGCCCGGCGCGAAATTCCTGATGGATCATCTGCTGTCGCTGATCCTGTTCGGCGCGGCCGCGGCCGAATTCGTGATGTGGCCCAAATTCGGCAACTCCACTTATTTCCTGCTGGTGCTGCTTGCGATGGCCGATTTCCTCGGCGGCATCGCCCAACGCGCACGCCGCCGCATCGCCTACGTCGCCGCAGAGACGGTGGCGGTGCCGCGCAAGTCCAAGCGCCAGGCCGAAGCGCCGCCACCAGCGACGGTGTTCGAGCCGAAGCTCGGTCCCGTGCCTGCACCGCAGCCCGAATCGCCGCCCGCACCCTCAGCGCAGTCGGTTGCCGAATCCGTTTTGAAGGATCACCCCGCGCCAAAGCCGGGCATCGTGGCGTCGCCGGAAATTCCCTCGCCGCATTTGCAGCCGGGCAACGGCACGCCGTCTTCGCCCGAAGAGCCGCGCTGATCGACGCTACGCCACCTGACGCGTGCGTGAGGTGACGCTAGGAAGTGGACGCTTGCCGCCATAAGCCATGCGCGCGTCCTCGGACGAGCCGCAGCGCAGCCGGCTTGGCTGGGGCAGATGCTCGGCATTGGCGATCAGCTGGGTGACGAAGCTCGGGTCGGGCCGCGTCAGCGGCACCTTGCGGACCCACTGCAAAACCGGCGTCAAAGGGACCAGCGCGGTACTCGCTTCCCGCGTTGTCTCTTCGATCTGATCCACACTCACCATCGCAACACCGCTAATCCGGTTGAACTGGCGCGTTTTGGGACGTTGGCGCCGGTGCATGTGATGGTCTCGCAAGGCTTATGCCGGTCGAGCCTATTTCGTTCCGGGGCGCTCGAAAACGTGGTTTCCAAATTGTTTATGAACTTGGCCTAGGGTCGGAGGCGAATCTGGCCGTATCCTGTGCCGGCTCAGGACTCCCCGCTGTCCCGAAACGAGGCGCTTTTGACCCCCGCATTGCCGCAAGCCTCCGAGATCCTGGCCGCCCTCGGCCAAGCCGTGTTTGTCTGGGATATCGCCAGCGACGCCATCATCTGGGGCGAGCAGGCCGGCGCCATCTTCCCCGGCATTCCGGCCGAGCGGCTCGCGACCGGCGCCGAGTTCGCCAAGCTTATCGAGCCCGCGCAGTCGCTGCGGAGCGCGGCGCTTGCGCAGACATCCGCCGTGCACGGCACCGACGGCACGCCTTATCGGGTGGAATACGGCGTGCGCATGAGCGCCTCCGATCCCGTGGTCTGGATCGAGGAGACCGGCCGCTGGTTCGCCGGTGCCGACGGCCGCCCGATGCGCGCGATCGGCTCCGTCCGCATCAACAATGAGCGGCACGCCCGCGACGAGGAGCTGACCAAGCTTGCCCGGCTTGATCCCCTGACCGGCGAGCTCAACCGTTCCCATCTGATTGCGGCGCTCGCCGAAGCGATCGAGGAGACGAGCCGCTTCCGCTCGACCGCAGCCTTCATGCTGGTCGGCATCGATCATCTCGCCCGCGTCAACGACGCCTTCGGCTTCGACGTGGCCGATGCCGTCATCCTCGACGTCGCCAAGCGCATTCGCGCGCGCCTGCGCGGTGGTGACGTGCTCGGCCGATTCTCGGGCAACAAGTTCGGCCTGATCCTGAAGAACTGCACCGTCGACGACATGAACGTTGCCGCCGAGCGCTTTCTCGCCGGCGTCCGTGACGATGTGGTGCCGACCAAATCCGGCCCGGTCTCGGTCACCGTCTCGATCGGCGCGGTCAGCCTGCCGCGCTATGCCCGCAACACCGATGAGGCGATCAACCGCGCCCACGAGACGCTGGATGGCGCCAAGCGCCGCCGCGCCGGCTCGTTCGCCGCCTGGCGCCCGAATGCCGAGCGCGACGCGCAGCGCCGCGTCAACATTCGTGTTACCGACGAGATCGTCACCGCGCTGAACGAGCGCCGCATCAAGCTCGCCTACGAGCCGGTGGTGTCGACTGCCTCGCGGGAGGGCGCATTCCACGAATGCCTGGTGCGGATGGACCAGGGTGATGGCCAGGTGCTGCTCGCGCCCGACATCGTGCCGGTGGCCGAGCGGCTCGGCCTCATCCGCCTGGTCGATCACCGCGTGCTCGAGCTCGTGGTCGCCGAGCTCGCGGCCGCGCCCGACATCCGCCTCAGCCTCAACATCTCGCCCGATACCACGATGGATCCCGACTGGTGGGCCGGAATCGAATCGCTGATGCGCGCCCATCCAGGCGTCGCCGAACGCTTGATCGTGGAGATCACCGAGACGGTTGCGATCCAGGACATCGACGACGTCCGCGCCTTCGTCGGCCGCCTCAAAAATTTCGGTAGCCGTATCGCCATCGACGATTTCGGCGCCGGCTACACCTCGTTCCGCAATTTGCGCAAGCTCGGCGTCGATATCGTCAAGATCGACGGCGCCTTCGTCCAGAACATCACTCACTCCGCCGACGACCGCGCCTTCGTGCAGACTTTGATCGACCTCGCCCGCCGCCTCGACATCAAGACCGTCGCCGAATGGGTCCAGGACGAGGAGGCCGCCATCATGCTGCGCGACTGGGGCTGCGACTACATCCAGGGCCGCCTGATTGGCCTCGCCTCAGCCGAGCGCCCGTGGGCCGGTCCGCTGGACAGCGCGCTGCCTGCGGCAAGCTGAGCGAACGCAGCTACGCCACGCAAATGCCGGGTACCGCGACCTTCTGAAACAGATGCGGGCTTGCGACGGCGGATGCGGGGTAGACGGCGATCTTCGCCCGGAATTCAGGATGCGTGAACGCCGCGCGGAAATGCGCGTTGGATTCCCAGACCGCATAATTGAGATAGGTCGGATTGTCGCCGACGGCGCGGTGAAGCTGGGTCGAGATGAAGCCCGGCTGCCGCTTCATGAAAGCCGCATCGTCCTGCCAGCTCGTCAGGAAGCTCTGTTCATCCGCGGCATCGAGCGTGAACAAATTGACCAGCACCACGGGGCCGGCGTCGAGCGCGATCTGGCGGTCGATCGGGAAGCTCGGGTCGAGCGGGCGCATCTGCGGCATGGTATCACTCCGTTCGTTTTGGTGTTATGATGTCAATTCGACAATCCACGATATATGAAATTGACACGATAGTGTCAATACGGAATAATGATTTCAAATGAATAAAGCCGTACGAACCCCAGCGGGCGAAGCCTTGACCGGCTTCATCCTTGACCTGTTCCGGGCCAATAGCCTGCTGCTGACCGCCGGCGACCGGCTGGTGGCCTCGCTCGGCCTCACCAGCGCGCGCTGGCAGATATTGGGGGCAATCGTCGATGCCGAGCGCCCCGAGCCGGTCGCCTGGCTGGCGCGCAATCTCGGCGCCAATCGCCAGAACGTGCAGCGGATCGTCAACGACCTCGAGCGGGATGGTCTTGTTGCGTTCGAGGCCAATCCGCATCATCGCCGGGCGCAGCTTGTAGTCCTGACCGACAAGGGCAGGCAGGTCTACGATGCGGCCGGTCGCCTGCAGGTCCCGTGGGTCAATGGTCTGGCAGATGGCTTGTCAGTGAAGGAGATCGAGACGACCCATCGCGTCATCAGTGTTCTACGCGATCGGCTCGAGGGAGTCGGCGAGGACTGATTACGTCGCGCCTCACGCCACGCGGCGGACCGCGTTCAGCGTCTCGATGGTCAATCCCACCTCGGCTGCCGGACAGGGCTTGCCGAAATAGTATCCCTGCACCGCGGTGCAGCCGCATTCGCGGACGAATTCGAGCTGCTCCACCGTCTCGACGCCCTCCGCCGTGGTCTCGACGCCGAGCACGGAGCCGAGGCTCGCGATGGTGCGGACGATGGCGACGCTCTCCGGACTCTCGCCGAGTGTGCCGACGAAGGAGCGGTCGATCTTGATGCGGTCGAACGGAAATTTGCGCAAATAGCTCAGCGAAGAATAGCCGACGCCGAAATCGTCGAGGCTGACGCGCACGCCGAGGGCGCGGAGCTGGTGCAGGATCTCGATCGTCGCTTCGCTGTCATCGAGCAGCGCCGTCTCGGTGACCTCGAGCTCGAGCCGTTGCGGCGGCAGGCCGGCTTCCGCCAGCGCGCTCGTCACCATCGCCACCAGTCCGCGCGAGCGGAACTGCACCGGCGACAGATTGACTGCGACCGTGACATCCGGCCATGAGGCCGCTGTGGCGCAGGCGGTGCGCAGCACCCACTCGCCGATCGGAACGATCAACCCGTTCTCTTCGGCGATCGGAATGAATTCGGCCGGCGAGACGAAGCCGCGTGACGGATGCTTCCAGCGCAGCAGCGCTTCGAACCCGGTCAGCTCGGTGGTGTCGAGCCGCACCTGCGGCTGGAACACCAGATGGAATTGGTTGGCTTCCAGTGCGCCGCGCAGATCGTGCTCCAGCGCGTGCCGGCGGCGCGCCTCTTCTTCCATCTCAGGCTCGAATAGCTGATACGCGCCGCGTCCCTTGGCCTTGGCCTGGTACAGCGCGAGATCAGCGCATTTCATCAGCTCGTCGGCGTCGAGGCCGTGGTCGGGCGCGATCGCGATCCCGACCGAGACGCCGACATGGATCGGCTGGCTTTCCAGCGGCGGCGGATGGCCGATGATCTCGACCAGCTGTCGTGCAAGCCGCTCCGCCGATTGCGGCTGCGGTCCGCGCTGGAGCACGGCAAACTCGTCGCCGCCGAGACGGGCGACGGTGTCGTGCTCGCCGACATTCTCCTTCAGCCGTGCCGCGACCCAGCGCAGCAACCGGTCGCCGGCGGCGTGGCCGAGCCGGTCGTTGACAGTCTTGAAATTATCGAGGTCGAAGCACAAGACGGCCATAGCGCCGCCGGCGATCGCGACCTGGTTCAGCCCCTCGCCCATCTTTTCGCGGAACAGCGTGCGGTTGGGCAGGTCGGTGAGCGAATCGTGCTGCGCCATGTGCGCGACCCGGGCCTGGGCCTTGTGACGCTCGGTGACGTCCTCGTAGGTGACGACCCAGCCGCCATGCTCCATCCGCTTGTGGTTGAGCTTGATGATGCGGCCGTCGTTCAAATGGCGGTGCAGCGTGTGCTCGCCCTCGCGCAGTCGTTCGACATAGTCGGCATAGATCTTGGCGGCGGTGGTGTTCGGATGGATACCGAGATCGCAGCTGTGCTCCATGATCTTGCGCATCGAGATGCCGGGCTTCACGACCTCGGGCGACAGGCCGTGCATCTCGATGTAGCGACGGTTGCAGACGATCATGCGCAGGTTCGAATCGAGCATGCACAGGCCGTGGCTCATGTTGTTCAGCGCCGCGTCGAAGCGACGATACTGCTCGCTCAGCTCTTCGACCGCGTGTTCGCGCTCGGTGATGTCCTCGTAGGTGGCGACGAAGCCGCCCTCGGGCAGCGCGCAATAGCGCACCGAGATCACCGTGTTGTTGGTCATGCTCCGCCGCATCGGCGAGGAGTCGCGGCTTTCGATCCGCGCGCGGGCGGCTTCGACAATCTGTTGTGGGCTGTGCTCCGATGCGAAAGCGCCGTTCGCCATCGACCGCTCGATCAGCTCGGAGAGATGCGTGCCGGGCGCGCTTTCCTCCGGCGAGAGCCGGTAGATCTTCTGGTAGGTGGTGTTGCAGATGCGCAGGCGCATGTCGCTGCCGTAGAAGGCTAGGCCATGAGCCATGTTCTCCAGCGCGGCATCCAGCATGAGGTTTTGCTGCTTCAGCGTCTCCTCGTGCTGCAGCCGCTCGGTGACGTCTTCATGTACGGTAACCCAGCCGCCGTCGGGCATGAACCGCGATACGGCCTGTACCCTGCGGCCGTCATGGCGCGTCACGAGAACGGTTTTCGGGCTCCTGGTCCGGACGTCCTTCATTCGGGCATCGCGGAACTCGTCCCCGGGCAAGTCCGCTCTGTTGCCGCGCGACAGCCAGTGGTCGATGGCCGCGCCGTGCGAGAGACCCGGCTTCACGACGTTGGGGTCGAGGTCGTAGAATTGCAGAAAGCGCTCGTTGCAGACGACGACACGGCCATCGGCATCGTACATGATGAGACCGTGCGACATGTGCGCGAGAGCGTGCTGGCTGCGCTCGGTCTGAAGCTGCAGCTCGGTCTCGAGCCGGGCGAGGCGGCTGACATCGTCGCAGATCGTCATCCAGCCGCCGTCGGGAAGCGGCTTCAGTTCGAGCGTGATGACAAGGCCGCTGGCGAGCGTCTGCCGGGTATGGAACGGCCTGCCAGCCGCGATCAATGCAATCCGCGCAGCGTAGAGCGCATCGAGCTCGTTCGCCGGGATGTTCCCGCGCGCCATGCTGTGGGCGAGCACGTCGCGGTAGTGCGTTCCGAGCCGGACGATATCGGCCGACATGTCGAACAGCTCGATATAACGGCGGTTGACCAGCACGATCCGGTTGTCGGCATCGTAAACGCAGACGCCCTGCTCGATGCCGTCGAGCGCAAGCTGGCCGAGCGAGAGCAGGGCCTCTTGGCCTTGCTCGCGGTGCGCACTGAGCTCGTTGTCGCGGGTCGACGTCATGGAATCAGCGGGATCTCGGTGGCAATAGACTAACGCAACGTAATTCAGCCCCTGAGCGTAGCGAAGAGGCGGGAAAATTCCCTTAAGCGCCGTAGTTTACGGAGGGTGACTGGTGATGAAGAGAGGCCTCGCACCCAGCAACAGATCCCGGTGTCGTGCGCGCGTACCGCCTCTACGGCCCGTACAGCACCAGTTCCGTATCCGTGAGGTCGGCCAAGCGCGGACGATGCGGGCCCTTGAAATATTTGCGGCCGCGCCGCTCGGTATAAATGCCGACAAGGCCGGGGATGGGCTCGTTTGAATCGACGATCACCGAGATCTTGCCCAGCCGCAACAGCAGCCGGCCGATGCGGCCGGCGCAGGCGGCGTATTCGGCGGCGCTGCGACAGTAGATCAGTTGCATCACCGGCGGCGCGATGAAACCGCGGCGGATGCGCACCGATTGCAGGATAAAGGGGAAGACGCCCTTCGGCGTGCGGCAAACCAGGCTCAGGCAACTGTAGCGCGCGTGGCGGGTCAGCAGCTCGGTCTCTTCGTCGGATAGCCCCTCGATCTGCTTGGTATGCTGCGAGATAACCTCGATCTTGCTCCAGCGCGGGGCGCGCGACAGTGCCGGCACTGAGAAGAACAGGCCGCGGCAATAGGCGCGAAAGCCCTGTGTCTCGATGATCGGCCAGGTTCGCGGCGCCGGGCTGATGTTGAGGTACGTCACATGCTTGTGCCGCTGCGCGATCTTGGTGAGCAGCGACGCGTAATTGCGGTAGGCCGGCTCGACATACCAGCTCGACAGATTGCACTGGATGGCGGTCTCCTCGCTGTCCTTGCGCGTGGTGTAGATCAGCAGCAGCACGCCGACCGGCTCGCCGTCATTGTCGAGCATGTAGCCGAAGCGGGGATAGCCATCCGGCACGGGCCGGAAGGCCTGCCGGCGCAGACCCTGGATCCAATAGTTGCGCGAGCGGCCGACGAAGCCACGCGTCAGCAGGTCTGCGACCGCATCGACGTCGGCTTCGGTGATCTCGCGGCATCGGACCTTGGTATGGATCACGCTCGTCTTGCCCGTGGAAATAGTCGGCCTCTTACCTTAGCGCCAGCCTTCGCCGTGGGCGTCGGCCGCGACCTGCGGCTGTAGGCCCAGAATGTCCTGCACCTTGGCGGGCCAGGCGGAAAGATCAGTGCCGTGGGTGTGGAACATCGCGACCGCCAGGCGATCCATGCCGAACGCGACGCAGCCGGTGTGCGCGGGCTCGCCATTGGCGTCCTGGATGCCCCAGGTCGTGCCGAAATGTTCGCGGTGATAGTTGAAGCTCATGCAGGCGGTCGGCTGCTCTTCCGAGCGCAGCGGGATCAGGAGCTCGAACTTGAGCTGCTGCTGCTTCTGGCTTACCGCCTTCATCTGGCCGACGCGGCCGAAGAAGGGGTCGCTGGCATAGTCGACGCGGAAGGTCAGGCCGAGATCGGTCGCGATCGCCTGCGCGCGCACCATCCAGCGCTCGCGGAAATCGGCGACGTCATCGGGCGTGCCGATGCAGACATATTCGCGCATCCGGAACGATTGCAGCCGGTCGAGATGCTTTGACGGCTCACGACGGAAGCAGTCGGCAGCGACGTCGAAGCGCAGGCCGCCCTTCGGCAGCTGGCCTCGGCTCGCCGCGATCGGATAGACGGGATAGCAGGCCGCCGGCGACAGCACGAGGTCGGCCGGCGAGAGCGACGAAGTCCAGTCGCCGCCGGCATCGAAGCGGCTCACCGCGGCGTTGATCTCGCGTTCGGTGCCATGCAGGCCGCAGACGCAGCCGAGCAGGTTCGGAAAGCTCTTGAGGTAGCCGGACTTTTCCAGCTGGGCGCGGCTCATCACCGGCGGGAAGCGCATCACCTCGGTGCCGGCTTCGCGATTGCTGGTGATCAGCGCGGCGAGCTTCTCGACGATGCCCTCATAGAGCGCGGTACGGGCGTAAACGCCGTCCGAGCCCATGCGGTGGAACAGCTTGTCGGCGAGATGATCGAGCGGATCGACGATCTGCGGTGCGGTCTCGGGCGAATTGGGGAGGACGGCAATGTTCATGGTTCGATGTCCTGCTATCTCGAAATTGTTGTTGTTGATTTGGTCGCCAAGCACTTAGTCGCGAAGGCTCGTCGGCACGCCGCTCATCAGGGTCGAGGTGGCGGCATTGGCCAGAATGCGATCGTTGTTGATCATGATCGGCGACGACAGCACGTCGCGAAGATGGCGCCCCATCGTGAACTCGCCGTCGTTACGATAGCCGGACAGGCCCGCAGTGCGCATCGCATGCATCACGGTCTCGACCGCGAGCTCCGAGGCCTGCACTTTCAACAGCGTGATCGAGGATTGGAAGTCGAGCGAGCTGAGCGCGCGCTCGTCATGTTCGGCGCGAGCGAAGGCGTCGAGATTGGCCGCGATCAGCGCGCGCAGTTTCGCCAGCGACATTTTCGCGGCGGTGAAGTGCGCGGCCGCCGGCGGCATCTGATCACCGGAGGTGCGGGCCGCCTTGCGAACGAATGCCTGCGCACGCGTGACCGAGGCGGCGGCAATACCGGCCCAGGTCGACGACCAGCACAGATGCGCGAACGGCGTCATGGTCTGCGCGTGGATCTTGTCATAGGCTTCCGGGAAGACCCGGTCGGCGGGGCAATCGACCTTCAGCTCGAAGCCGGTCGAGCAGGTGCCGCGCATGCCAAGCGTTTCCCAGCCCTGCGTCTGCTTGAGCGAATAATCGTCCTTGGCGAGCGCCAGCAGCACCTGGTCGGAAGCCGCGGCCTCGGTGGCGCGGCGGGCGATGGTGACGAGGCCGTCGGCTTGGGCGCCGTAGGAGATCACTGTGGCGTCGCGTACCAGCGAGACGGTGTCGCCGGCGTGGTCGACCGCGGCCGCGCTGGCGCGGATGTTGCCGCCGTTCTGGCCTTCGGTGGTGGAGGAGGCGAGCAGCCACTGGTCGCGAGCGACCCGGCGCATGACGGTTTCCATCCAGGGAATACCGTGGCCATGCCTGACGACGCAGGCGACCTTGGTCTGGTGCATTGCGTAGATCATCGCGGTCGAGGCGCAGGCGCGCCCGAGCGTGTAGCAGATGTCGGTGACGTCGTAGATCGATGCGCCGAAGCCGCCGAACTCGACCGGGATCATGACGCCGAGCAGCTTTTGCTCACGCGCGGCATCGAATGCCTTGTGCGGGAAGCGGGCGTCGCGATCGACGCCATCGGCGTCGGCCGCAGCCACGCTGGCGGTGCGCATCGCGCGCTCGACCAAAGAGGGGCCGTGCTCGAGAAGGCTCGGCTGCGTTTCGTCGACAGTGAGGACTGCTTCACGCACGTTCATGCTTGTCCGCCTCCGCTTCGTCGTTAGGGATCGCCGGCATCATTCGCGATGCCGCAGCAGCGATCCTTCGACCATCTTTGCTTATGAGACGAGGCTACGGATTTAATTCAAATTCGTCGATGAAATAGAGGGTAAACGAAGTCACATTCCGAGCGAACAGTTAAGGTCGGGTTGTTCGCATGACCCGAATTTCCGCGGCCGCGTTAGGGTTCTGGAAGAAGCCTGAATTCCAGACAATCTGAGTCATCGTTTACTAAGAAACGCGAAGTAATGGTGACGCCCATTGCGGGATCGCTCTGCCGTGCCCATCGTACCCGGCAACCGGCCCGACCTTTTAGAGACACATGGGAATTTGCCGATGCAGGCCTTCGATACCGATTTGCGCAATCGCATCACCAAGCTGGTGAAGGGCATCCTCGCGCAGAACTCGCTCGCCGCCGATGTCACGCCGTCGACGAAACTCGTCGATGCCGGCCTGACCTCGATGGACATGGTCAATCTGATGCTGGGCGTCGAAGCCGAGTTCGACTTCACGATTCCGCAAACCGAGATCACGCCGGAGAATTTCCAGTCCGTCGAGACGCTGGAGCGGATGGTTGCCACCCAGCTGAAGCTGGCAACCGCGGCTTAGGTTAAGTATACCCCGCCTCCCCCCAGGGTCCCACCACCCCGTTCCAAAACCTCCGCAAAACTGGCATAGCTTAACCATGTCGCACGTAGCTGACAGGGTGGAGCAGGCATGACGCAGGCGGTATTGGGCATCATCGGCGGCTCCGGCATCTACGATTTGCCGGGGCTCGAGAGCGCGCACGAAGCGGTGATCAAGAGCCCCTGGGGCGAGTCGTCGGCGCCGGTACGACGTGGCACCATCGCAGGCCTGCCGATCGTGTTCCTGCCGCGCCATGACAAGGGCCACCGCCTGTCACCCTCCGACATCAACTACCGCGCCAATATCGACGTGCTGAAGCGGGCCGGCGTCACCGACCTGATCTCGCTGTCGGCTTGCGGTTCCTTCAAGGAAGAGATGCCGCCCGGCACCTTCGTTCTCGTCGACCAGTTCGTCGACCGCACCCACAAGCGCGAGAGCTCATTCTTCGGCAAAGGCTGCGTTGCGCATGTCTCGATGGCGCATCCGGTCTCGCCGCGGCTGCGGATTCACCTTGCCGCGGCGGCCGGGGCCGAGGGCATCGCGATCGCGCGGGGCGGCACCTATGTCTGCATGGAGGGGCCGCAATTCTCCACTTATGCGGAGAGCATGACCTACAAGACGCTGGGCTATTCCGTGATCGGCATGACCAACATGCCCGAAGCAAAACTCGCCCGCGAGGCCGAGATTTGCTACGCGACCGTCGCGATGGTGACGGATTTCGACTGCTGGCATCCCGATCACGACGCTGTCACCGTGCAGGATATCATCCGCGTGCTGACGTCCAACGCCGACAAGGCCAAGGCGCTGGTGGCTCGCCTTGCCAAGGATTTTCCGCGCGAGCATGAACCGTGCCCGATCGGCTCGGACCGTGCACTCGACACCGCGCTGATCACCGCGTCCGAAGCGCGCGATCCCGAGCTTCTGAAGAAGCTCGACGCAGTGGCCGGGCGCATCCTGCGCGGTTGAGACGAAAGGCAGAATGCCATGAAGGTCGACGGCAAACATTTCCGCAGCATCTGGCGCGAGCGCGACGGCTGGTCGGTCGGCGCGATCGACCAGCGCAGGCTGCCGCATGAATTCATCGTTGCAAAGCTGACCTCGTGCGAAGACGCGGCAGTTGCGATCCGCGACATGCTGGTTCGTGGCGCACCGCTGATCGGCGCGACGGCGGCTTATGGCATGGCACTTGCGATGCGCGAGGATGCCTCCGATGCGGGCCTGAAGCGCGCCTACGACACGCTGGTCGTGGCGCGGCCGACCGCGATCAATCTGAAATGGGCGCTGGACGAGATGCGCGCGACGCTTGCGCCGATCGATCCGGTCGAACGTGCGGAAGCGGCGTACGCCCGCGCCGACGAGATCGTCGAGCAGGATGTCGAGATCAACCGTGGTATCGCCGCCAACGGTTTTGCACTGATCGAGGCGATCGTCGCGAAGAAGCGACCGGGCGAAACCGTCAACGTGCTGACCCACTGCAACGCCGGCTGGCTTGCCACCGTCGACTGGGGCACCGCGACGGCGCCGATCTATCTTGCGCATGAGCGCGGCATCAAGGTCCATGTCTGGGTCGACGAGACCCGCCCGCGCAATCAGGGCGCTTCGCTCACCGCCTGGGAGCTCGGTCATCACGGCGTGCCGCACACGGTGATCCCCGACAACACCGGCGGGCATCTGATGCAGCATGGCATGGTCGATCTCGCCATTGTCGGCACCGATCGCGTCGCCGCCAATGGTGACGTCTGCAACAAGATCGGGACTTATCTGAAGGCGCTCGCCGCACATGACAACGGCGTGCCGTTCTACGTCGCGCTGCCGTCGCCGACGATCGATTTCGCGGTCGATGACGGTATCCGGGATATCCCGATTGAGCAGCGCAGCGGCACTGAGGTCACCGACATGACCGGCCGCACGGCCGATGGTCGATTGGAAACGGTGCGCATCGTGCCGCAGGGTTCGCCGGTCGCAAACTATGCCTTCGACGTGACGCCGGCGCGCCTCGTCACCGGCCTGATCACCGAGCGCGGCGTGTTGAAGCCCGGCCGCGCCTCGCTGGCGGCTGCATTTCCAGAGCGGATCGCCCGAGCGGAGGAGTAGGTTTGCTTCGGTGATATCGCGCTACAGCCGTCATTGCGAGCGCAGCGAAGCAATCCAGAGTCCCTCCGCGGAAAGATTCTGGATTGCTTCGCTGCGCTCGCAATGACGGAGAATGATGCGCTACTGCAGCGTCACCCCCGTCGCCGCCTCGAGTTCGGCGATCGCCTGCGCGCCGCTCGTGACCTTGATCGTGGTCATGCCCATCTCGCGCGCGGGCTTCAAATTGACACCGAGGTCGTCGAGATAAACGCAGTTCTTCGGATCGACCTTCAGCGTCTCGACCATCAGCTGGTAAATGCGTGGGTCCGGCTTACGCAGGCCAATTTTGGCGGATTCGATGACGTGGTCGAACAGCACCATCACCTCGGCGACGTAGAGCGAGCGCCCGGTCATGCTGCCGATTGCGTTGGCCGGCAAATTGTTGGTGATGCAGCCGGTCTTGAATTGTGCCTTGATGCGCTTCAGGGCCTCGATCATCTCGGGACGCAGATCGCCTTGAAGCAATGGTAGCACGTCGCGTCCGCGTACCTCGGCGCCGAGCGCCAGTGATTCCACCGCGAACAAACGATCGAACGTCTCGATATCGACCTCGGCGCGCTCGAATTTGGCCCAGGCGTTTTCCAGATGGTTGGCGGCGTTGGTACGCCGGATGATGTCGACGGGCAGGCCACGCTCGGTCTCGAACCGCGAGAACGCCTCGAACGGCGAGCTCGTCAACACGCCGCCAAAATCAAAGATCACGGCCTCGATCGTCACCATCCTGCCCTCGTCAATTCCTTTCCAAGAGGGCTAGCATGCGCTATCGGCAAGGGCCAGTCCGAAGCAATCGCGTATCACCATCGATGCCGACGCCCGAGCGTGTTTCCATGAAGAAGCTTGCAACTCTCATCATATCCGCGCTGCTGCTCGCCACGCCCGCCTATGCCGTCGTCGGCGGCGGCACGCCGCAGACCGACGGCGTCGCGCGCGCGGTCGTCACCATCGTGGGCTCGCGCGGCAATTTCTGCACCGGCAGCCTGATCGCGCCGAAACTGGTGCTCACTGTCGCGCACTGCGTGCAGCCCGGCGCAGACTACAAGATCGTCGATCGCAGCGCCGACGGCGCGCCACAGCTGCTGAACGTGCGCACTGTCGTGATCCATCCCGGCTTCAACATGCAGGCGATGCAGGCGCATCGCGCCACCGCCGACGTGGCATTGCTGCAACTGGAAATTCCACTCAAGGGAAAATCGACGGTGCCGGTCGGTATGCCGAATATTCCAATCCGGGTTGGCAGCCGCTTCACCATCGCCGGTATCGGCGTCGCCGTACGCGGCGATGGCAAGAGCGGTGGCGCGACGCGGGTCGCCGGTCTCGTTGCCACCGGCCAGCCCGGCACGTTCCAGATA
The DNA here is from genome assembly GCF_016616885.1 of Bradyrhizobium diazoefficiens. Lineage (NCBI taxonomy): Bacteria > Pseudomonadati > Pseudomonadota > Alphaproteobacteria > Hyphomicrobiales > Nitrobacteraceae > Bradyrhizobium > Bradyrhizobium diazoefficiens. The sequence continues at coordinate 7,963,734 of NZ_CP067102.1, read as the reverse complement.
CGCCTGGTCGATCCCGTAACCAACGGTGTTCGCGACGGAATCGGCGCCTGCACCGGCGATTCCGGCGGTCCGGGGTTCGAGGACAGGCCGAACGGTGCCGTGCTTGTCGGCGTCATCAGCTGGTCCACGGGACCGAACGGCGCCGCGGGCTGCGGCGGATTGACCGGCGTCACGCCGCTCACACTCTATCGGGACTGGATCTTGCAGATCGCGCGGAGCTGGGGCGCGGCGTTGTAGTTTGACCGCGACTTGATCTATGTCATTTTGCAGAGGAAGCGCGAAAGGCGACCGCGCCCGTCGCGGAGGAAACGCGTCGCCATCAAGGCGGCCTGAAATGACAAGGCATAGAAGCAACAATGAATGTCGCTGTTCGCAGTCGCGCCACGGCCAAACAGGCTTCAGAACATTTCGACGTGCTGATCGTCGGCGCAGGTATCTCCGGCATCGGTAGCGCCTATCACGTCACGAAGCAGCTTCCGGGCACGAGCTACGTCATCCTGGAGACGCAGGCGACGTTCGGCGGCACCTGGAGCACGCATCGCTATCCCGGCATCCGCTCTGATAGCGATCTCCATACCTTCGGCTATAGCTTCAAGCCCTGGGTCGGGCCGCCGATCGCGACCGCGGACGAAATCCTCGCCTACATGAACGAGGTGATCGACGACAACGATATCGCCCGCCATATCCGCTACAAGCACAAGATCAACTCGGCGAGCTGGTCGAGCGAACAGAATCTCTGGACCATCGAGGCGGTGACGACAGACACCGGTGAGGCGAAGACCTTCACCGCCAACTTCCTCTGGATGTGCCAGGGCTATTACCGCCATTCGGAGGGCTACACCCCGGAATGGAAGGGCACGGATCGCTTCAAGGGTCGTATCGTTCACCCGCAGACCTGGCCGGACGATATCGACCTCGCAGGCAAGAAGGTCGTCGTGATCGGCTCGGGCGCAACCGCGGCGACGCTGGTGCCGAACATTGCCGACAAATGCGCACACGTCACCATGCTGCAGCGCTCGCCGACCTATTTCCGCCTCGGCCGCAACGCCATCGAGATCGCCGAGGAATTGCGCCGGCTCCAGGTCGACGAGGCCTGGATCCACGAGATCGTTCGCCGCAAGATCCTGTTCGAGCAGGATGCGTTCACAAAGCTCTGCCTGTCCAAGCCGGAACAGGTGAAGAAGGAGCTGATCGGCCAGATCAGCGCGGTGCTCGGTCCTGACTACGACGTCGAGACGCATTTCACGCCGAGCTACCGGCCGTGGCGGCAGCGCATCGCCTTCGTGCCCGATGCCGACCTCTTCAAGGGCATCGCCAGCGGCAAGGCCTCGGTCGTCACCGACGAGATCGAATGCTTCGTCGAGAACGGCATCCAGCTCAAATCCGGCAAGCTGCTGGAGGCCGATGTCATCGTTACCGCGACCGGCTTCAAGCTCTCGGCGCTCGGCGACATTGCCTTCGAGATCGACGGCAAGCCACTCGCCTTCGGCGACACCGTGACCTATCGCGGCATGATGTTCACAGGCGTGCCGAATATGGTCTGGGTGTTCGGCTATTTCCGTGCGAGCTGGACGCTGCGTGTGGATCTCGTTGCGGATTTCGTCTGCCGGCTGCTCGGCCACATGAAGGCGAAGGGCAGCAAGAAGGTCGAGGTGAGCTTGCGCGCCGAAGACCACAACATGCCGATCCTGCCCTGGATCGATCCTGAGAACTTCAACCCCGGCTACATCATGCGCAATATGAACCTGCTGCCCAAACGCGGCGACAAGCCGGAATGGCAGCACAGCCAGGATTACTGGACCGAGAAGGACGAGATCCCGAAGACGGATCTGGATGACAAGGCATTTGTGTACGGGTGAGGGGGCAAGGGACCGCTACACCAACTACGAGGTGAGCAGCGTCCCAACTCATCGGCAGCATCGCTTACGAATTCCGCCTCGTCGCATTCGTGGCAATCGCCGCCGCGGCCGTCCGGTTCTCCACACCGAGCTTGGCGTAAATCTGCTCCAGGTGCTTGTCGACCGTGCGAGGGCTCAATCCCAAAATTTGCGCGATGTCGCGGTTGGTCTTGCCCTTGCTGAGCCAGGCCAGCACCTCGCCCTCGCGGGTGGTGAGGCCGAGCTCGCTGGTGAATTCGGGCGGTAGCGACGTTCCGGATTCTCTGGAGAGACGTAGCAGGAACTCGTTCGGCGCGGTTTCGCCCATGAAATAAAGCCGGAGTTGCGGATTGTCGGGCAGGGATGCCGCTTGCGACTTCGCGCTGCCCTTGCCCTTCGCCTGCTCCAGCCATTGCAGCAGCGACGGCGGCAGGATGAAATCGTCGGTCTGTGCGCCGTGATGATCGGCCAGCAGTTTTTGCGCCTGCGGCGTCGCCCAGAGGATGTGGCCCTGGCGGTTGATCGCGAACAGGAAGCGGCCGGAGACGTCGAGCGCGGTGCGCGCGCTCTGGGTCAGCCGCGCATTGCCGAGATGGACGCGGATGCGCGCCAGCATCTCCTCGATCACAATCGGCTTGGTCACGTAGTCGACGCCGCCGGCTTCCAGCCCGCGCACGATGTGCTCCGTTTCGGCGAGGCCCGTCATGAAAATGACGGGGACATTGGCAAGGTCCGCGTCGCGCTTGAGCCGGCGGCAGGTCTCGAAGCCGTCCAGCCCGGGCATTACGGCGTCGAGCAGCACGATGTCGGGCGTGATCTGGTCGACGATGCGCATCGCGCTGGCGCCGTCGAGCGCCACCATCACCGTCATCCCGGCGCCGTCGAGCGCATCGGTGAGCAGCCGCAGCGTCTCGGGAGAGTCGTCGACAACCAGCGCGATGTCGCGCTTTTTCGTCTCAATGCTCATAAGCATGCAGTGTTTTCAATGTTGTCATGTATTGGTCCAGATCGAAGCGATCGACCAGCGATCGCATTTCGGCGACGAAGTCGGCATGCTCCGGGTGCTCATTACCGATCTCGTCCAGCTTGAGCTGGATGCCCTTGACGTAGCCGATCTGGCCGAGCCCGATCAGCGCCTCGATGTGCCGGACCGGCGGCCGCGAGCCGCTCTCGGGATGCCACAGCGGCACGACGACGATTTCGTCGGAGCCGTATTGCCATTCGATCTTGAGCAGCTGGCGAATGGTTTCCAGCAGTCGCGGGATGTCGATTGGCTTCATCAGATAGCCGTCGTGGAAGGGCTGGGCGAGCGGTGCGCCGTGCGCCTCCAGTGCGCTCGCCGACACCATCAGGATACGGGCCTGGTGGTGGCCGTCTGCGCGCAGCTGTTCCGCCACGGTCCAGCCGTCCATGCCCGGCATCGAGATGTCGAGCAGGAACAGGTCGGGCCGGCAATGCTGTGCCAGCGCCAGACAGCCTGGCCCGTCGGCGGCGCTCAGCAGGATGAAGCCGAGCGGCGTCAGCACTTCGCGCAGGAGATCGCGATGCACGGGATCGTCGTCGGTGATCAGGATGGTCTTGCGCGTGCCGTGATAGCCGGAGATCGGCGCCTCCACCGGCGCGATGCGCCTGGGGTTGCTGACCTCCGATAGCAGCATCTTCATCTTGAACGTGCTGCCGCGGCCAACGGTGCTGGCGACCTTGATGTCGCCGCCCATCACGCCGGCGAGCAGCCGGCTGATGGTGAGCCCGAGTCCGGTGCCCGTCTGCGGCTGCGACACCCCGAGCGCGCCGCGCTCAAAGGGCGCGAAGATGCGTTCGAGATCGTCGCCCTGGATACCGGGACCGGTGTCGGTCACCTCGAACTCGGCGACGGGGCTGCGATAGTGCACGATAAACTGCACGCTACCAGTCTGGGTGAATTTGATGGCGTTGGACAACAGGTTGATCAGCACCTGACGCAGCCGCTTCTCGTCGGCATAGACCACCGTCGGCAATGTCGCCGATCGCCTGAACACGAAGTCGATGCCTTTGGCGCCGGCCTGGAGGCGGAACATGCCGACGAGCTGATCGAGGAATTCGCTCAAGCGGACTTCATCGCGGGAAAGATACAGCCGCCCCGCTTCGATCTTGGAAATGTCCAGGATGCCGTCGATCAGGCCGGAGAGGTGGTCGGCGCTGCGGCGGACGACGCGGACCTGGTCGCGCGGCTTGGTGTTCAACGTCGAATCCTGCTCCAGGAGCTGCGCGTAGCCGCTGATCGCGTTCAGCGGCGAGCGCAGCTCATGGCTCAGTCCCACCACATAACGGCTCTTGGCGAGGTTGGCGGACTCGGCGACCTCCTTGGCGCGCTGGAGCTCGGCGTCGGTGCGCTTGTGCGCGTCGATCTCCTGGATCAGCAGCGCGGTCTGCCGTCGCGTCTCGGCCTCTGCGGCGCGGCGGCTCTGCTGCGCCAGCACGAACAGCCAGGCAACCACACCGATGATGATGCTGAGCGAGAAGAACACCTTCCAAAGCACGTTTGAGACGAGTGAGTTCTCGCCATGCACGCTCGCGGAGGTCTGGAGATAGATCAGTCCCAGCACCAGCGCGACAAGGCCGGCGGAGACAACGAACACCCCGATATAGTGACCGAACTGCGAGTTGATCCGCTGATAGATCGGCTGTGGCAAAATTCTGCCGAGCGCGTCGGCGAACTGCACCTGCGCGCGGCCATGCGGCTTGCAGAGATCGTGGCAGCGGGCATCGAGCGAGCAGCACAGCGAGCAGATTGGGCCGGCATAGGCCGGACAGGAGGTCATGTCCTCGGGTTCGAAGCTGTGCTCGCAGATACAGCACTGGATCGACTCGATATTGGCCCAGCTCCGCTTCGGCTTGCGCGCGATGTAGTACTTCCCGTCGGTCAGCCAGGCGATAACAGGCGCGGTGACGAAGGCCACCGTCAGTGCGACGAAGGCGGCGAGCGCCTTCATGGTCGGGCCGAACAGGCCGTAGAACGCCGCGATTGACACGATGATCGCAAGCGTCATGGCGCCGACGCCGACCGGATTGATGTCGTAGAGATGCGCGCGCTTGAACTCCATCTGCGGCGGTCGCAGGCCAAGCGGCTTGTTGATGACGAGATCGGACACCAGCGCACCGACCCAGGCGATCGCGACGTTGGAGTAGAGCGCAAGCGTCTGCTCCAGCGCCTTGTAGACGCCGATCTCCATCAGCAGCAGCGCCACCATCACGTTGAACACCAGCCAGACCACGCGTCCGGGATGGCTGTGCGTCAGGCGCGAGAAGAAATTCGACCAGGCGATCGAGCCGGCATAGGCGTTGGTGACGTTGATCTTGATCTGCGACAACACCACGAAGAAGCCGGTCAACGCCAGCGCGAGGTCCGGGTCCGACAGCACGTAGCGAAAGGCCACGAGATACATATGAGCGGGCTCGGCCGCCTCCTCGGGCGGCACGCCGTGGCTGAGCGCGAAGAAGGCGAGGAACGAGCCGGCCAGAAGCTTCAGCGCGCCGAGCACGATCCAGCCCGGCCCCGCGCTCATCAGCGCGATCCACCACGACGCCCTTGAGGTGCGGCGGTCGCGCGGCAGAAATCGTAGGAAGTCGACCTGCTCGCCGATCTGCGCCACCAGCGAGAACACCACGGAGGACGCGACACCGAACAGCAACAGGTCGAAATGGCCGCCGAGATCGCCGTGCTCGCCGGCGAATTTGTGCCATTCCGTGAAGGAGTGCGGGCTGGCCCAGGCGATCGCGGCAAAGGGCAGGATGTGCAGGACGATCCAGAGCGGTTGCGTCCAAAGCTGGAAGCGGCTGATCAGCGTGATGCCATAGGTCACGAGCGGGATGATCGCGACGGCGCTGATGAGGTAGCCGATCGGGCGGGGGATGCCCAAGCACATCTCCAGCGCGGTCGCCAGGATCACCGCCTCGACCGCAAAAAAGATGAAAGTGAAGGAGGCGTAGATCAGCGAGGTGACGGTCGAGCCGATGTAGCCGAAGCCGGCGCCGCGCGTGAGCAGGTCAATGTCGATGCCGCATTTGGCTGCATAATAGGCAATTGGCACGCCGCAGAAGAAGATGATGGCGGAGACGACGAGGATCGCGGCGGCTGCGTTGGTGACGCCGTAATTGAGGGTGATGGTGCCGCCGATCGCCTCCAGCACCAGAAAGGAAATCGCACCGATTGCGGTGTTGGCGACGCGAGCGGCGGACCAGCGCCGCGCGCTTTTGGCGGTGAAGCGCAGCGCGTAGTCTTCCAGCGTCTGGTTGGCGACCCATTGATTGTACTGGCGCCTGACGCGGTCTATTCGCTGCCGCCCTGCCACTCGAACCCCACTCCCGAACTTTGTCCGACCCCTCGCAAATTCCGTACCAAAAGCCTACGTCGGTATTTTGCGGTGCAGTATACGCGATCTTGCGTATGCTTGCGGTGCACAAATTCGAGCCATCCTCACGGCACCAATCGCGTGTCCTCGAACAAACAGTGGGGTGCTCATGTCAGACGAAGCAAACAAGGGCCTGTTGTCGCCGCTCCGGCGCAAATTATTGATGGGAATGGCGGCGCTGCCGGCCATTACGATGCTGCCGCGGGCGTCATTTGCACAGGCGCCTGCGACCTCGGCGGTCAATACGACCGGTCTCGCGGTCACCGACACCGAGGTGACGGTCGGCATCCTGCATTCGGCGACCGGCACCATGGCCATCTCCGAAACCGGTTCGATCGAGGCCGAGAAGCTCGCCATCGAGCAGATCAACGCCGCCGGCGGCGTGCTCGGCCGCAAGATCAAGTTCATCCAGGAAGACGGCGCCAGCGACTGGCCAACCTTCGCGGAGAAGGCCAAGAAGCTGCTCGTCAACGACAAGGTCGCGGCGATCATGGGCTGCTGGACCTCGGCCTCGCGCAAGGCGGTGCTGCCAGTCGTCGAGCAGTACAACGGCATGCTCTACTACCCGACCTTCTATGAAGGCCTCGAGCAGTCCAAGAACGTGATCTACACCGGCCAGGAGGCGACCCAGCAGATTCTCGCCGGCCTGAACTGGATCGCGAAGGAAAAGGGCGCGAAGTCGTTCTTCTTCATCGGCTCCGACTACATCTGGCCGCGCACCTCGAACAAGATCGCGCGCAAGCACGTCGAGAACGTGCTGAAGGGCAAGGTCGTCGGCGAGGAGTATTATCCGCTCGGCAACACCCAGTTCAACTCGGTCATCAACAAGATCAAGCTGACCAAGCCCGACGTGATCTTCACCGACGTCGTCGGCGGCTCCAACGTCGCCTTCTATAAGCAGCTCAAGGCCGCAGGCATCGACCTCTCCAAGCAGGCGCTGTTGACGATCTCGGTGACCGAGGACGAAATCGACGGCATCGGCGGCGAGAACATCGCGGGCGCCTATGCCTGCATGAAGTACTTCCAGTCGCTCGACAATCCCAACAACAAGGCCTTCGTGCCCGCGTTCAAGAAGATGTGGGGCGAGAAGACTGTCATTGGAGACGTCACCCAGGCTGCCTATCTTGGCCCGTGGCTGTGGAAGTTGACGGTCGAGAAAGCCGGCTCCTTCGACGTCGACAAGATCGCGGCGGCTTCGCCGGGCGTCGAGTTCAAGGGCGCTCCGGAAGGCTATGTGCGCATCCACGAAAATCATCACCTCTGGTCGAAGACCCGAGTGGGCCGCGCCAAGCTCGATGGCCAGTTCGAGCTGATCTACGAGACCGCCGATCTCGTCGAGCCGGATCCGTTCCCCAAGGGCTACCAGTAAGAGCGCTATCAGTAAGAGGCGCGGCATCAGTCGCGATTTCCCTCAAAACCAAGCGGCTCCCTGGCGTGGATTGCAAGTCCATGCCCAAGACCCCCGCGTCGCGAATCTGCTCGCGACGCGGGACCTCATCCCTGACGGAGGACATCGATGTTCGGCGACTACTCGCTTGGTGACCTTGGCTCCATCTTCGTCATGCAGGGTTTTGCAGGACTGATCCTGTTCTCTGTCTATGTGCTGATGGCGCTCGGTCTTGCGATCATCTTCGGCCAGATGGGCGTCATCAACATGGCCCATGGCGAGTTCATGATCCTCGGGGCCTACGTCACCTGGCTGACATCGAATTTCTTCCAGTCCTATTTGCCGAGCCTGTTCAGCGGCTACTTCTTCCTCGCGATGATCCTGGCCTTTGTCGCATCCGGTGCGCTGGGGATGTTGGTGGAATGGGTGCTGATACGGCATCTCTACAAGCGCCCACTCGATACGCTGCTTGCGACCTGGGGCCTCAGCCTGATGTTGCAGCAGGCGTATCGCTCCGTGTTCGGCGCGCGTGAAGTCGGCGTCGAGCTCCCGCAATGGATGCTCGGCTCGCTGCACGTCACCGACAGCATCGAAGTGCCGATCAACGGTGTCTTCGTCATGTGCCTCACCGTCCTGATCACCATCGGCGTCGCCTACGTGATGTACAAGTCGCGCTGGGGCCGCCAGGTGCGCGCTGTCGTGCAGAGCCGCATCATGGCCGGCGCGGTCGGCATCAACACCGAGAAGGTCGACCGCTACACCTTCGGTCTTGGCTGCGGCATCGCCGGCGTCGCCGGCAGCGCCTTCACGATGATCGGCTCGACCGGGCCGACCTCCGGACAGCTCTACATCGTCGACACGTTCCTGGTGGTCGTGTTCGGCGGCGCTGCGAGCCTGCTCGGCACCATCGCCTCGGCCTTCTCGATCTCGCAGACCCAATCCACCCTCGAGTTCTTCATGTCGGGCTCGATGGCCAAGGTGCTGACGCTGCTCGCCGTTGTCGGAATCCTGATGCTGCGGCCGCAAGGGCTGTTCGCCCTCAAGGTCCGCAAGTGAGAAATAGAGGCTGATGCAATGACCGACAATCGGTTCTTCAATCGATCGGAGCTCATCGGAATTCTGGTGCTCGCGGTCTTCCTGGTGGTGGTGCTGCCGCTCACGCTCGACGTCTTCAGGCTCAACCTGGTCGCAAAATATCTGACCTATGCCTTCGTCGCGCTGGGGCTGGTGATCTGCTGGGGTTATGGCGGCATCTTGAGCCTCGGCCAGGGCGTGTTCTTCGGGCTCGGCGGCTACTGCATGGCGATGTTCCTCAAGCTCGAGGCATCGAGCGTGGAGAACACCAAGATCCAGTCGACCCCCGGCATTCCCGATTTCATGGACTGGAATCAGATCACGTCACTGCCGCTGTTCTGGAAGCCGTTTCACAGCCTCACCTTCACCATCGCCGCCATCATCCTGGTGCCCGGCATCTTCGCCCTGATCATCGGCACAGCGATGTTCAAGCGCCGGGTCGGCGGCACCTATTTCGCGATCATCACGCAAGCGGTCGCGGCCATCCTTACCATCCTGATCGTGGGACAGCAGGGCTACACCGGCGGCATCAACGGCATGACCGATCTACGCACCTTGAAGGGGTGGGACATCAGGCCCGATCACGCCAAGGTCGTGCTGTACTTCTTCGAGGTCGGATGCCTGCTCGTCTGCATCATGATCGCGCAGTTCATCCGGCACTCCAAGCTTGGACGCATCCTGGTGGCGATGCGCGAGAAGGAGGACCGGGTCCGCTTCTCCGGCTACAGCGTCGCGAACTTCAAGATCTTCGCCTTCTGCATCGCCGCCGTGTTCGCCGCCATCGGCGGCGCCATGTTCGCGCTCAATGTCGGCTTCATGTCGCCGTCCTTCGTCGGCATCGTGCCGTCGATCGAAATGGTGATCTACACAGCGGTCGGTGGCCGACTTTCCATTCTGGGTGCCATCTACGGCACGCTGCTGGTCAATTTCGCCAAGACCAGCCTGTCGGAGACGTTTCCTGAATTGTGGCTGTTCGGCCTTGGCGGTTTGTTCATCGCCGTGGTTCTCGCTTTCCCGAACGGCCTTGCCGGGATCTGGGGCGACTATGTGCAGCCGCGCATCGATCGCCTGATCTCGTCGCGCAAACCCAAACCCGAAGGCTGGACCGACAGCTCGGTCGCCGACGGCGCCCCAGCCGAGTGAGGAGATCATCATGCTCATAGGTCACCAGCCCAAGGAATTTTTGCTCGCGGTCGAAGCCCTCACGGTGTCGTTCGACGGGTTCAAGGCGGTCAACGATCTCTCTTTCTACGTCGACGAGAACGAGATCCGCGTCATCATCGGCCCCAACGGCGCCGGCAAGACCACGGTGCTCGACCTGATCTGCGGCAAGACCAAAGCGACGTCGGGCTCGATCCAGTTTCGCGGCAAGGAGCTGACGCGGATGAGGGAGAACGAGATCGTCAAGACCGGCGTCGGCCGCAAGTTCCAGAACCCGTCGATCTACGACGATCTCACGGTGTTCGAGAATCTGGAGATTTCCTATCCGCGCGGACGCTCGGTGTTCGGCGCGCTGACCTTTACCCGCGATGCCGCCGTGCGCGACCGGGTGCATGAAGTCGCCGAAATGATCTTCCTGAAGGATCGGCTGAACATGAGCGCCGATCTGCTCAGCCACGGCCAGAAGCAATGGCTCGAGATTGGCATGCTGTTGATCCAGGACCCGGACCTGCTGATGCTGGATGAGCCCGTCGCCGGCATGAGCGTGTCTGAGCGCGCCAAGACCGCAGAGCTGCTCAACCGCATCATCAAGAACCGGTCGGTGCTGGTGATCGAGCACGACATGAAGTTCGTCGAGGACATCGCGCACAAGGTCACCGTGCTTCACCAGGGCCAGATCCTCTCCGAGGGAACCATGGAGAAGGTGCAGAACGATCCCAAGGTCATTGAAGTCTATTTGGGGCATTGAGGGATGACGAAGTCGAGTGAGCCTGCTGCGGCGATAACGGTCCACCTCTCCCCCTGTGGGAGAGGTCGGATCGCGCGAGCGATCCGGGTGAGGGGTATCTCTCCGCACGTCAAACTGCCTCTCGCATCCGCGGGCGCATACCCCTCATCCGTCGTGGACTTCGTCCGCGCCACCTTCTCCCACAGAGGGAGAAGGAAGAAGTTCGCGGCACAGCGGCCTCACCAATTCACACTGACTTAGGAAGCGATCATGCTGGCTATTTCGGATCTCCACGTCGCCTACGGCCAGAGCGAGGTGCTGCACGGGCTCAACGTCAAGGTCGCGCCCAACGAGATCGTTGCGATCATGGGCCGCAACGGCATGGGCAAGACCACGCTGATGAAGTCCCTGATGGGCATCCTTCCGGCCAAGAGCGGCTCGGTGACAATGGACGGCGCCGAGCTCGGCGGCTTGCCGAGCTATGCGCGCGTCGCCAAGGGGCTCGCCTATGTGCCGCAGGGCCGCATGATCTTCTCCACCATGACGGTGAAGGAGAATATCGAGACCGGGCTCGTCGTCTCCGGCGGCACTGAGGTGCCCGGCGACATCTACGAGCTCTTTCCGGTGCTGCTGGAGATGAAGGGCCGCCGCGGCGGCAATCTTTCCGGCGGTCAGCAACAGCAGCTCGCCATCGCCCGCGCACTCGCGACCAAGCCGAGGGTGCTGCTGTTGGACGAGCCGACCGAAGGCATCCAGCCGTCGATCATCAAGGACATGGCGCGGACGCTGAAGCGCATCCGCGACGAAAAGGGCCTGTCGATCGTCGTGTCCGAGCAGGTCCTGAGCTTTGCGCTCGATATCGCCGACCGCGTCCTGGTCATCGAGAATGGCGAGATCGTGCGCGACGACCCGCGCGACAGCGTCGATGCCGTGCAGGTCTCGAAATATCTGTCCGTCTAACCAACCGTAGTAAAAGGGGAGCCTCTCGATGCCAGAGACACTGATCAAGGTCGATCTCACCAAGTCGGCTTACGAAAATGACATGGTGCATAACCGCTGGCACCCCGACATCCCGATCGTGGCCTGGGTCAATCCCGGCGACGATTTCATCATCGAGACCTATGACTGGACCGGCGGCTTCATCAAGAACAACGATTCCGCCGATGACGTGCGCGACATCGATCTCTCGATCGTGCACTTCCTCTCCGGCCCGATCGGCGTCAAGGGCGCCGAGCCCGGCGACCTCCTCGTCGTCGACCTGCTCGACGTCGGCCCGATGAAGGAGAGCCTCTGGGGCTTCAACGGCTTCTTCTCCAAGCAGAATGGCGGCGGCTTCCTCACCGACCACTTCCCGCTGGCGCAGAAGTCGATCTGGGACATCAAGGGTCTCTACACTTCGTCCCGCCACGTCCCCGGTGTGAATTTCGCCGGACTCATCCATCCCGGCCTGATCGGCTGTCTGCCCGATCCGAAGATGCTGGAGACCTGGAACAAGCGCGAGGCCGAGCTGATCTCGACCAACCCGACCCGCGTGCCCGGCCTCGCCAACCCGCCGTTTGCGGCGACCGCCCATGGCGGCCGCGCCAAGGGAGACGTCAAGGCCAAGATCGGCGCCGAGGGCGCGCGTACCGTGCCGCCGCGCGAGCATGGCGGCAATTGCGACATCAAGGATCTCTCCCGCGGCTCAAAAATCTACTTCCCGGTCTATGTGCCCGGCGCCGGTCTCTCGATGGGCGATCTGCACTTCAGCCAAGGCGACGGCGAGATCACCTTCTGCGGTGCGATCGAAATGGCCGGCTGGCTGCATCTGAAGGTCGAGGTGATCAAGGACGGCATGTCGAAATACGGCATCAAGAATCCGATCTTCAAGCCGTCGCCGATCACGCCGAACTACAAGGACTATCTGATTTTCGAAGGCATCTCGGTGGATGAAGCCGGCAAGCAGCATTATCTCGACGTCCATATCGCCTATCGTCAGGCCTGCCTCAACGCCATCGAGTATTTGAAAAAGTTCGGCTACTCCGGCGCACAGGCCTATTCGATCCTCGGCACCGCGCCGTGCCAGGGCCACATCTCCGGTGTGGTCGACGTGCCCAATGCCTGCGCCACGCTGTGGTTACCGACAGAGATCTTCGACTTCGACGTGATGCCGTCGGCGGCAGGCCCCATCAAGCACATCACCGGCGATATCCAGATGCCGATCTCGCCGGATAGGTAATCGGTGCGCTCCCTCTCCCCGTTCTTACGGGGAGAGGGTTGGGGTGAGGGCTGTTTCCGCAGGAATGGTGGCAGCGAGCTGCGTTGAACAGCCAAGAGCGTGGGGATGATGCGATGCCGGTCTATGAATATCTTTGTGACGACTGCGGTCCGTTCAAGGACCTGCGGCCGATGGCGGAATGTGACGATCCGCAAAACTGTCCGCACTGCGAGACGATGGCGCCGCGCGTCATCCTGACCGCGCCGAATTTCTTCTGCATGCCGGCAGAGAAGCGAAAAGCCCATGCCGTCAACGAACGCAGCACGCACGCGCCGCAGACGCTCGCGCAATACCAGGCCTCGCACGGTCCCGGTTGCGGCTGCTGCTCGTCAGGCAAGACGGTCAAGGACAAGGGCACGTCGGACAGGAAGAAGCCCGCGCGGCTGGTGACCAAGACCAGGAGCGGCGCCAAGGGCTTTCCGACGGCGCGGCCCTGGATGATCAGCCACTAAATGCACGCGATGACCTCAAACGAATAAAAGACAGGAGCGCTCAACATGCTTCACGGTGATATTTCCAGCAGCAACGACACCGTCGGCGTCGCAGTGGTCAACTACAAGATGCCCCGACTGCACACCAGGGCCGAGGTGCTCGACAACGCCCGCAAGATCGGCGACATGCTCGTCGGCATGAAGGCCGGCCTGCCCGGTATGGATCTGGTGATTTTCCCGGAATACTCCACGCAGGGCATCATGTACGACTCCAAGGAGATGTACGAGACCGCCTCCGCGGTGCCCGGTGAGGAGACCGCGATTTTTGCCGAGGCCTGTCGCAAGGCGAAAGTGTGGGGCGTGTTCTCGCTCACCGGCGAGCGGCACGAGGAGCATCCGCACAAGGCGCCCTACAACACCCTGATCCTGATGAACGACAAGGGCGAGATCGTTCAAAAGTACCGCAAGATCATGCCGTGGGTGCCGATCGAAGGCTGGTATCCCGGCAATTGCACCTACGTTTCCGACGGCCCGAAGGGCATGAAGGTCAGCCTGATCATCTGTGACGACGGCAATTTTCCCGAGATCTGGCGCGACTGCGCCATGAAGGGCGCCGAGCTGATCGTGCGCTGCCAGGGCTATATGTATCCGGCCAAGGAGCAGCAGATTCTGATTTCAAAGGCGATGGCCTGGGCCAACAATGTCTATGTCGCGGTCGCCAATGCCGCCGGCTTCGACGGCGTCTACTCCTATTTCGGTCACTCCGCGATCATCGGCTTCGACGGCCGCACGCTCGGCGAGTGCGGCGAGGAGGAGTACGGCATCCAGTACGCCCAGCTGTCGAAGCATCTGATCCGCGATGCGCGCCGTAACGGCCAGTCGCAGAACCATCTCTACAAGCTGGTCCACCGCGGCTACACCGGTATGATCAATTCCGGCGAAAGCCCGCGCGGTGTCGCCGCCTGCCCTTATGACTTCTACAAGAACTGGATCGCCGATCCCGAAGGCACGCGGGACATGGTCGAGGCGATGACGCGGTCGACGCCGGGGACTGACGAGTGTCCGATCGACGGCATCCCGAATGAGGCGGCGGCCTCCAACTACTGAGCTCTTGCGAATGCCGCCGGGGTGGACAACGTCGTCCGATGTGAGCCACATCACACCTGAACCGCAATTTGCCTTGAAAACCGTGGCGCGGTTGCAACATGGCGGCCGGATTCAGTCTCGGTTGTGCGCCAAACGAACGCATTCCGGCGGCGCGTAGTTCTACGGCGCCTCCTCATGGCCTAAATTCCTCCGCGGAGCTGGCTGGGAATGGGGAGCGTGACATGCGGGGCGAGGGGCCATCGAGGCAGCAGGGTCGACTGCGCCGATACGGCGCTGCCTCGCTCGTCAGCGCATCGGCGCTCGTCTTGGGGCTCAGCCTCTGGACGACGCCAGCCAATGCGCTCTGTACGCCGGATCCGGCCGCAAGTGGCCAGACTGTGACGTGTAGCGGCACTGACACGGATGGCTTTCAGGCCGGCATCGGGGTCGACAGCCTCACTGTCAACGTACTGTCGGGCGCGACCGTGAACGACAACGGCACGGTCTCGATTGGCGTCAACGACTCCAGCACCGTCACCAACAACGGAACGCTGTCGGCAGGCTCGGGCCTGATCGGCATCGGTGTCGGAAATTCGAATACCGTGACCAACAACGCTACGATCACGGTGCTCGACAACGGTCTTGGCATCCTGGCGATCGATCACAATATCATCACCAATGCCGGAACGGTCACGACCGGCGACGGCGGCGCCGCGATCTCGGTTCACGACAACAACACCGTCACCAACAGCGGTGCGCTGTCGATCGGCGCGTCGGGTGTGGGCATCTTCGCGGGCCAGAACAACACGATCACCAATGCCACGACGGGCACGATCGCCGGCGTCAACGATTCGATCGGCATCTACGCGTTCAGCGGCTCGACCGTGACCAACGCCGGCGCGATCACGGTCGGCGATTCCACCGGACTCTCCGGCGGCATTCTCGCAATCAGCAACAACAACACGGTCACCAACACCGCCACCGGCACGATCACGGTCGGGCAGAACGCCGCCGGCATCTTCCTGCAAGGCGACGTCCAGACCGTCAGCAATTTCGGCAGAATCACGGCCGGCGATTTTGGCGTCGGCATTGCCGTGCAGGGCGACGACTCGAAGGTTACCAACGGCGGCACGATCAACGTTGGCCTGGTCGGCGGGGGCATCATCTATGGAGGCTCGTCCTCCACGATCACCAACAGCGGGCGGATCACGGGCGCCGATGGTGTCGAGGGCATCATCGTGTTCGGTAATTCCAACACCATTACCAACAGCGGCACGATCACCGTGGGCGCAGGCGGCATCGGCATTGATGCGAGTGCGTTCTCGACGACAAACCAGATCGTAAACACCGGCACCATCACCGTTGGCGTTAACGGCACAGGCATCGTGGTAAGTGGCGGCGGCAGCGTCTTCAACTCGGGTACCATCAACGCCAGCGAGTTCGGTGCTGTGGCCATCGACTTCTGCGGCTGTGGCTCCAACACGCTTACGGTCGGCCCCGGCAGCGTCATCAACGGCCAGGTGTTGGCATCCGGAACCGACACGTTCCAGCTTGGCGGCGTCGGCAAGGATACGTTCAACCTCGACCTGATCGGTACCGGCCTCCAGTACGACGGCTTCTCGACCTTCAACAAGATCGACAGCTCGACCTGGACCGTGACCGGCACCGGCAATCAGGACTGGAACGTGCTCGGTGGTACGCTTCTGCTCGCTGGCACCATCAACGGCAATGTGAGCGTCGCGGCGGGCGGCACGTTTGGCGGCGTCGGCACGGTTGGAAGCTCCATCTCCGTCAATGGCGGCGCGCTGGCGCCCGGTAGCCCAACCGGGACGCTCAGCGTATCAGGTGATCTCTCTTTCACATCGACGTCGAGCTACGTGGTGCAGGTGTCTGGCACGAGCAATGGCATCGCGGTCGTGGTTGGAACGGCAACGCCCGGCGGCGCCACGGTCGTGGTCGTCCCGACCGGATCGATCGCGAAGCATTACACGATCCTGACTGCGGGCTCGTTACCCGACAAGTTCAATCCGGTCGTGGCGGGGCTTTCGTCGAATCTCCAGGCCAGCCTAAGCTACGACCCGAATAATGTATTTCTCGATCTCGCTCTGAATTATGGTGGCGGTCTCAATATCAATCAGCAGAACGTCGCCAATGCTTTGACTCGATATTTCAACAGCAGTGGTAGCCTTCCCGTGACGCTGGCGAACCTTTCGCCCGCCGGTCTCACGCAGGCCTCCGGCGAATCCGCAACGGGATCGCAGCAGACCACGTTCAATGCGATGAATCTGTTCATGGGCCTGTTGACCGACGTGTTCGGTGCAGGACGCAGCGGCGCGCCGGGTGCTGCGCCTTATGCGGACGAGACCAGCGCGAATGCCTATGCCGCGACTGGCAAGCGGCCCAGCGACGCCCTCGCCTCGATCCAGCGCAAGGCGCCATCGCCGACATTCGAGCAGCGCTGGGATGTCTGGGCGGCGGGCTACGGCGGCTCGCAGACCACCGACGGCCGTGCGGCACTCGGCTCGAACAATACGACGAGCAGCGTCTACGGGACTGCGGTCGGTCTCGACTATCGCTTCTCGCCCGCGACGGTCGCGGGTTTCGCGCTCGCCGGCGGCGGCACCGGCTTCGGCGTCAACGGACTTGGCTGGGGCCACTCCGATCTGTTCCAGGCCGGCGCTTTCGTTCGCCACAATGCCGGGCCTGCCTATGTCACGGCTGCGCTGGCCTATGGCTGGCAGGATGTCACCACCAACCGCATCGTCACAGCCGCCGGCACCGATCAGCTGCGCGCGCGGTTCAATGCCAACGCCGTTTCAGGCCGTATCGAAGGCGGCTATCGCCAGGCGACGCCGTGGATCGGGCTGACGCCCTATGCCGCGCTCCAGGCCACAATGTTCAACCTGCCGAGCTATTCGGAATTCGCCGTGGTCGGCAACAACGCCTTCGCGCTCAACTATGCCGCCAAGGACCTGACCAGCACCCGCACCGAGCTCGGCCTGCGCGCCGACAGATCGTTTGCCGCCGGCGGCGGCGTGCTGACGCTGCGCGGCCGCGCCGCCTGGGCGCATGATTTCAATCCGGATCGCACGGTCGGCGCGGTGTTCCAGACGCTGCCGGGATCGGCCTTCGTCGTGAATGGCGCAGCACTGGCGCGCGATTCCGCGCTGACCACGGCGTCGGTGCAGATGAACTGGTTGAACGGCTGGTCTGCGTCGGCAACCTTCGAGGGCGAGTTCTCGACCGTCACGCGCTCCTACGCCGGCAAGGGCGTCGTGCGCTACAGCTGGTAGCTCTACCGCTTCTGCTGCGTTGGCTTGCGCGGCGGACGCGGGGCGGCGGCAGGCGCGGGCGTCCCGCTCATCTTGTTGGCGGCCTCGCTGAGATCGAGCAGCGAGTGGCGCGTGTCCTCGAGGAAGCTTGCCGATTTCTTCTTCATGGTGTCCGCGAGCTCGTGCAGCCCCTTCATTTTTTCGAACAGATCGTCGGCCTTGCCGTCGACGAAGCCGGGGACCACGCCTTCGATCTTGGTGACCGCCTTGTCGAATCCTGCGAATGCATTGTCGACCTTGAGCATCACCGCGTCGATCTCGTCACCCTTGCCTCTGAGATCGGCCGTATGGTTTTCGAACGTGCGCAGGCCGTCCTTGATCGCGGGTGCGTTGCTGACGATGCTGCGATCGACGCTGTGCAGCGTGTCGACGATGGATTCGGCGTCGCTGAGGTCGGCGGTCAGCACCGGAATGCCGTCCGAGTCCAGCGGCACCGGCGGCGCTGACGGTGCGCCGCCGATCAGCGAGACCGCTGCGACACCGGTGAGGCCCTGGAACTCGATGCCGGCGACGGTGTCCTTGCGGATCGGCGCGGTGTTGTCGAGCGACACCAGCGCCACGACCTTGCGCGGACTGTCCAGCTTGATCGACAGGATCTGGCCGGCGGGCACGCCGTCGAAATTGACCGGGCCGCCGCGGCGCAGGCCGCTGGCGGAGCCGCCTTCGAACACCACGCGCAACTGGCCGCGGCTCTGGATGGTGCGCCATTTCTGCACGCCGAGCACGCCGCCGAACGCCACGGCAATCACCGCCAGCGTCGTCGTTCCGATCACCAGATTGCTCGCGCGTGCCATACGGGTGCGATTTTACGACC
The DNA here is from genome assembly GCF_016616885.1 of Bradyrhizobium diazoefficiens. Classification (NCBI taxonomy): domain Bacteria; kingdom Pseudomonadati; phylum Pseudomonadota; class Alphaproteobacteria; order Hyphomicrobiales; family Nitrobacteraceae; genus Bradyrhizobium; species Bradyrhizobium diazoefficiens. The sequence continues at coordinate 7,945,197 of NZ_CP067102.1, read as the reverse complement.
AAAGCGGGGAAGTTGGAAGGAGCCCGGATGGCTGCAACATTAACGAGGGCGGGTTAACGACTTGTCCGCCCTGCGCGACATCAATGCCCAGCGGCGCGCTTCGCAGCCGCATTGTTCAGCACGATCAGCGCGTCGACCGCGACGCCGGTTTTGGCATTGATCAGGAACGGATTGACGTCGATCGAGGCAATCCGGTCGCCGGCATCCGCGATCAGGTTGGACAGGCCGACCAGCGCCTTCACGGCCGAGGCCTCGTGCAGTGCCGGCTTGCCGCGATAGCCGCGCATCTTGATGCCGGCCTTGGTGCGACCGATCAGGAGCCGCGCCTCGGCCTCGTCCAGCGGCGCGCCGGCCAGCGCCACGTCCTTCATCAGCTCGATATCGATGCCGCCGGTGCCGAACAGCACGACCGGCCCCATCTCAGCGTCGAGCGACGCGCCGACCACGAGCTCGAGCTCGGCCTTGACTTGCTGCGCGATCAGGATGCCGTCGAGCTTCGGCTTGCCCTTCAGCTTCTTCACCCGCGCGGTGATGTCGGAAAATGCTTTCTTCACCTCAGCCGCGCTGTTGAGGTTCAGCACCACGCCGCCGATATCGGACTTGTGCAGGATCTCGGCGCTGACGACTTTGGCCACGACCGGAAAGCCGATCTGCTTGGCGATCTTCACGGCGTCCGCCGCCGTCTGCGCAATTCCCTCCTTCGAGACCGGAATGCCATAGGCCTTCAGCAGCTTTTTCGAGGCGACCTCGTCGAGCGCGGCGCCGCTCGCCGACGCCAGCGCTTTCTCCAGCACGGCGCGCGCGGCGGGTTTCGAGCTCGAGACGATGTCGGGTACCTCTTTGCGCAGCCTGGCATAGGCGACCAGCGATTTGATCGCGGTCACCGCGCGGTCCATGCCCTGCATCACCGCGAGGTGCGGCAGCGATTTGCGCAGGCCCTTGGTGAAGTCGGTGAAGCCGATCGACATCGCGCTGATATAGATCACCGGCTTTGAGGCCCGGCTCGCCATCTCGTTGACGATGCGCAAGTTTCGCTCGCGCTGCTCGTGCGGCGCTTTCGGAAACTCGGCGTCGATGATGACGATGTCGATATCGGGATCGTCGATCATGAGCTTGATCGACTTCATGTAGACGGAAGGATCGACCACGGCGGCAAAGCCGGCGTCGAGCGGATTGCCGACGATCGAGCCCGGCCCGAGCATTTTTGCGAGCTCGGAGCCGACGTGCGGGCTCAAAGGTGCAAAATTCAGGCCTGCGGCATAGAAGGCATCGAGCAGCATGCCGCGCTTGCCGCCGGACAGCGTGACGGCGGCGAGCCGGTCGCCCTTGGGCACGGCGGCGTGGACGAAGCATTCGGTGGTCTCGATCAGCTCGTCGAGCCCGCCCACGCGGATCACGCCTTCACGGGTTGCAATCGCGTCGAACGTCTCGATCGAGCCCGCCAGTGCGCCGGTGTGCGCCATTGCGGCGGCACGGCCGCCTTCCGATGATCCGAGCTTGAACGCGATCACCGGCTTGCTCGCGGCACGCGCGGCCTTGCAGGCGTCGCGAAACGCCTTGGTGTTGCGCACGCCTTCGAGATAGACCACGATCACCTTGACGCTCGGATCTTCGGCGAAATAGCGCATCAGGTCGGGCGTCTCGAGCCCGGTCTCGTTGCCTGTTGTCACCATGTAGCCGACACCGACGCCGCGATCCTCCAGCGCCTGGCGGATTGCCATGACGATGGCGCCGGATTGGCCGGCGATCGCCACCGCGCCTTGTTCCATGGTGACGATGCGGTCGTCGATGTTGGTGAAGAGCTTTTCGCCGGCGCTCAAATTGCCGAGGCAGTTGGGGCCGGTAACGGCAAGCCCGGTCTCACGCACGGCCTGTTGCAGCTCCGCGGCGAGCTTCTGGCTCTCGTCATCCTGCAACTCGCTGAAACCCGAGGTGACGATGGTAGCGGATCGCGCGCCGGCGGCAGCGGCGTCGCGGATCACCTGCACGGCAAAGCGTGCGGGCACCAGCACCAAAACGTGATCAGGCTTCTCGGGGAGGCTCGCAAAATCCTTGTAGCAGGGCACGCCCCAGATGATTTCGCGCTTGGCGTTGACAGGATAGAGGCCGCCCTCGAAGCCGTATCTGACCAGATTGTTCCAGATGCGCTCGGCGTAGTTGCCCGGCTTGTCGGTCGCGCCCACCAGCACGATGTTGTGCGGATGCAGCATGGCGTGGATGCCCTTGACGATGTCGCTGGCATCGGGCGGCGGCGACCATGAGCGGGCAGGAACCGACGCAGCAGAGACTTGCGCTTTAGCGACCCGGGCTTCCATGGCGTGATCTCACTTGTTGTTCTCTTTGGCAGCGCGTCACTCTGTTCTATGGCGAGTTCTTCGGAGTGGCAACCGTGTGGGTGGCATGCCGTGTGATGGAATGAATGACGCCGCGCCTCGCCGGCCCGACGGACGATCTATCTGTCGGCGCCAATCAATGTTGCATGCAGGATGTAGCGCTCGGGGCCGGAGGTGACGGCGTCGAATGGCCAGCAGGTCGCAAGAACAAGCGCGAAACCTTCTGCCGCGTCGTCGAGGCCCGATGCATCGAAACGGACCACGGCCGAGGAATCCGCGCGATAGCGAAAGTGTTGACCGTCGCTGCGTGCGACATCGATCACGTCACCAATGGCGACATCCCGCAGGAAGCGGAAATGTGTATCGCGATGAGCAGCATATATCGCAACGCCGCGCTCGCCCGCATCAACCGTTTGGTGGAGATGACCGGGTCCGAAAGCGAGCGCCTGGCCGCTCGTGCCCTCCAGTACGATGGCGCTGGCGCCGATCCGTTTCACCTCTATCCGGGCCACCGGCCAGGTATCGGCCCAGGACCATGGCTTGACTGGCTGACCGGTGGCAACGCTCCGGTCGAACGCACGCTCCAGCAGAATCTGCGCGAGCCACGCCTTGGCGTGGATGTAGGCGCCGTCGCCGAACAGCATCGTTCCGACAAGCGCCAGGACCAGAGGCGAGATGAGGCGGGGCATTGATTCCATAATCGTCATTGCGAGCGAAGCGAAGCAATCCAGAGTCTTTCCTTGGAGGCAGTCTGGATTGCTTTGCTGCGCTCGCAATGACGAAAAGAAAAAGGCGCGCGCGGCCGTTGGTATCGGGACGGGCAGCCGCGCGCGCTGAGCAAGAGGAGTTGGGGGGCTCCTCTCTCAAGCGGCGTCAGTGAGCAAGTGCTGACGCCGGTTGAACACGAACAGGATCAGGGCGAGAACGATCATGATCAGGCCTGCAATCATCTTCAGCGCGGCCGAAGTCGCGGTCTTGGGCAGGCGGATCGCATTGGGCGTGACAGGAGCCGGCCGCCTTGCCGCAGGCTGGCCTGCATCGGCGCGGCGCTCGCGCGGCTGTGTCGGCGTCAGCTGCTGTCGTTCGCCGAACACCTTCGCGAAATCCCAGCCCGCCGGCAGGTTGATCGGAAGCTCGCTGAGCTTGAGCCTCTCGCCTTCGGGACGGCTCGGCGTCTTGTCGACCGCGACGAGGCTGGTCAGTCGCGTGACGATCTGATGGTCGAGCGCCAGCGCCAGGATCGTCTTGTCCGTGTCCTCCGGCGCCATCTCGCGGAGCGTCCGCGCCACCTCGGCATCGCCGATCTTGCGTCTGGCCCAGAGTTTTGACAGGCCTTTGCCCTCGGCGGCGTTTTGCAGCGGCAGCGTCACCGACCACGGCCGGTCACCGACGCGACCCTTGACCTCCAGCGAGCCGGCAAGCTTGTCGAGCTTTGCTGCGAGCACCAGCGGCTCGTCGCGATAGATGTCGGGAATGATCGCGGGTGTAATGTCGGCCTTGGCTTCGGAGAACTTTGCGGTGAGGCCGGTCACGGCAGGGTTCTCCAGCTTGGCGAACAGGCCGCGCATGCGCTCCTCGACCTGCTCGACCGAGCCGATGTGGGTGAAGGCGCCGCGGCCGAGCTCGGAGGCCCGCGTCATCAGATAGGTGTTGGGCGCTGAGCCGATACCGACCATGAAGATGCGCGAGCGGCCGCGCATCGCGGTGATCGCCTCGAACAATTGCTGCTCGTTGCCGATCGCGCCGTCGGTGAGGAAGACGATCTGGCGAACCATGTTGGTGTCACCGAGCTTGTCGGTCAGCGCCGCGCGCATTGCCGGCACCATCTCGGTGCCGCCACGTGCCTGCAATGCGCTGACGAACGACGTCGCTTCACCAATATGCGCGGCATCGGCCGGCAGCGAGGTCGGAAACAGCACGTCCATGGTGTCGTCGAAACGGATGACGTTGAAGCGATCGTTCGGCTGGAGACGGCCGAGCGCATAGAGCAAGCTCGCCTTGGCCTGTTCGATCGAAGTGCCGCCCATCGAGCCGGAATTGTCGATCACGAACACCACTTCGCGCGGCTGCGGCTTCTGCGTTGCTTGCTCGGCGGCCGGCGGCGTGACGAACGCGAGCAAATAGTCGGCATCGCCGACATGCTCGCGGAACAGGCCGACCGACGGTGCCTTCTCGGCGGCCGGCTTCCAGGTCAGCTCGAAGTCGCGGTCGGCGGGCACGGTGCCGTCGGCGAGCGTCACGACGCGCGTCGTGTTGTCCGGGCTCTCGATCTTGACGTTGTGATGGTGGCTCTTGACCTCGCCAAGCGCAAAGCCGGCTTTCAGGTGCACCGTGATGCTGATCGGATTGATCGGGGGATTCTTGGCAGGATCGAGCACGGGCGGCGAGATGCGGTCACGGTCGGGCACCGGGTCAGAATTGGTCGCGCCCCAACCGGAGCCGTCCTTGCGAAAGTCGACGCTCTGCACGATCGGCGCCGGATTGTAGCGCGGGCCGACCACGAGCGGCACGCGCAGCGAATATTCGTTGCCGGACTGATGCACCGGCTCCTGATATTCGATCTGCACCAGCACGGTTTCGCCGGGACCGATATTGGCGACCGAGTTGGTGAAAATGTTGGGCCGCTCCTGCTCGGTGAGCGCGGCTTTCTGTCCGTTGCGGCGCGCCTGCTCGTAGATCACGCGTGCCTGCTGACGCCCCTTGATGTCGCCGACGATGACGCGGTCGCCGACCACCATCTTGAGCGTGTCGACGGCGCCGTCGGTGGCCAACGGATAGACATAGGTGGCCTCGACCCAGTCGTTGGTCGGGTTGCGGAAGATCTGCGTGACGCGCGTGCGCAGCGTCGGGCCGGATACCGTGATGTCGACATCGACCCCGAGACGGATGGCTTCGGTGTAAGCGCCGTCCTCCTTCAGGAGGAGGCTGCCGGACTTGGCATCGCCGGGCTGGAGCAGGTTTGCCTGCTCGGTCGTCGCCGACCAGCCCGGCGCGAAGCTCACCAGCAGGGCCACGAAACTGACCAGGAGCACGGCAATGCCCTGCGCCAGGAGGAACAGTCCGACCTTGACCAGTCTGCCGAGCCAAGGGTGATCGTTGTCGTCGACTGCGTCGCAATTGTCCATTTTTCCTGCTCCCGAAGTGTGTTCGACGCCGCCGAGCATCGGTCGGGAGGGGGCGATTCCGCGAGCAGAATGATCGGCAATGTTCCGCCGCCGCTGGCCTTGCCGGGCCGCCCCTTTGGCGGCGATGTCCGGTTTTGTGCTGACTTGTCCGCCCTGCTAGACTGGCGGCGTGGAGCAGGGTTAACGATGCAGACGCAAGACAAGCTCTCTGACGGGCAGCTTTCGGACGAGCAAAGCCGGGAGGTCGCGGAGACGATCCGCGAGGAGATCGCGAGGCGCCGGATTTCGCGGCAGGCGCTGGCCGAGCAGGCCAAGCTCAGCCTGTCGACGCTGGAGAAGGCGCTCGGCGGCCGCCGACCGTTCACGCTGGCAACCACGGTCCGGCTCGAGCAGGCCTTGGGCGTGTCCTTGCGCAAGAGCACGGTTGCACCGTCGCCCACGGCCGGCAACGATGTCGCGCCCGACAGCCTCGGCTCCTATTCGCATCGCGCGGTGACCTGGCTCGAAGACGTCTACATCACGCTGCGGCCGTCCTTTGGCGACAAGGATGCGATCTTCGCCTATCGTACCGAGATCGCCTGGGAGCCGAAGCTTTCCTCGCTGGTCTTCCGCGAGGGCGAGCGGACCGATGCGGCCTATGAACACACCGGCGAAGTTGCGGTGCCGCATCAGTCGGGGTTCATCTATCTTGTCATCAACAAGCATGGCCAGCATCGCGTGATCACGGTATCGCGGCCAACCGTGTCTGGCGCGATGTATGGCATCATCGCGACGCTGCGCGCCGGCGCCGGTTCGCAGCTGACCCCCGTCGCGGCACCGATCGCCTATGTGCCGGCGCGGAATATCGCCGATCCTATTGTGGGCCGGATCGCGCCCGACCACGCGCATTACAAGCTGTATCGCGATCACCTTCGGCGTACCGTCGACGAGTCTTTTGCGCTCTTTCTGCCTGCCTGAACTTGCGCCCGAGCGCCCAAAAAGATAGCGGCCTTGCGGCCGCTATCTCGCATGTGTCGGCAGTCTCCCGTCGAAGCTAGCCGCTCGGCTCGGCGCTGATGATGGGGCCGAACAGCTCCCACTGGCCGCTCTTGAACCGCCACATCTTGAGCTGCTCGATCGGCGCGAAGTCGGTGGCCGAGGTGTTGATCGTGATCCCCGGGATCAGCGTGTCGGGGGTGAAGTCCTTCAGGCTGGCGGCCTGCTTCATCACGTTCTCGCGGGTGAGATTATCGCCCGCCTGCTTCAGCACCTGCACCATGGTCTGGGCTGCGGCGTAGCCGTAAACCAGATTGGCGTCCGAAATGTTCGCACCCGGCATGTACTTTTCGATAAAGACCATGAACTTCTTCATGCCGTCATCGTCCTTCCACTGCGGATCCGACGCGTCCTTGAGGTAACCGGCCGAGAGCACGCCTTCGGAGGCCTCGAGGCCGGCGGGCTTCATCACTGCGCCGATCGACACCGACACGTCACTCATCAGATGCATCGGCTTCCAGCCGAGCTCGGCGATCTTCTTGATGGCCTGCGCTGCGAATTTCGGGGTCGCAATATTCACGAAGACATCGGCGCCGGTGTCCTTGAGCTTGACGATATGGGCGTCGATCGACGGCTCCGACGTCTCGTAGCTTTCTTCAGCCACGATCAGCTTCGAGGCCTTGTCGCCGAACACGTCCTTGATGCCGGCAAGGTAGTCTTTGCCGAAATCGTCGTTGGCATAGAAGATCGCGACCTTGGCGTCCGGCTTCTCCTTCAAGATGTATTTTGCGAAGATCCGTGCCTCGACCCGGTAGCTCGGCTGGAAGCCCATGGTCCAGGGGAAGTTGTGCGGGTCGTTCCACTTGCTGGCGCCGGTGGCGAGGAAGAGCTGCGGCACCTTCTTGGAGTTGTGATATTTCTGCACGGCGGTCTGGGTCGGCGTACCCAGCGCGTTGAACACCAGGAAGACCTCGTCGCTTTCGATCAGCTTACGGATCTGTTCCACCGTCTTCGGCGGCGAGTAGCCGTCGTCATAGGAGATCCAGTTGATCTTGCGGCCGTTGATGCCGCCCTGATCGTTGATCATCTTGAAATAGGCTTCCTCGGTCTTGCCGATGACGCCGTAGGCGGAAGCAGGTCCCGAATAGGCCTCGACATTGCCGATCTTGATCTCGGTGTCGGTGACGCCGGTGTCGTAGGCCTTTTGGGCAGAAGCGCCCTGGGTCGTGAGCAGTGACAACGCGGTTGCTGCGGCAAGCAGGGAGAGCTTCTTGTTCATGAAAATTCCTTGCGGTTCTTCTGGGTGAGAGCAGGCAGGTGGAAAACAAAAAGCGCCCGCGAGAGGGCGCTTTGATCAGGGCTTGGCGGGCGTCGAGCTGCGCATAAGTGAAGCGGCGCTCGCTCGCGAGGTCGATGGCCGCAACCTTGCCAGGCGCGCGGCGTGCATGATGAGCGATCCAGTCGTAATAACGAACGGCCAACAATCCCTCCCTCGGCGGTCTCGCGCCGCCTGAATTTTATTGCTGTGCACCATGCCCGGCATGGCCCTGGGAGGCCAGCCGGAGTTTGTGCAGCAGCCTTTTTGATTTGGAGTTGGCCTGCGACAGGCGAAAATCGTCTTGCGTTGAGTTGCTAGATCAGGACTGCTCCAAGCGGCTCCCCGAAGCCAGCCACTCTGCGCAAGTGAACTGCCGGTGTTCCGGCAATGGTGGACCGGCAGGAGTTGTCGAAAGCGAATCGCAATGAAGAGCCCGTTCTATACCGCCGAGCACGACGCTTTCCGCGACGTGATGCGCCGCTTCGTCGACAAGGAGATCGCACCGTTCGCCCATGAGTGGGACGAGGCCGGCGAATTTCCGCGCGCGCTCTATCGCAAGGCGGCCGAGATCGGCCTGTTGGCGCTCGGATTTCCCGAGGAATATGGCGGGATCGCCGCCGACCAGTTCATGAAGATCGTGGCCAGCCAGGAGCTGGCGCGCGCCGGGGCCGGCGGCATCAGCGCCAGCCTGATGAGCCACACCATCGGCTCGCCACCGATCGCACGCGCCGCGCGCCCCGAGGTGAAGGCCCGCGTATTGCCGCAGGTGCTTTCCGGCGACAAGATCTCCGCGCTCGCCATCACCGAGCCGGGCGCCGGCTCTGATGTCGCAAACCTGCGCACCCGGGCGCGGCGCGACGGCAATCACTACGTCGTGAGCGGAGAAAAAACCTTCATCACCTCGGGTGTGCGCGCGGACTATCTGACCGTTGCGGTGCGTACCGGAGGCGAGGGCGCCGGCGGTGTCAGCCTGCTCCTGATCGAGGGCGATACGCCCGGCCTGTCGCGCACCAAGCTGAAGAAGATGGGTTGGTGGGCCTCCGACACTGCAACGCTGCATTTCGACGATTGCCGCGTGCCGGCTGAAAACCTGATCGGCGAGGAGGGCCAGGGTTTCAAGATCATCATGCAGAATTTCAACAGCGAGCGCATGGGCATGGCGGCCGGCTGCACCGCCTTCGCGCGCGTTTGTCTCGACGAAGCGGTCGCCTACGCCAAGGAGCGCAAGACCTTTGGCAAACCGCTTGCCCAGCACCAGGTGATCCGCCACAAGATCGTCGACATGGCGCAGAAGGTCGCAGCCTCGCAAGCGATGCTGGAGATGCTGGCCTGGCGGCTGGAGCAGGGCGAAAGCCCGGTCGCCGAAATCTGCATGATGAAGAACCAGGCGACGCAGACCATGGCGTTCTGCGCCTCGGAAGCCGTGCAGATTTTTGGCGGCGCCGGCTTCATGCGCGGCATCAAGGCCGAACGCATCTACCGCGAGGTCAAGGTCAACGCCATCGGCGGCGGCACCGAGGAGATCATGAAGGATCTGGCGTCGCGGCAGATGGGGTTGTGAACTAAACCTTCGTTCCGGGACACGGCGTGAGCTGCGAACCCGGAATCCAGAGATGAGTCCTATAATGTCAAGATTCCGGGTTCGACGCTGCCCGTCGCCCCGGAATGATAGGAAGCAAAATGCCGTTTACCGTCGATCACGACGAAATCCGTCGGAGCTTGCAGAATCTCTTCGGAAAACCGCTGCACACTTTTCCGATCATCCTCTAAAGGAAAGTCCTGATGATCACGCTCTATCACTGCGATGCCGCGCGCTCGTTCCGCCCGCTCTGGATGCTGGAGGAGATGGGGCTGCCGTATGAGCTGAAGATGCTGCCGTTCCCGCCGCGTGTCTTCGCCAAGGAATATCTCGCGCTCAATCCGTTGGGCACGATTCCCTTCATGGTCGACGGCGAGACCAGGATGACGGAGTCCTCCGGCATCTGCCACTATCTCGGCGTCAAGTACGGCCCGACGCCGTTGATGGTCGGCCAAGAGGATCCCGCCTATGGCGCCTTCCTGAACTGGATGTATTTCAGCGACGCGACGTTAACCTTCCCGCAAACGCTGGTGCTCCGCTACACCCAGCTCGAGCCGGAGGAGCGCCGCAATCCGCAGGTCGCCACCGACTACGCCAAGTGGTTCCTGGGGCGGCTGCGCGCCGTGGAGGCTGCGACCGCCAATACTGAGGTCTTGTGCGCCGGCCGTTTCACCGCCGCTGACATCGTCATTGGTTACGCGCTCCGGCTCGCCAGCAATATCGGTCTCGCCAAGGACTTCGGGCCCAATGTCGCGGCCTATTGGGCCCGCTTGCAGCAGCGCGACGGCTTCAAGCGCGCGGTTGCCGCGGAGCAGAAGGCCGGCGCCGAGCAGAATATTGCGCCGCGCGAGAGGGCGTAAGGGAGGCTGCCATTCCGGGGCGACGCGAGGCATCGAACCTGGAATCTCGCGCCGCAATCTCTGGATTCCGGGTTCGATCCTGCGGATCGCCCCGGAAAGACGATCCGTGTTCCATGACAGCGCTATCGCGTCGTGACAGCGCCCCAATTTCCGCTAAGGTTGCCCCGTCCGCAGCGGCCAAAGAGCCGCGCGAGGAGGATACCCAATGGAAGATAAGGGTCGCGAATCCGACCATCTGATGTTGATCACGCCGGAACGGGTCTTCTATGCCGGCTTGCTCGGCAGGCCCCGCAAGCGGACCCCAGGTTGCTGTCACGTCTATGTCGCCGTGAAAGGCAACCTGCATCTTACCATCGACGACGTCCTCGCCACCGCCGAACTGTTCGTCACCCTGCCGAACCAGCGGCATTCCATTGCCAGCGACTATCGCACTGCAATCAGTGTCACGCTCGAGCCAGAAAGCATGCGGGATGGCGTGATCGAGGCCTTGGCCCAGCGGCTGACGGGACCTGATCGGGCCGTCTATGCCCGAAAAATCCTCGCGGCCTACGCGCTGCTGCGCCAGCGCCGCTATAACGACATCACCACCGCCGAGTTCGACGAGATGTGTTTTGGCGAGGCGCTGCCGCGCCGCGTGCTCGACCCGCGCGTGACGCGCGCGGTCGCTCGCATCGAGCGTTTTTCCGGCGAGCCCGTCACCGCAGATACCTGTGCGGCCGAAGCTGGTCTTTCAGCCTCGCGCTTCCTGCATCTGTTCAAGGAAGAGACCGGCATCTCGTTCCGCTCCTTCCGCGCCTGGAAGCGCGCGCGGCATCTGCTGCACTTCGCCAACCAGGACCTCAATCTCGCTCATCTCGCGCAGGATATCGGCTATCCCGATAGCACGCATTTCAGCCATTCGATCCGGCGCTTCTACGGATTGAAGCCGCGCGCGATCTTCGTCGGCTCGCGGGATCTCGCGATCTATCGCAGCACCGAGACCGTGCGACTGGCGGAAGCGAGCTGATATCGCTCTCGTAGGGTGGGTTAGCGCAGCGTAACCCACCTCTTTGGTCTTCGCGGAAATAGACAGTGGTGGGTTACGCTACGCTAACCCACCCTACGGCATCTCGTTTTCCAGCTTCTCCGCGCAAGAAGCCGCATGTCGCGCATCACATGATTGCAGGCGTTGAATTCTCAACGTGCGAGACATGAGTGGTATGAGCGACAAGGCCGTCATCACCTGCGCGCTGAACGGCGTGCTCACCGACCCGAAGCAGCACAACGTTCCGGTTACGCCCGAGCAGATGGCGCGCGAGGCCAAGGCTGCGTTCGATGCGGGCGCGTCCATCATGCACATCCATCTGCGCCAGCAGGCGCCGAACAAGGGGCATCTGCCGTCCTGGGAAGTCAGTGTCAGCAAGGAGATCCAGCAGGCGATCCGCGAAGCCTGCCCCGGCGTCATCATTAACCACACCTCCGGTGTGTCTGGGCCGAACTACTCCGGCGCGCTGGATTGCATCCGCGAGACCAGGCCGGAGATCGCCGCCTGCAACGCCGGCTCGCTGAATTATCTGAAGGTGAAAGCCGACAACAGCTGGGCCTGGCCGCCGATGATGTTCGACAACGCGGTCGAGAAGGTGAAGGACTATCTCGACGTCATGAACGCGGTCGGTACCATCCCCGAGTTCGAATGTTTCGACGTCGGCATCGTGCGCTGCGTCGGCATGTATCACCAGGTCGGCATGTACAAGGGCCCGCTGGAGTACAATTTCGTCATGGGCGTGGCGTCCGGCATGCCCTCCGATACGGACCTGCTGCCGATCCTGATCAAGCTCAAGCGCCCCGAAGCGCATTTTCAGGTCACCGCCATCGGCCGCGAAGAGATCTGGCCGCTGCACCAGCGCTGCGCCGAGCTCGGCGGTCATCTGCGCACCGGCCTCGAGGACGCTTTCTATCTCGCCGATGGCAAGAAGGTGACGTCGAACGGCCAGCTGATCGAGGCCATCGCCGCCTGCGCCCGGCGCGTCGGCCGCGAGATCGCAAGCCCCGCCGAGGCACGGAAGATCTTTGGGACGAATCGCTGAATGTAGCCCCAGCCGTCATTGCGAGCGAAGCGAAACAATCCAGTGTGCATCTGCGGAAACAGACTGGATTGCTTCGTCGCTTCGCTCCTCGCAATGACGGGTAGGATAGAGTCATGTCCATTCTTGAAAGCACCATTTCCCCCGGCAGCGCCGCCTACCGCGCCAACCGCGACGGCATGCTCGCGCTGATCGACCGCATGCGCGCCCTGGAAGAGCGCACGCGCGCGGCGTCGGCGGCAGCGAAAGATCGCTTCCACAAGCGCGGCCAGCTGCTGCCACGTGAGCGCGTCGCGCTGGTGATCGATCCCGGCGCGCCCTTCATCGAGCTGTCAACGCTCGCCGGCTACATGTTCGACGTGCCGGATGCGGACAAGAGCGTGCCCGGTGGCGGCGTTATAGCCGGCATCGGCTTCGTCTCCGGCATTCGCTGCATGGTCAGCGCCAGTGATTCGGGCATTGATGCCGGTGCGCTGCAGCCCTACGGCCTCGACAAGACGCTGCGGGTGCAGGAGCTCGCGCTGGAGAACAAGCTGCCCTACGTGCAGCTCGTCGAGAGCGCCGGCGCCAATTTGCTGCGCTACCGCGTCGAGGACTTTGTCCGCGGCGGCAATATTTTTCGCAATCTCGCGCGGCTCTCGGCGGCGGGGTTGCCGGTCGTCACCGTCACGCACGGCTCGTCCACGGCAGGCGGCGCCTATCAGACCGGCCTGTCCGACTACATCGTCATGGTCCGCGGCCGCACCCGCGCCTTTCTCGCCGGGCCGCCGCTGCTGAAAGCCGCAACCGGCGAAGTCGCGACCGAGGAAGAGCTCGGCGGCGCCGAGATGCACACCCAAATCTCCGGCCTTGGCGACTATCTCGCCGAGGACGATCGTGACGCATTGCGCATCGCACGCGAGATCATGGCGGCGCTGGAATGGGAGCGGCCGGGCCGGGCGGAGCCGCAGTTCAGGCCGCCGCGCTACGACCAGGACGAGCTGCTCGGCATCATGCCGATGGACCATAAGCGCACCGTGGACATGAAGCAGGTGATCGCGCGCATTGTCGACGATTCCGACTTCACGGAGATGGCGCCGAACTATGGTCCGGCCACCGTCTGCGGCCATGCCCGCATCGGGTGCCAGGCCATCGGCATCATCACGAACAACGGTCCGCTCGATCCCGCCGGCGCCAATAAGGCGACGCATTTCATCCAGGCCTGCTGCCAGACCCGCAGGCCGATCCTCTATCTCAACAACACCACCGGCTACATGGTCGGCAAAGCCTATGAAGAGGCCGGCATGATCAAGCACGGCTCGAAGATGATCCAGGCGGTGACCTCGGCGACGGTGCCGCAGATCACCATCTATTGCGGGGCGTCGTTCGGCGCCGGCAATTACGGCATGTGCGGCCGCGGCTTCCATCCGCGCTTCTGCTTCTCCTGGCCCAACGCCAAGACCGCGGTGATGGGTGGCGAGCAGGCCGCCGAGACCATGGCGATCGTCACCGAAGCCGCCGCCGCGCGCCGCGGCAAGCCGATCGAGAAGGACAAGCTCGACGCCATGAAGGCGCAGATCGTCGACGTGTTCGACGGGCAGATGGACGTGTTCTCGACCAGCGCGCGTGTGCTCGACGACGGCGTGATCGATCCGCGCGATACCCGCGCGGTCCTCTCCGAGGTGCTGGCGATCTGTCGCGAGGGCGACGTGCGCACGCCCCAGCGCATGCAGTTTTCGGTGGCTCGCCCATGAGGAATGGATCAGTGCAGCACCGGCCGTTCTATAGGATTCTGATTGCCAATCGCGGCGAGATCGCGCTGCGCGTGATGCGCAGTGCGCGGCAGCTCGGCCTCGGCGTCGTCGCGGTCTATTCGGATGCCGATCGCGAGGCGCTCCATGTACGGCAAGCCGATCAGGCCGTGCGGATCGGCGAAGCCTTGCCGGCGCAATCCTATCTCAACATTCCCGCCATCATCGCGGCGGCAAAGGCAAGCGGCGCGGATGCCGTGCATCCCGGCTACGGCTTCCTCGCCGAGAATGAAGAGTTCGCGCAGGCCTGCAAGGATGCTGGCATCGTTTTCATCGGCCCATCGCCGCAGGCGATCGAGGCGATGGGCAACAAAGCCGGCGCCAAGGAGATCATGAAGAAAGCCGGCGTTCCCTGCGTTCCCGGCTACCAAGGTACCGAGCAGGGCGATGACGTGATGCTTGCGGAAGCCGAAAAGACCGGCTTCCCCGTGATGATCAAGGCGGTTGCCGGTGGCGGCGGCCGCGGCATGCGGCTCGTGACCGACGCCGCATCGTTCCCCGATGCCCTGCGCAGCGCGCGGTCGGAAGCGAAGGCGGCGTTCGGCGACCCCACTGTCATTCTCGAACGCGCTATTCAGAACCCCCGACACATCGAGATCCAGGTGTTCGGTGACGGCCATGGCAATGCCATCCATCTCGGTGAGCGCGATTGCTCGGTGCAGCGGCGGCACCAGAAGCTGATCGAGGAGGCGCCATCGCCGGCAGTCACGCCGGAGCTCCGCGCAAAAATGGGCGAGGTCGCCGTCGCCGCAGTGAAGGCGTTGCGTTACGAGGGCGCCGGTACACTGGAATTTCTGCTCGATCAAAGCGGCGAATTCTACTTCATGGAGATGAACACGCGTCTCCAGGTCGAGCATCCCGTCACCGAGGCGATCACCGGGCTCGATCTCGTCGAGCTGCAGCTGCGCGTCGCGCGCGGCGAGCCATTGCCGGTGAAGCAACAGGACGTCAAGTTCTCTGGTCACGCCATCGAGGTGCGGCTCTGCTCGGAAGATGCTGCGCACGATTTCATGCCGCAGTCCGGCCACATGGCGCGCTGGCATGTGCCTGATGGCATCCGCGTCGAGCACGCGCTGCAATCAGGCTCGGAGATTCCGCCGTTCTACGATTCCATGATTGCCAAGGTGATCAGCCATGGCGTGACGCGCGAAGAGGCGAGAGGGCGGTTGATCTTTGGATTGGAGCAGCTCACGGCGCTTGGCGTGACCACGAACCAGGCGTTCCTGATGTCGTGCCTGCGCCATCCCGGCTTTGCCAGGGGGGAGGCGACAACGGCGTTCATCGGTGCGCATCGCGACGAACTGCTGGCACCGCGCCCCGATGCCGCATTCGACACAGCGTTGGCCGGTCTGTTGCTCTACGTCTCAAATTCGCGCGCGCCGACGTGGCGGAGCGGCCGGAGCCTGTCGGCAACGTTCCCTCTGCCTACGAAAATCGAAATCGCAGGCCACACGCACGAGCTCGACGTCACCCGTGAGCGCGACGGCAGCTACATCGTCGCCACCGACGGCCGCCAGGACAGGTTCGAGATCGAGCAACTTGATCCCGACGCCATCCGCTTCCGGCACGACGACGTGATGGACAGCGCAAAATTCCTGCGCGACGGCGATCGGCTCTATCTCCAGCACCGCGGCATCCCGCTCGCGGTGACTGATCTCACCCTTGCCGCGCCGAAGGCCGCCGCAAGCAACGGCGGCGACGGCAAAGTCCGCGCCGCCATGAACGGCCGCGTCGTCGCTGTTTTGGTCAAGCCGGGCGACCGGGTCATTGCCGGTCAGCCGGTGATGACGCTGGAAGCGATGAAGATGGAGCACGTCCACAAGGCCGGGATCGACGGCGTGGTTTCGGCGATCGACGTCGCCGAGGGCGAGCAGGTCACGACCGGCAGGATCGTGGCCGAGATCGGGGCCACCTGATGTCGTCCTGGACATGCGAGCGGAGCGAGCGCAGATCCAGGACCCATTACCACCGCTGCTTGTTATTGTGTCCTATGAGGCTACCGGGTCGCGCCGCAACTTCTCCCTGGGGTAATGGGTCTTGGCTTTCGCCATGACGACGTTAGGAGGCTCGCCCCGTCCCCTCGTTCAACAAGCACGCCACCTGGTGCCCGTCGCCCGCATCCAACAGCATCGGCCGCTCGGTCTTGCATCGCTCCATCGCAAACCGGCAGCGGGTGTGAAACGCGCAGCCGGGCGGCGGATTGACCGGGCTCGGCACGTCGCCGTCGACCAGCGGCGCGAGCTTCTTCGCCAGCGGATTGGCGATCGGCACCGAGGCAAGCAGGGCCTGCGTGTAGGGATGGCGGGGGTTTCGGAACAGCTCGTCCTTGTCGGCGATCTCGACGATGCGGCCGAGATACATCACGGCGACGCGGTGGCTGATATGCGCGACCACGGCGAGGTCGTGCGCGATGAAGAGATATGAGAAGCCGTGCTGCCGTTGCAGGTCGATCAGCAGATTGATCACCTGCGCCTGGATCGAGACATCGAGCGCGGACACCGGCTCGTCGCAGACGATCAGGCGCGGCTCCAGCGCAAGCGCCCGCGCGATGCAGATGCGCTGGCGCTGGCCACCGGAGAATTGATGCGGGAAATTGCGCATCTGGTCGGGCCGCAAGCCGACCTGCTCGAACAGTTTTGCGACGCGCGCCTCCAGCGCCTTGCCGGTCGCGAGTCCATGGACCGCGATCGGCTCGCCAACGATATCGCCCGCCGTCATGCGCGGATTAAGCGAGGCAAAGGGATCCTGGAACACGATCTGCATCGAACGGCGATATGGCCGTAGCGCCGACTTGGACAGATGCGTGATGTCCTCACCGTCGAGGCAGATCCGGCCCGAGGTCGGCTCGACCAGCCGTAGCACGCTGCGCGCCACCGTCGACTTGCCACAGCCGGATTCACCGACAAGGCCAAGCGTCTCGCCCGCACCGAGCGAAAACGAGACGCCGTCGACCGAATGCACGGTGCCCACCTGCCGGCGCAGCACGCCGGCGCGCACCGGATAGTGCTTTTTGAGATCGGTGACTTCGAGCAGCGCCTCGGTCATGCCACCTCCGCGACTTCAGCCGCGCGCCAGCAGGCGGCGAGATGGCCGCCGCCCCAGTCCGCAAGCGGCGGATATTCCTCGCAGCGCTTGATTGCGAGCGGGCAGCGCGGCGCGAACGCGCAGCCCTTCGGCAACCGCACCAGCGACGGCACCGTGCCGGGAATTTCGTTCAGCCGCTCCTGTGCAGCGACGCCGGATGTGGGCACGGCGGGGATCGAGGCCATCAGTCCTCGCGTGTAAGGGTGTTTTGGCGACGCGAACAGCGCCTCGACGCTGGCTTCTTCGACCTTCCGTCCCGCATACATCACGATCACCCGCTGCGCGGTCTGCGCGACGACGCCGAGATCATGCGTGATCAGGACAAGGCCGGTGCCCAGCTCCTTCTGAAGATCGAGGATCAGCGCCAGGATCTGGGCCTGGATGGTGACGTCGAGCGCGGTGGTCGGTTCGTCCGCGATCAGCAGCGCCGGCCGGCACGCCAGCGCCATCGCGATCATCGCGCGCTGGCGCATCCCGCCGGAGAGCTGGTGTGGATATTCGCGCGCGCGCCGCGGCGGCTCGGGGATGCGCACCAGCCGCAGCATTTCGACTGCGATGTCTCGTGCCTCCCTTGTCGATAAGCTCCGGTGCAGCCGCACCGCCTCGACGATCTGGTCGCCGATCCGCATCACCGGATTGAGCGAGGTCATCGGCTCCTGAAAGATCATGGAGATGCGATTGCCCCGGATCTTGCGCATCTCCGCTTCGTCAAGCGCCAGCAGATCGGTGCCTTCGAGCGTGACCGAGCCGCCGACGATGCGACCCGGCGGATCCGGCACCAGCCGCATCAGTGACAGCGCGGTGACGCTCTTGCCGCAGCCGGATTCACCGACGATGGCGAGCGTCTCGCCGCGGTTCACGGTGAAGGAGACGTCGTCGACCGCTTTGAACAGGCCGGAATTCGTGAAGAACACCGTTTTCAGGTTCTTCACTTCGAGCACGAGATCGGAGGTGTCAGTCATCAGCCGCGCTGCCGGGGATCGAGGATGTCGCGGAGCGCGTCGCCGAACAGATTGGCGCCAAACACGGCGAGGCTGATGGCGATGCCCGGGAAGATCACCAGCCATGGCGCGGTGCGGACATATTCGGCGGCGGACTCGGAAAGCATACGGCCCCATGACGGATAAGGCTCGGGAATGCCGAGACCGAGAAAGGAGAGCGACGCTTCGGTGAGGATGGTCGAGCCGAGCTGGGCCGTGGCGAGCACGATCAGTGGTGCCAGCGTGTTCGGCAGCACATGTCGTAGCGCTATGCGCACCTCGCTCATGCCGATCGATTTCGCCGCTTCCACGAACGGCTGCTCGCGCAGCGCCAGTGTGTTGGCGCGGGTGACGCGCGAGACGGTCGGGATCAGCGGAATGGCAATCGCGAGGATCACGTTCGGCAGCGACGGGCCGAGTGCGGCGGTCATGATCAGGGCCAGCACCAGCAGCGGCAGCGCCTGCAAGATGTCGGAGACACGCTGGAAAACGAGATCGACCCAGCCGGAGAGATAGCCCGAGGTGAGGCCGACGATCACGCCGATCGAGCCGCCGAGCGCGGTCGAGCCGATGCCGACCGCGAGCGAAATCCGTGCGCCGTGGATGATGCGGCTGAACACGTCACGGCCGAACGAGTCCGTGCCCATCCAGTGCGCCAGGCTCGGCCGCATCAGTGCGTGTGCGGAATCGACGCTCAGCGGATCATAGCGCGCGATGAAGTCGGCAAAGATCGCCGTCAGCACGAACAGCGTCATGATGACGAGTCCGGCCGCACCCAGCACGTGCCGTTGCGCCATAAACAGCACGCGCCGCCAGCCGCCGGTGGCATGCGCCCCGGCCCGCCTCAGCTCAACGTCAAAGTCGATTGCGGCCAAGCGCCTCTCCTAGTCCGTATACCGGATGCGTGGATCGAACACGGCGTAGAGCATGTCGACGATGAAATTCGCGCTCACCACCACCACCGCAATCAGCATCACGAGGTTCTGCACGATCGGATAATCGCGCCAGCGGATCGCCTCGACCAGGAAGCGCGCGACGCCGGGGATGTTGAACACGGTCTCGGTGACGATCAGGCCGCCGATCAGGAACGCCGCCTCGATGCCGATCACGGTGATGACGGGCAGGATCGCGTTCTTCAGCGCGTGGTGATAGTTTACGGCGGCATCGGAAGCGCCCTTGGCGCGCGCGGTGCGGATGTAATCCTGCCGCAGCACTTCCAGCATCGAGGACCGCGTGATGCGCATGGTCAGCGCCGCGCTGCGGAAGCCGACGGCGGCGGCCGGCACGGCATAGGTCGCAAACGCCTCGAGCCACGTCGCCGGATTGGGATTGAAGATCGGGATCTGGCCGAACATCGCAACCGACGCGGTGAGGATCAGCAGGCCGAGCCAGAACGAGGGCAGCGACAATCCGCTCAAGCTCACCACGCGCAGCGCGTAGTCGAGCCGGGTGCCCTGCTTGACCGCGCTGATGACCCCGAGCGGAATGCCGATCGACGCCGAGAACAGCAGCGCTAGCCCAGCGAGCCGCGCCGTGATTGGGATCCGCGGCAAAATCTCCTGCAGCGCCGGCTTCTCCGACACGTAGGAGTAACCGAGATCGCCGTGCAGCAGGCCGCTGATCCAGTGCAGATACTGCATCACCAGCGGCTGATCGATGCCGAGCTGCTTCTCGAGATCGACCTCGTCGGCGGGATCGACATAACCGGCTGCCGCGAACAGGATGTCGACGATGTTGCCGGGCACGATGCGCAGCAGGAAGAAGATGACGACCGAGATCCCGAACAGGGTCACGAGCATCAGGAACAGGCGTCGCACCAGATAGGCAAACATCTTTCGCCCTCCGCGAGCCGCTAGAGCATGATCCGGACCCGGAGGGCCGCGTTAGCGCAAAGTGCGTGGCGGTTTTCCGACAAGATCATGCTCAAAAAAATCTCCTCAGCCTGGCGTGCTACTTGTCGAGCCACACGTCCTCATAGCGAAAGCCGTTATAGGAGCTGTTCGACATGATCGTGATCCCCTTGACATAGGGCTGCCAGCAGCTGCCGGCCCGCGCATGGAAAATGATCGGACGGGCGACATCCTCCTGCAGCTTCTTGTCGATGTCCCAGACCAGTTGCTTGCGCTTGTTGGTGTCGATCTCCTGCGACTGTAAGTCGAACAGCTTCTCGATTTCCTTGTTGCAGTAGTTGGTGTAGTTCCGTTCCGAGCCGCAGGAATAGTTCTCGTAGAAGGACTGGTCGGGATCGTCGACGGAGTTGCCGGTCAGATTGAGGCCGAGCATGTAGTCCTTGCGCGCGACTTTCGGGAACCAATTCGCGGTTTCCACGACGTCGAGCTCGCCGTCGATATAGATGCTCTTGAGCTGGTCGATCAGGATCACCGCGGGATCGCGATATTCCGCGAGATTGCGCGTCGAAACCTTCACCGCGAGATGCTTGTCGGGGCCGTAGCCCGCCTTCTGCATCAGCTTCTTCGCTTCCTCCCGGTTCGCGTTCACGTCCTGGCCGTAGCCCGGAATGGTTTCAAGCTTGTCCTTGGGCATGCCCCAGATGCCCTGCGGCGGCGGCAGCATGGTGCCGCCGATGTCGGCCTGGCCTTCGAACAGGATGTCGACGAAGGCCCTGCGGTCGAGCGCCATCGCCATCGCCCGGCGGATATCGATGTTGTCGAACGGCGGGGAGGCCGAATTGACGATGATATTGGTCGAGACGTTGGTCGGCTCAACGACGCAGACCGCGTTCGGCGCCTGCGATTTGATATCCTTCAGGAGTGGGATTGTGATGTGCGTCGGGAAGGTCATGTCGAACTTGCTGGCGACAAAGGCGAGAATCGCAGTCGAGCGGTTCGTGATGATCGTGTACTCGATGCCGTCGAGATAGGGCCGGCCCTTCCGCCAATAGTCAGGATTGCGGGTCAGCTTGATCGACTCATTGGCCTTGAACTCGACGAATTTGAACGGGCCGGTCCCGATCGGATGGGTGCGCATGTCCGCCGGAGAGACGTGACAGGGATAGATCGGCGTATAGCCGGAAGCGAGCATCGCCAGCAGCGAAGGTTGCGGCCGCTTCAGGTCGAAGGAGACCTCGAGATCGCCGTTGGGCGTGACGTCGTTGACTTCGGTGTACCAGGTCTTGCGCGGATTCTGCCGCAGCTTCTGCTGCGATTTGCCCATCAGGAGATCGAACGTGCACTTCACGTCGGCCGACGTGAACGGCTTGCCGTCATGCCATTTGACGCCCTGGCGGAGTTTGAACGTCAGTTTCTTGTTGTCGCTGCTCCACGACCAGCTTTCGGCCAGCTCGGGCCTGAGGGTATCAGGACTGTTCTGCGCGATGTGCTGATCATAGATGACGAGATTGTTGAACACCCCCATGAAGGGCACGTTGACCGAGTAGGTCGCTCCCTCGAGGATCGACGCGTTCGCCGGGCTGTCGCGGTGATACATCCGCAGGATACCGCCCTGTTTGGGCTCACCTGCGAACGTTGCGGTCGAAAACGCCAGCAAAGATAGCGCCGCCGTCGCGGCGAGCGCCCACACGCTCCGCATCCTCGGTCCTCCCTGGACATTAGTCTTTTGGGCCATTTGTGGCCTGTTTGACCGGACGATAGCCGACGCGCGTGGAGGGAGGCAACCGGCAAGGGCGCGTGCTGTCTCGACAATTCGGATGACGAAAGGTCGCGGGGTGTTCTCTCACGATGTGAGCGAAGTTCCTTCGGTCACACGATCCGTGACGTCTTGTTGCCCCAATACCGGTCCCGCAGCAGCCGCTTGTAGAGTTTCCCCGTCGGCAGCCGCGGCAATTCGTTCTCGAAATCGACCGAGCGCGGCACCTTCTGCCGCGACAACGATGCCCCGCAGAAGGCGATCAATTCCTCGGCGAGCGCATCGCCTGGCATCACACCCGGCATCGGCTGCACCACGGCCTTCACCTCCTCGCCGAGGTCGGGATTGGGCACACCGAACACGGCGGCGTCCGCGACCTTCGGATGGGTAATCAGCAGATTCTCGCATTCCTGCGGATAGATGTTCACACCACCTGAGATGATCATGAAGGTGGCGCGATCGGTGAGATAGAGGAAACGGTCGTGGTCGACATAGCCGACATCGCCGACCGTGCTCATGCTGCCGTCGGGCGAGCGCGCTTCCTTGGTCTTCTCCGGGTCGTTGAAATATTCGAACGGCGATCCCGTCTTGAACCAGACCTGGCCGGGTATGCCGGTCGGGCACGGCTGCATGTTCTCGTCGAGAATGTGGAGGTCGCCGAGCAGCACCTTGCCGACGGTGCCGCGATGGCTGAGCCATTCCTCGCTGTTGCAGGCGGTGAAGCCGAGGCCTTCGGTCGCGCCGTAATATTCGTGGATGATCGGTCCCCACCATTTGATGATGTCGTCCTTGACCAGCGCAGGGCAGGGCGCGGCAGCATGGATCGCGATCTCGAGCGATGACAAATCGTAGCGGCTGCGCACTTCCTCCGGGAGCTTCAGCATCCGTGAAAACATCGTCGGCACCAGCTGGCTGTGGGTGATGCCCCATTGTTGCACGAGCTGGAGATAGCGCTCTGGATCGAATGTCTCCATGATGACCACGGTGCCGCCCATGCGGATCGTAAGATTGACCGCGGCCTGCGGCGCCGAGTGATAGAGCGGCGCCGGCGACAGATAGACCATGCCCTCGCGGTAGCGCCAAAGTTTGGTCAGGAATTCGAACAGCGGCAGATTGTGCTTCGGCGGTTCTTCCGGCAGCGGCCGCAAGATGCCCTTCGGTCGGCCGGTCGTGCCGGAGGAGTAGAGCATCGCCGTGCCAAGCCATTCATCAGGGATCGGTGTCTTCGGCAGGTCGGCGGTGACGTCCGCCAATCCAACGATGCGGTCGCTCTCGCCGGGACCGTCGGCGACGATGCAGAGCTTGATCTCGGGGCAAGCCTGGATCGCCTCGCGCGCGATGTCGAGTTTTGCCACCGACGTGATCAAGATCTTCGACTGGCTGTTGACGAGGAGGTAAGCGAGCTCGCCCGGCGTGAGGAATGAATTGATGCAGGTGTAATACAGCCCTGACCGCTCGCCCGCGCTGCAGGCTTCGAGATAGCGGGAATTGTTCTCCATGAAGATCGAGTAGTGATCGAGCCGCTTTAAGCCGTGCTTGCGAAACAGATGCGCAAGCCGGTTGCTGCGCGCATCGAGCTCGCGATAGGTGACGGCCTCGCCGGTCGCGGCCATGATGAAGGCGGGTTGCAGCGGGCGCAGGCGGGCATGCAGACCTGGGTACATCAGTCCTCCGGGCTTAGAATCATGCGGCGAGAAGCAGGATTTCTCGCACTTGCGCCGGGCTCTCGATCTTGCGCGGGTTACGCGGGATCCAGTTCGTGCGCATTGCCTGTTCGGCGATAGCGTCGAAATGTTCCGGCGAGACGCGGGCATCGGCGAGGCTGCGCGGCATGCCGAGCGAGCGGATAAAGGCATCGAGCACGTCGGCGGCATCGTGGCCGGGAAAACCCATGGCGGCGGCGACGATCATCTGGCGTTCGGCATTGGCGCTCGCATTCCAGCGCATCACCGCCGGCAGCATGATGCAGGAGGTGTAGCCGTGCGGCACGTCGAAGGCCGCACCCAGCACATAGCCGATGCCGTGGCTCGCCCCCATCGGCACGCCGGCCGCAAGCGCGCCCATCGACAGCCAGGTGCCGATCTGTGCATCCATTCGCGCATCGAGATCGGCAGGGCCGGCCTTCACCCGCGGCAGCGCGTCGGCGAGCATGGCGAGGCCCTTCACCGATTGCGCGTCGGCATAAGGGTGCGTTTCGCGCGAGCAGATCGCCTCGACGCAATGGTCGATGGCGCGGACGCCGGTGGAGAGAAACAGCCATTCCGGCGTGTGCACGGTGATGGCGGGATCGAGGATGGTCGCGCGCGGCACGGTGAGCGGATGCCGCAGCATCTGCTTCACATGCGTGCTGCGGTCGGTGACGCCTGCGATGGATGAGAACTCGCCGCCGGCAATCGTGGTCGGCACGCTGATCTGGCGCACCGTCGGCGCGGTCATCTCCGGCGCGACGCCTTTGTGCACGCGGATGCGGTCGATGCCGCCGATTTCGTCGATGCCATTGGCGAGGCAAAGCTGCACCGCCTTGGCGCCGTCGGTGATCGAGCCGCCGCCCACGGTGACGATCAAATCGGCGCGGGCCTCGCGGGCGGCATTGGTGGCAGCGATCACCGCCTCGCGCGGCGTGTGCGCGGGCATCGCATCGAACAGGCCGCCGCGGCGCGGACCCAGCGCTTGTACGATCTTCGCGATTTCGTCCGTCTGCCGGTTGAGTGTGCCCGAGACCATCAGGAAGGCGCGGCGCGTCCCCAGCCGGTCCATCTGCGCAACAATGGCCTCAGCCGCCGGATGGCCGAACACGACCTCCTCGATCGCGCCGTAAACGACACGTCCCTGATGCACGCCTGTCCTCCCGGACAATTCGTCTTGTTTTTGTAAGGGGTAGTCTAGCCGAGCTCGCCCCGCCCGTCATGCGCGAAGACGCTGGCTGTACTTACCTTCCCCTGGGGGGAGCCCCTCCAGGGGAGGGTGGCGAGCGCCGCTCCTTCATCGCCAAGCTTCGACGTGCACTAAGCCCTGCGAGCGTCTGGCACTCCCGCCCTGTCAACCCGCCATCCGGCCAGGGCATTCCCTGAACACCGCGCGCGCTTTGGTCTTGAAGAGTTCATCTTCTCAACCCATCTTGTGGCGCCCGCGGGTACGGGCGTACCCTGCTATTTCCGCGGCTTTTATGCGAGGACCTGGGATGACTGGACCGGACGGAAGCGAGCAATTTGTCAAAACGCACGATTTCGTTCAGCCCCGGCCTTACGCCATAGCCGGCCTTCTCGCAGCCGCGTTCGCGCTCACCGGTTGCGGACAACCGGCCTCGCAAGCGGCAGCACCGCCGCCTCCCCCGGTGACCGTTGCGCAGCCGGTCAAGCGCACCGTCACCGATTGGGACGAGTACACCGGCCGGTTCGAGGCGGTCGAGGAGGTGCAGGTGCGGCCCCGCGTCGGCGGCTTCGTCAACTCGGTCGAGTTCCAGGACGGTGCGATCGTGCACGCCGGGGATCTCCTCTACGTCATCGACCCACGCCCGTTCGAGGCCGTGGCCGAGCAGGCGGACGGTCAGCTCTCCGATGCGCGCGCCAAGGTGGAGCTCGCCAAGCGCGAGCTCGACCGCGGCCTGAACCTGGTGCAGACCAGCGCGGTGTCCGAGCAGGTCGTCGACCAGCGCCGCCAGGCCTTGCAGGCCGCGCACGCCGCCGAGACCCAAGCCGAGGGGGCACTGAAGGCCGCCCGGCTCAACATCGAGTTCACCCATGTCACCGCGCCGCTCACCGGCCGCGTCAGCCGCCATCTCGTCAGCCCCGGCAATCTGGTGCAAGGCAGCGACACCGGCACCTCGACCCTGTTGACCTCGATCGTCGCGCTCGACCCGATCTACGTCTATTTCGACATGGATGAGACGACCTTCATCAAATACAGCAAGCTCTGGTTCGAGGGTAAGCGCCCGAGCTCGCGCGACACCGCGAACCCGGTGCAGGTGACGCTGGCCGGCGAGACCAAGCCGTCGCATGACGGCGCCATCAACTTCCTCGACAACCGCCTCGATGTTTCCACCGGCACGCTGCGCAGCCGCGCCGTGGTCAAGAACACTGATCTGTCGATCCTGCCCGGCCAGTTCGGCCGCGTCCGCCTGATCGGCAGCGCGCCGTACGAGGCGCTCTTGGTTCCCGACGTTGCCGTCGCGACCGACCAGTCCCGCAAGATCGTGTTCGTGGTGAAGCCGGATGACACCGTCGAGGCGCGTCCCGTGGTGCCGGGGCCGCTCGATGACGGCCTGCGCGTGATCCGCGAGGGGCTGACGGCGGAGGACCGCGTCATCGTCAACGGCATCCAGCGCGCCCGCGTCGGCGCCAAGGTCGCCCCGTCTCCTGCTCAAGCGCCGGCCGGTGCCAAGGCTGGTACCAAGGCTGGTGACAAGTCATGAATCTTGGCCGTCTCTCCATCAACCAGCCCATCCTGGCGATGGTGCTGTCGATCGTGCTCCTGATCGTCGGTGCGCTCGCCTACTCGACGCTGCCGATCTCCGAATATCCGCAAGTGGTGCCGCCGACCGTCGTCGTCACCACGCAATATCCGGGCGCCTCGGCGCAAACCGTGTCCGACACCGTGGCCGCTCCGATCGAGCAGCAGATCAACGGCGTCGAGGACATGCTGTATCTCTACAGCCAGGCGACCTCGAACGGCCAGCTCACCATCACCGTCACCTTCAAGCTGGGCACCGATCTCGACAAGGCCCAGGTACTGGTCCAGAACCGCGTCGCGATCGCGCAGCCGCAACTGCCGGACGAGGTGCAGCGCAACGGCGTCGTCACCCGCAAGAACTCGCCCGACATTTTGATGGTCGTGTTCATGCTGTCGCCCGACGACACGTTCGACCAGCTCTACATCTCCAACTACGCGCTGCTCCAGGTCCGCGACCAGCTGTTGCGCATCGACGGCGTCGGCGACATCCAGATCTTCGGCGCGCGCGACTATTCGATGCGGCTCTGGCTCGATCCTGACCGCATCGCCAATCTCGGCCTGACCTCGACCGAGGTGCTGGCCGCGATCCGTGCGCAAAACGTGCAGATCGCGGGCGGCCAGCTCGCCGAGCCGCCGATCGCCGATCGCGCCTTTCAGCCGAACCTGGTTTTCACAGGGCGGTTGAAAGACCAGAGGCAGTTCGAGGACATCCTGATCAAGGCCGGCTCCGACGGCCGCACGGTGCGGCTGCGCGACGTCGCGCGCATCGAGCTCGGCGCGCTGGCCTACTCCACCAACAGCTTCCTGCTGCGCAAATCCGCGGTCGCCATGCTGGTGACGCAGCGGCCGGGATCGAATGCGCTCGCGACGGCGAAAAACATCTCCGACACCATGACGAAGCTCAAGGAGAGCTTTCCGAAGGGGCTTGACTACAATATCGGCTACAACCCGACCGAGTTCATCGCGCAGTCCGTTCACGAGCTGATCAAGACCATCTACGAGGCCATGCTGCTCGTGGTGATCGTGGTGCTGGTGTTCCTGCAGGGCTGGCGGCCGGCGATCATTCCGATCATCGCGATTCCGGTGTCGCTGGTCGGCACCTTTGCGGTGATGGCGGCGCTCGGCTTCTCCATCAACAATCTCACGCTGTTCGGGCTGGTGCTTGCCGTCGGCATCGTGGTCGACGACGCCATCGTCGTGGTCGAGAATGTCGAGCGGCATCTCGAGCACGGCCTCAGCCGGCGCGATGCGGCACTGAAGACGATGGAGGAGGTCGGCGGCGCGCTGGTCTCGATCGCGCTGGTGCTGTGTGCGGTATTCGTGCCGACGGCGTTCCTCGGCGGCATATCCGGGCAGTTCTTCCAGCAATTCGCTGTTACGATCGCGGTTGCGACCGCGATCTCCTGCTTCTGCTCGCTCACGCTGTCGCCGGCGCTGGCCTCGCAGATACTCGTCCCTCATGAGGAGAAGCGGCCGCCCGCCGCCTGGAATCTGATCGCACGGGCGTGGGGTGCCTTCACCGGCGCCTTCAATCGCGTGTTCGACCGGCTGGCGCACGGCTATGCCGGTGCCGCCAATTTTGTGATCCGGCACTCTGTAGTGATGCTGCTGATCTATGTTGTGCTGATCGGCAGCGCCGGCTGGCTGATCGGGACCACGTCGCAGGGCTTCATTCCGGCGCAGGATCGCGGCTACGTCATCATATCTGTGCAATTGCCGGGCGCGGCATCGCTGGCGCGCACCACCGAGGTCGTGCGCGAGATCGAGCGGATATCGCTGGATACGCCAGGCATCATCCGCGTCGCTGCCTTCGCCGGCTTCTCAGGTGCCACACGCACCCAGGCCGGGAATGCGGCGGCGCTGTTCCCGGTGTTCGACGAGCCTGAAGTCCGGCTGAAGAAGGGGCTGACCGCGAATGCCATCACCGCGGAGCTGCGCAAGCGGTTGTTGGCAATCCAGGGTGCTTTCATCATCGTCATCCCGCCACCGGCCGTGCCCGGCATCGGCACCGGTGGTGGCTTCACCATCCGCATCCAGGATCGCCAAGGCCGCGGG
The DNA here is from genome assembly GCF_016616885.1 of Bradyrhizobium diazoefficiens. Lineage (NCBI taxonomy): Bacteria > Pseudomonadati > Pseudomonadota > Alphaproteobacteria > Hyphomicrobiales > Nitrobacteraceae > Bradyrhizobium > Bradyrhizobium diazoefficiens. The sequence goes on along the minus strand of NZ_CP067102.1, from coordinate 7,916,980 downwards.
CCGGAGCTGCTGGCATCGGCGACCGACGAGCTCGTCGCGGCTGCGCGAAAATCGCCGAGCCTCACTTCGGTGTTCTCGCCGTTCTCAGCCAACACGCCGCAGCTCTTCGTCGATATCGACCGCACCAAGGCGCAGAAGCTCGGCGTGCCCATCGCCAACATCAACGACACGATCCAGACCTATTTCGGATCGACCTATGTCAACGACCTCAACCTGTTCGGTCGCACTTATCACGTCACCGCGCAGGCCGATTTCCCGTTCCGCAAAGAGCCGAGCGATCTGGCGCGGCTGCGCACGCGCAACGCCTCCGGCGACATGGTGATGCTCGGCAGCGTGGTCGACTTCAAGGACGTCTCCGGCCCCGACCGCGTCGCGCGCTACAATCTCTACGCCGCGTCCGAGCTTCAGGGTGAGCCGGCGCCGGGCACGAGCTCGACCACCGCCCTTAATACTATCAAGAAGCTCGCCGACGACACCCTGCCGAGCGGCTTCACGTTCGAATGGACTGATCTGTCCTATCAGCAGGTCACCGGCGGCAATGCCGGCCTCTACGTGTTCCCGATCTGCGTGCTGTTCGTCTATCTCGTGCTTGCGGCGCAATATGGCAGCTGGACGCTGCCGTTCGCGGTGATCCTGATCGTGCCGATGTGCCTGCTCGCCGCCACCATCGGCGTCCGCATCATGGGGCAGGATGTCAACATCCTCACCCAGATCGGCTTTGTCGTGCTGGTGGGGTTAGCGGCGAAAAACGCGATCCTGATCGTGGAGTTCGCGCGCGACATCGAGAAGGAAGGCAAGCCACGTCTGGAGGCCGTGATCGAGGCCTGCCGGTTGCGACTGCGACCGATCCTGATGACGTCCTTCGCCTTTATCCTCGGCGTGCTGCCGCTGGTGATCTCGTCCGGCTCAGGCTCCGAGATGCGTCAAGCCGTCGGCGTCGCCGTGTTCTTCGGCATGATCGGCGTCACGCTGTTCGGCCTGCTGTTCACGCCGATCTTCTATGTGGTGGTGCGGAACCTGGCGGAAGGACGGAACGAGAAGAAGCCGCAGGGGGTGGCTTAACGCCGCCCCAGCGTCGTCCTGGCTCGGCGCTCCGCTTCGCTGCGCTTGTCCAGGACGACGGTTTTTGAGGCACGGCCCGCCATACTAACGGTCTACGCAAAATCGATGGGCACGCGCGCCGTTCTTCACTAGTATCCGCGCGATTTCAAAACAGAACACTGCTGGGAGTTAAAAGATGAAATCAGCACTTTTGGCCGCTGTCGCAACGTCGGCTTTGTTGCTGGCCGCGCCGGCCTCCGCGCAAGGCGTCAAAATCGGTATCCTGAACGATCAGTCCGGCGTCTATGCCGATTACGGCGGAAAATATTCGGTCGAAGCGGCCAAGATGGCGATCGAGGATTTCGGCGGCGAGGTGCTCGGCCAGAAGATCGAGATGATCACCGCCGATCACCAGAACAAGCCCGATCTCGCCACCTCCATCGCGCGGCGCTGGTATGACGCCGACAATGTCGACATGATCACCGAGCTGACGACGTCGTCGGTAGCGCTCGCCGTACAGGACCTGTCGAAGGAAAAGAAGAAGATCGACATCGTGGTCGGTGCGGCCACGTCGAGCATCACCGGTTCTGCGTGCTCGCCCTATGGCTTTCACTGGGCGTTCGACACCCACGCGCTCGCGGTCGGCACCGGCGGTGCGTTGACCAAGGCCGGCGGCGACAGCTGGTTTTTCCTCACCGCCGACTATGCGTTCGGCTACGCGCTCGAGAAAGACACCAGCGAGATCGTCACGCACAGCGGCGGCAAGGTGCTCGGTTCGGTTCGCGTTCCCCTCAACTCGTCGGACTTCTCCTCCTTCCTGCTCCAGGCGCAGAGCTCGAAGGCAAAGATCGTCGGCCTCGCCAATGCCGGCCAGGACACCACCAACTCGATCAAGCAGGCCGCGGAATTCGGCATCGTCCAGGGTGGCCAGAAGCTCGCCGGCCTTCTGATGACAATCGCTGAGGTGAACGGTCTGGGACTTCCGGCCGCGCAGGGCCTGGTGCTGACCGAAGGCTTCTATTGGGATCAGAACGACACCACGCGCGCCTTCTCCGAGCGCTTCTTCAAGCGCACCGGGCGGATGCCGAGCATGATCCACGCCGGCACCTACTCGGCGACGCTGAGTTATCTCAAGGCGGTGAAGGCCGCCGGCACCAAGGACGCCGAAGCCGTTTCCAAGAAGCTGAAGGAGCTACCGGTCGACGACGCCTTCGCCAAGGGCAAGGTGCTCGAGAACGGCCGCATGGTCCACGACATGTATCTGTTCGAGGTCAAGAAGCCCTCGGAATCGAAGAAGCCGTGGGACTACTACAAGCAGCTTGCCGTGGTGCCCGGCGACCAGGCCTTCTTCACCGCCAAGGAAAGCGGCTGCCCGCTGACGAAGTAGGGCGTAGCGTCATTCCGGGGCGATGCGAAGCATCGAACCCGGAATCTCGAGATTCCGGGTTCGCCGCTCCGGAATGACGGCTGAGAAATCCCTCTCACACCAACCTTAACACCACCGCCCCCAGCGCCCCCGCCCACAGCGCAATCGCCGCAATCGCCTGGATCGCAAATCCGGGGCCGCGCTTGGCGGCGGCCTGCGAATAGCCGATGAAATAGACGATGCGGCCGATGATCCAGACTGCACCGATGCCGGCCGCGATGGCGTCGCTGATATAGCTCGCGAACAGCCAGAGCGACGGCAGGAAGATCGGCATCCATTCCAGCGTGTTCATCTGGATGCGGAAGGCGCGCTCGAAATCCGGATGGCCCGACATCGCCGGCACCTTGACGCCGGTCTTGGTCCGCGACCGCGAGACGTTGATGCAGGTAAAGAAATAAAATGCAAGCGCCAGCAACGTGACGAGAGCGGTGAGGTAGTACATCGCTGATTCCTTCGAGCAGGTCGCGCTTCAATAGCCGGTCAGCTCGAGATAGCCAACACCGTCATGCGTGCCGGCAAAGCTGATCGGTCCCTCCCAATAGGAGAAGCCGGTCCCCATCCACGCCCGGGGATTGAGCGGCTTGCAGGAAATCGAGAACGAACGTGACGGGATCGCGATCTGCCATTCCACCGGCAGCTTGCGGCCCGCAACCTCGGCCGTGGCCTTCGGACTCATCTGGATATCGCCGCTTGCAATCATCTGCGTCTCGCCTGCGGCGCTGATCCAGTTGCCGAACGGATAATCCTTGCCGTCCTTCTGGCGTAGCCGGTACAGCATCAGCTTGTCGCCGGAGGAAAGATGCAGCGACAGCCAGTCCCAGCCGGTCTGGTCGGCGTCGAGCGGCTGGCTGCTCCATTCCCGGTCCATCCAGGCCTGGCCGGATACATCGACCGACTTGTCGTCGATGGTGAGCGTGCCGCGCGCACGGTAGAACGGCTGGCTGTAATAGTAGGAGGCTTGTCCGCGCTCGGACTTGCGGCTGTAGCCGCCGTCGCCTTGCAAGACCACAGGGCGATCCGCATCAAGCGTGAGCGCGTAGCTGAAATCAGTGCCGGACGCTTTCAGCGTGACCGGCGACAGGGTGCGATCGTCGGTGCGCTCCGAACCCTTCATCTCCCAATCGTCGATCCAGGCCGCGAACAGCTTAGCCTCGACACCGGCCTGACCGATGCCGCCGCGTGAGAACAGCTCGTTGAAGCGGTGGGTATCTGCACACGTCACCGCGGCGTGCGCCATCCAGATTTGCTGATTGGCCCAGCCCGCGGCTTGCGGTCCCGGCTTTGCGGCCTGGCGAAACAGCGTCCATTGCAGCCCACATGCCGCACCACTGCTGTCGACGAGGTTCGCCGTCAGATACCACCACTCGATGCGAAAATCCGGATGGGGCCCGTGATCAGCGGGAAAGGTAAACACCTTTCCAGGCGTCACCTTCGCAAAGCCGTCGGCGCCCTCGCCGAGCCCGGCATAGCCTTGCGCGCTGGCGCGGCGCGAGAGCGCGAGCGCGGCGATACTGCCGGCGAAGGCGCGTCGCGAGAGTTTGTCAGCGCTCATTGGCAAACACCTTGACGAGGCTCGCCGGCTGCATCCGCGCCAATCGCAACACGGGCAACAGCGCGGCCAGCAGCGAGGCGATCAGCGCGACGGCGACCAGCTCGACCAGTTGCAGCGGGAAGACATGGAACGGCAGCCGCCAGCCGAACGCCTTCACATTCACGATCGCGATCAGGCACCACGCCACCAGCAGCCCGAGCGGAACCGCCAGCAGCGAGGTGAACAGCGCAACAGACAGCGTCTTGGTCAGCTCGATCGCGGCAAGGCGCGGCCGGGTGATACCGATCGCCCAGAGCGGCGCAAGCTGCGGCAGGCGGGAGTTCGCCAGCGTCAACAGGCTGGTCAGCAGTGCGATGCCGGCGACGCCGAGCGTGAAGGCATTCAGCGCCGACGTCACCGCAAAGGTGTGATTGAAGATGCGGATGGATTCCGCCTTCACCGTCGCCTGATCGGCCACGGCGCGGTCATCGAGCGCGAACTGCTTCTGCAGTGCTGCGATCAAGCCGGGGATCTTGTCGCGCGGCACGATCAGTCCGATCCGCGTCTGCGGCGTTTGTGGAAACTGCCGGATCAGCGCAGCGACGTTCACCGCGAGCTGCCCCTTGGGGTTGCCGTAATCGGCATAGATGCCGACGATGTCGAGCTCCCAGGCTCCGCCCGGCGCCGGCACCTCGATGACATCGCCGACGCGGACGTTGAGGCGGCGACTCAGTTGCTCGCTGATGAAGGCGGCGTTGCCCGGCACCAGTTGGGACCAGGCGCGCGTCGCGGTTTCCAGCAGCGGCCAGCGCTCGCGATAGAGCGCGTGATCGGGCAGGCCGAGCAACTCCACCGGCTGGCCCTGCACTTGCGTCTCTGCGCGTCCGCCCGACAGGATCGCTTGCACCTCGCTGCGGTCCTTCAGCCAGTTGCGGATCGCGATCGCTTGCACATTGTCGGCGGCGCTGATGTAGACGTCGGCGGCCAACCGTCCATCAAGCCAGCCGATGAAAGTGCGGCTGAAGGTTTCCACCATGGTGGAGACCCCGACATTGACGGCCAGCGCGAGCAACAGCGCCATCAGCGCCAGCGACAAGCCGGAGAGCTGCTGGCGGCTGTCCGCCCAGAACCACAGCGCCAGCGGCCGGCGCGCTAAGCGCTGGCCCGCGAGCAGGAGGATATCGAGGAAGGCCGGCAGGATCAGCGCCGCGCCGAGCATCAGCGCCGCCAGCAGGCCAAATCCCGCGATCAGCGATTGGCCGTAGTCCAGCAACAACAATGCGACCGCGAACACGGCGCAGGCCGCAACGCTTTGCAGGATCAGCCAGCGGCGCTGCCGCTGCTGCCAGGCCTGCGGCTGCGCAGTCGCGAGCACCGGCATCCTGATCGCCTTGATCAGGCTGGTCGCCGCTGCCACAATCGCACCGGCAACGCTGATGCCGATGCCGGCGAGCCACCATTCAGGTCTAAGCGTGAGCTGCCCCGGAATCTGCGCGCCATAGAGCCCGCGCAGCGAGGCCGCTACATCGGGCAACAGCGTCGCCGCGATGACATAGCCGCAGACGAGCCCGATCAGGCCGGCGATCAGCGCCAGCGCCACCAGCTCGATCACCAGCACGCTGTTGACCAGCCGTGCCGAGGCACCGCAGGCGCGCAAGGTGCGCAGCATCGGCAGCCGCTGCTCGAAGGCGAGGCCGACGGCCGAATTGACGATGAAGAGGCCGACGAAGAACGACAGCAGGCCGAAGGCGGTGAGGTTGAGATGGAAGCTGTCGGTCAGCCGTTCCAGCTCGGTCTCTGCGGTCGGCTCTATCCGCTGCAATTGGTCGCCGACGACGCTCTGCAGTGGCGCCGGCTTGCCCTTCGCCTTGCCGATCAGCAGGCGCGACAGCTGGTCCGGCTTGTTCAGCAGTCGCTGCGCCACGCCGATGTCGACCACCAGCACCTCGGGCACGAGCTGCGGCTGTACATGCAGCGGCGGTAGTTTTGCGCCGCTGCTGATCGAGGGCGTCGCACCGTCTTGTTCGCGCAAATCGTTCAGCGTCTCCTGCGCCACTAGCGTCTGGCCGGGCGCGGCAACAAAACTGCTTAAGTCTGCAGCACCGAGGCGCGGCGCGTTGCCGACATCGACCGGCAGCGTCACCGGCTCGATGCCGAGCAGCCGGATTGATCGTCCATTGATCTGGACCCGGCCTTCCAGCACCGGCGAGACCGGCCAGCCCGCGCGGCGGAGTTTTATGAACAGGTCTTGCGGGAAGGTCGCCGCATTGGGCGCCACCAGCGTGGCCGTGCGGACACCGCCAAACGTCGCCGCCGCGCGGTCATAGGCGCTACGGGCCTGCTGGTTGATCGCCTGCACCCCGCTCCACAGCGCGGTCGCCGCGATCAGCCCGATCAGAAGCGTCGCGAACTGCATCCGGTGCCGTCGCCAATGGCTGAGTAGCACCGCGAGCACCCACAGCGCGCGCCTCATGTGATCCGCCCTGCATGGAGGATGATGTGACGGTCGAGCGTGCCGGCCAGATGCAGGCTGTGCGTCACCATCAGGAAGCCGCAGCCGGTGCGCGCGACGAGGTCGCGCGTCAGCGCCAGCACATCGTCGGCGGTGGCTTCGTCCAGATTGCCGGTCGGCTCGTCCGCGAGCAGCAGCGATGGCTTGGTCGCCAGCGCCCGTCCGATCGCGACCCGCTGCTGTTGGCCGCCTGATAATTGCTCTGGATAGCGCTTGAGCAGGCCGCCGAGCCCGAGCCGTTCGGTCAACTCCTTGGTCCAGCCTGCATCATGCCGGCCGGCGATCCGCGCCTGGAAGGCGAGATTGTCGGCGACCGACAGGCTTGGGATCAGGTTGAACTGCTGAAAAACCAGGCCGATGCGGTCGCGCCGCAATTCGGCGCGGCCCGCGTCGGAGAGCTTCGTAACCTCGGTCTCTCCCAGCCGGATCGTGCCGCCATCGGCGGCATCGAGCCCGGCGACCAGGTGCAACAGCGTGCTCTTGCCGCTGCCGGATTCGCCGGTCAGCGCAACGCGCTCGCCGGCCTTCAGGTCGAAGTCGACGCCGCGCAGCACGTGGACCGGCTCGGCGGCCGAGGAGAAGGTCTTTGAGAGGTTTCGGATGCTCAGCAAGATCAATGCGCCGGACGGAATTTAACTTAATGCTGCGTAGCACACTTGTCGTGGAAATGCCGGGGTTGCGTTGCCGTTCAAGCCGTTGTTAGCTCCCAAGACGGCCAAATCAAAAGTGCCGAAAAGACATACGGGGAGAATGATGAGCGCTCAGGGAACGCCGTCCGCGGCGGCTAGGACGGCAGGGGCATCCAAGCAAACGCCGAGGGGCGCCTGGACCGTCACTTTTCTCCTCTTTCTCTTCATGGTGGTGAACTTCGCGGACAAGATCGTCGTCGGCCTCGCCGGCGTGCCGATCATGACCGATTTGAAGCTCGAGCCGGAGCAGTTCGGCCTGCTTGGCTCCTCGTTCTTCTTCCTGTTCTCGATCTCGGCCGTCGTGGTCGGCTTCATCGTCAACAAGGTGGCGACGCGCTGGGTGCTGCTGACGTTGGCGGTGATATGGGCGCTGGCGCAATTTCCGATGGTCGGCAGCGTCTCCTTCACCACGCTCTTGATCTGCCGCATCGTGCTCGGTGCCGGCGAGGGGCCAGCGGCGTCGGTCGCCACGCATGCCATCTACAAATGGTTCCCGGACGAGAAGCGCGCGCTGCCGACGGCGCTCCTGTTGCAGGGCTCGGCGTTCGGCGTCATCCTGGCCGTGCCGGCGCTCAACTGGGTCATCGTCAATCATTCCTGGCACTATGCCTTCGGCGCGCTCGGCGTCGTCGGCCTGATCTGGGTCTGTGCCTGGCTGGCGCTCGGGAAGGAAGGTCCGCTCGAGGACACGCGGGTCCTCGCGGCCACCGAGACGAAAATTCCCTACATTCAGCTTCTGACCTCGCGCACCTTCCTTGGCTGCGTGTTCGCAACCTTCGGCGCCTACTGGGCGCTGTCGCTCGGGCTCACCTGGTTCACGCCGTTCATCGTCAAGGGCCTCGGCTTCTCGCAGAGTGATGCGGGCTTCATCTCGATCCTGCCCTGGATGTTCGGCGCCTTCATCGTCATCCTCACCGGGTGGATCTCGCAGGTCATGATGGCGCGGCGTTCGACCACCCGTGTGGCCCGCGGCGTACTTGGCTCGGTGCCGCTGGTGATCGGCGGCCTCGTCCTCGCATTGATGCCGCACGTCCCGGGCGTGGGCCTGAAGATCGCGATGCTCGTGATTGGCCCGGGCCTGTGCAGCTCGATCTATGTGGTGTGCCCGCCGATGCTCGGCGAGTTCACTCCGGCCTCGCAACGCGGCGCGGTCCTCGCGATCTATGGCGCGCTCTATACGCTCTCGGGCATCATCGCACCGATGGTGATGGGCAGCGTGATCCAGCGCGCCGGCAGCATGCTCGACGGCTACATGACCGGCTTCACCATCAATGCTGCGGTGATGGTCAGCTCCGGCGTCATCGGCCTGCTGCTACTCTGGCCGAATACGGAAAAGGCCCGCCTGACGCGCGGTGCGGCTCCGCGGTCGGCTGAACTGAAGGGCGCGGTGTCGCCGACGTAAGCAGCAATCAGGGGACGACACCTTAGCTTTGTAGCTACGCCTTGAGCTTTGTAGCTATGCCTTGGCTTGCGGCTTCCGCTCGGTGAACGGCGACAGCACCACGGTCGCGACCATGAAGATCACGGAGGCGCCGAACACCCAGTGCGGCGCGCTCTGATCCATGATCCAGCCGAACAGCAGCGGGCTGACGATGCCGCCGAGATTGAAGCCGGTGGAGACGATGCCGAAGGCGCGACCGGCGGCGCCGGGAGGCGCTGCGTTGCGCACCAGCATGTCCCGCGACGGCGCGATCACGCCGGAGAGGAAGCCCGCGCTCGCCATCGTCGCGGTCAGGGCCCAGCCGGGCAGCGTGACCAGCGCGATCAGCAGCACGATGGCCGCATTCGCGGCAAAGCAGGCGGCGGCGACATAGCCGTGGCGCTCGGTGTGGTCGGCGAGGAAGCCGCCCGCGAGCACACCCGCGGCGCTGGAGCCAAGGAAGGCGGTCAGCGCGACGTTGGCGATGGAATAGGTTGCGCCGTAGCCGCTCATCAGTGCCACCACGCCGAAATTGTTGATGCCGGCAACCGACAGGCTGAGCAGCATGAACAGCGCGGTCAGCGTGATCAGCGCCGGCGTGATGACGGCCTGTTTCGGCAGCTTCGTATTGCCCGGCTTGACCTTGTGCGCGCCGGCATCGGGAATGTTCATGGCGACCAGCAGCAGCGCCACCAGCACGCCGATCGCGCCCGATGCGAGCAGCGCACCAACGCCGCCGGACACCGTGATCAGCGCGGCGACGATCGCCGGCGCAACGGCACCACCAAAATATCCGGCAAAGGTGTGGACCGAGAAGGCGCGGCCCATCCGCGCCTCATCCATATGCTCGGCCAGAATGGCGTAATCGGCGGGATGATAGACGCTGTTGGCAAGGCCAAGCAACACGGCGCAGGCGATCAGCGAGGCGTAGCTCAGATACAGGCCGAGCATGATCAGCGCGAGCCCGCCGAGCGTCAGTCCGCCGAGCAGGATTTTGCGCGCGCCAAAATGGTCGACGAGATAGCCGGTCGGTGCCTGCGTCAGCCCGGAGACAACGGCCGACACGGTCAGCGCGAAGCCGAGCTCGACATAGCCGACGCCGAGCTGGCTCTTGAGGAACGGGAACAGCATCGGCAGGACCAGCAGATGGAAATGGCTGACCCAATGCGCGATCGAAATCCCGGTCAGCGTGCGCAGCGCGCTGTCCGCCTTGCCTTGTTGCGGTGCGGCGAGAACGTCGACCATCGCAGTTCCGTTTCACTCCCTGGAGGCGCGCAAACTATCGGGGACAGCGGTTATTTGTCCATGAACGCAGGCGCATGGCAGGTAGTGCGGGTGACGCGTGATGCCTCCCCAACGTCGTCCCGGCCTTTCGCCAGGACGACAGCGGAGGACGAGGTCAGCGTCGCGTCCTTCTCACAACGGCTCGTCATCAGTCCCATAACGATCGCGCTTCGGCGTGGCGATGTCACCGTCTTCACAATCGTCGTCGACACCGCGCGGAGGCTTCGGCTTTTTCGCCTTGTCGGCCACCTGTTTCGGCGGCTCGCTGGGCTTGGCGGTCTTGTTCCCGATCTTGGCCATGGCTAATCCCGGATGGTGATGCGTCATCCGCTTCTAGACCGAAGATCTATGCGGTTCCTGACCTATCTCAAGGACCGGCAACGAAATCGTCAGATGTGCACCACCGGCCCGCCCGCCTTTTTCCAGGCGTCGATGCCGCCGGCGATGTGGGCGGTGTTGGAGAGGCCGGCCTCCTTGGCGGCGGCGACAGCCATCGCCGAGCGCTCGCCGAAGGCGCAGAAGAAAACCACGCGGCGCCCCGTCGCGGCGGCGACCTCGCGCAGCATGCCGCCGGGCTTGAGGCTCTCCTCGACGCTCGGATAGGGCGTGTGCAGTGCGCCTTCGAGCATGCCGTGCTTCATCCGTTCATTGGTCTCGCGCAGATCGACCAGCAGAATATCGGGCCGGCCGAGCGAGCGGATTGCCTCGACCGCGCTAAGCGCGCGGCCCTCCTTCTCCAGTTCCTCCTGATGCAGGCCGACCCGCATGTTGGCCGGCACCGCCACGTCCATCATCTTCGGATTGGGCAGCTTCAGGTTCGCCATCAGCTCGATATATTCGTCGACCGAGCGCACCTGCAGCCGCGGATTGTAGCGCTTCTCCTCGCCGATGGTGGAGACAGTGTCGCCCTTGTAGTCATGCGCCGGGAAGACCATCGTCTCATCCGGCAGCTTCAGCAGCCGATTGAAAATTGACTCGTACTGCGCGCGCGAAGAACCGTTCTGGAAATCGGTGCGGCCGGTACCGCGGATCAAAAGCGTATCGCCGGTGAAGACGCGGTCGCCCATCAGATAGGAATAGGAATCGTCGGTGTGGCCCGGCGTGTACATCACATCGAGCGAGAGACCTTCGATGGTCACCTTGTCGCCGTCGGCGACGCGCATCGCCACCACGTCGGCCTTGGTCTGGTCGCCCATCACCGTCATGCAATGGGTGCGATCGCGCAGCTCGCCGAGGCCTGTGACGTGGTCGGCATGCAGATGGGTGTCGACCGCCTTGACCAGCTTGAGGTCGAGCTCGCGGAGCAGCTGGCAATAGCGGTCGACCTTCTCCAGCACGGGATCAAGGATCAGCGCCTCGCCGCCGGGGCGGCTGGCAAGAACGTAGCTGTAGGTGCCCGAAACGCTGTCGAAGAGCTGGCGGAAGATCATGGCAGGACCCGGCGTGAATTGACTTCGAGGATTCTACTACGCCAGAGACTATAAGGAGAAGCAATCCACTGTGAAAACAAGAAAATTTAGAAGATTCTTATTGTTGGGTCAGCTGTCATTCCGGGGCGGCTCGTAGAGCCGAACCCGGAATCTCGAGATTCTCAGGTGCGCAAGGGCGCACCCTAGTTCGATGCTTCGCATCGCCCCGGAATGACGGCGATGGCCCTACGGCCTCACCAGCGTGTACCCATTCTCCGCCAGAAACAGGATCTGCCCAACACCCACCTGCACCGGCGTGGCCGCCGGAATGAACTCCGGCCGCTTGCCCGTCTCCCGCTCGATCGTGTCGACCGTGTTGAGGCAGACATCGAAACGCACGCCCTGCGCGATCAGGCTCTCGACCTGCTCGCGGCGCTCGCTGCCGGACAGCAGCAAATCGATGCCGGGGCCGAAGGCGACGACCTCCACGGCGATCTTGTCGGGGGCGTAGGCCTTCAGAAGATTGTTGGCGACGCTCAGCACCAGCGCCTGCTTCCTGGCATCGCCATCTGAGAGCTGCAGCACGATCTTGTGCTCGGCGAATGGCTTGTCCTGGAGCGGCACTTGCTGCGCAGAAGCCAACGTCGGCGCGACCAAGACGAGCTGCGCCAGCAGCATTGCGCGAAAGATTTGCAACCGCATCATCTCTATCCTGCGACGCCTGGATTGCCGTCGACGCCCTTCAGCGTGACGCCGGTGCCGAGCCGCTCCTGAAGCATCCGGCCCGAGCGCAGATATTTGCCGACGACGTCCCACACCGGCGCGCCCTGCTGGCCGTTGACCGAGGCCCAGCCCGCGACCTTGTAGTGCCTGACGGCGCTGAGCGCCTTGCCGTCGGCGAGCTTGAGCTCGGAGATGCGGCTGCCGATCGCGTTGGTAGGGCTGCAGGCGTAGCTGAGCCCGCCGGCGCGCACCATGTCGCCGCCCTGCTGGTAATAGGGATCGGCGTTGAAGAGATTGTCGCAGATGTCTTCCAGCACGTCCTTGATCTGACTGCCAGTCATCTCCTGCATATAGGTCTCGGGATAGGTGATCGCGGTCTCCGCGAGCACATCCTCCATGGTCAGCGGCTGGCCGGGCAACGCGGTGACGCCCCAGCGAAAGCCCGGCGACAGCGCGATCTCGGCGTCGAGCTCGGTGCGTAGCGCGGTGCAGATCAGCTCGTCGACGGGGCCGGCGAAATTGTCGCGGCGATAGAGCAGGCGGTCGGGCGTTGCGATCTTCTCCGACCAGTCGGTCACATGCGGCGCGCGCAGCTTTCCGATCAGCTCGGCCATTGCAGGATCGGGCTTCAGCAGCTCGGAATAGACCGGCAGCAGATGGTACCTGACGTCGCCGACCTTGCCCTTGTCGAGCGCGAGATCGAGCACGCCCAAAAACTTCCCGTTGGAGCCGGCATTGGTGACGAGCGTCGTACCGCCCGCGTTCTTCACGAGAATTGGCTGCGGCACGGCATCATGGGTGTGGCCGCCGAGAATGACATCGATGCCGGTGACGCGGGTTGCGAGCTTGAGGTCGACGTCCATGCCGTTGTGCGACAGCAGGATGACCGCATCGACCTTGTCGACGCCGCGCAACGCATCGACATGCTTCTGCAGCTCTTCCTCGCGAATGCCAAAGGTCCAGTCCGGCGTGAATCGCTTGGGATGCGCGATCGGCACGTAAGGAAAGGCCTGGCCGATGATTGCGACGCGATGGCCACCGAGCTCCTTGATGGTCGATGGCTTGAACACGCGCCCCGTCGCCTTGTCGAAGGCGAGGGCGTCGTTGAACGCGGCTTCCTCGGTCAGGAAGACGTTCTGCGCCAGAAACGCGCCCTTGAAGTGCTCGAGATTGTCACGCAGCGCCTGCTCGCCATAGGTGAACTCCCAATGCCCGGTCATCGCCTCGATACCGAGCAGATTGGCGACCTCCACCATGTCGCGACCCTGCATGATGTTGGCGAGGCCGGTGCCCTGCCAGAGGTCGCCGCCGTCGACCAGCATCGCATGCTTCTCGCCGACATCACTGCGCAGGCGGTCGATCAGCGTCTTCAGATGAGCGAAGCCGCCGAGCTTGCCGAAACGGCCGGCCGACTTCTCGAACTCGACAGAGGTGAAAGCATAGGCGTCGGCGCTGTCGGGCCGGATGCCAAAGTGCTCCAGGAAAGCGCGACCGACCAGATGCGGCGGCCGTCCAGCCATCTCGCCAATACCGATATTGACGCTGGGCTCGCGGACATAGACCGGATTGAGCTGCGCATGCGTGTCGGTGAGATGCAGGATCCGCGCGTTGCCGAAGCGCTCGATGTCGTAAATGCTCGCGGTTTCTGCGCCGCGCGCAAACCGTGGCAGCGCAAGCGATGCGGCAGCAACGGCTGAGCTCCTCAGGAAATCGCGGCGGCGGATCGCCATTTTCACATTCTCCGCGCCTCTTGACGGCAGTTCGACGGTTCCCACCAAGCTTACTTTAGCGGATTTCCATCGCCTTCCAGGCTTCTTTTTCAGAGGTCGCCTGGACAATCGATGCTTTCGCCAGTGCTTCAGCTTCCTTGGCTGCGGCCACGGCGCGGTCGAAATCGCCGCCATCGCCCGCCTTCTTGGCGGCCGCCAGCGTCGAGACGGTCGTGGTCCACTGGTTGCGCATGCCGGCTGCCTCCTTGGAGGCAGCCTCCGCGGCAGCATAGGCCGCCTTGTAGTCTGCCTCGGTCGCCGCGCGCGCCATCGGCGCGAAGCTCAGGGCCAGCAACATGGCGATAGGAAGTGACCGCTTCATGGCCGCGCTCCCGGTCCCGAAATCGGCAGGCCGTTGGCGACGTAGGAGAGGAAATATTCGACGTCGCGATATTCGTCTGCCTGCGGCTCCAGCGGAACCGCGCGGGTCTGGCTGTTGCAGGTGATGAAGCGGCGGCTGGTGGTGCCCATGCCACTCCATTCGGAGCGGTAGATCGGCAAGGCGTTCAGGATGCCGAGCGCCGGCGCCAGGACTTCCGCGCGGATGCGCTCGCCCGGGCTCTGCACATGGCAGCTCGCGCAGGAGAAATTCAGCTGGCCACGGCGGGTGTAGAAATAGCGCTTGCCGTTCTCGAACGCTTCCAGCGCGCTGGGATCATCGGGAATCTTGATGTCCATCGGCTTGCCGCGCGAGGTGAAGGCCATGTAGGCCGTGAGCGAGGCCATCTCGTCCTTGACGTAAGAGTAGGGCGCCTCGCCATTGGCCTCGCGGCAGCGGTTGAGCGCGAGTTCCAGCGTGACGACCTTGCCTTCCTTCGTATCGAAGTAAGGATAGTTCTGGCGGATGCCGATGCCGCCATTCGGGAAGCAATCGGCGTAGGTCTTGCCGTTCTTGAACGGCGTCGAAAACATCTCCTTGCCGGCATCGAGCGCAAACTCGTAAGGCGGAAACTCTTCCTTCTCCTGCCACTGCCGTTTCATGTCCTCGTTCATGGAATAGGGACCGTTGACGAAGTCCTCGTGCTTCACGTTCGGAAACTTCTGGAAAAAGAAGTTCTGGAACGCCTTGGCGTCAGCGACGGGATCGACCTTGTCGCCCGCGGCCACGCGCGGAGAGGTGAGCGTGAACGCGACCAGCGCGGCACTCAGCGAGCCAAGCAGGAGGGAGGTGCGGGCCTTCATCACGCGATCTTCGCCGTGGTCTCGTCGGACCCACCCTTGTTGTCGGTCCAGGAGATCTTCAAATCATCGCCCTTCTTGGCGCCCTTGAAGCTGAACTTGACGTAGGGGTCCTTGGAGATCGCGGTGCCCCAATTGGCGACGAAGACGTCCTTGCCGTTGCATGCGAACTTCAGTGCCTGGATGTAATGCGCAGGGATCAACTCGCCCTTGGCGTCCTTGACGAGGCCGGTATCCATGGGGTGCTGGATCAACGTCTGCACCTCGGTGATGTCGCCGTTGGATGTTGCGCGTACGCGAATGCTGGATGCCATCTTGATTCCCCTAGCCGCCGCAGCCGCCGACGGTGACCTTCACTTCCTTGGTCGCGCTGTAGAGCTTGCCGTCGGATTCCACGATTGCGGTCATGTTGCTGGTCTTCGCCATCTTCAGGCGGTTGGCGACAGCGGGGATCGTGCCGTCGGGAAACGTGTAGGACGCCGCCAGCGCGTTCGGGTTCTCGGCCACGAAGAACGAGATCGAGGTGACCTTGTCGAGCGTCGTCGCTACCGAGATCGGCACCACGCCGCCATTCTCGGCGATCTCGGGCGCGTCGAGCTTGATCTTGTCGGACGGCTCGGCGGTCCTGCCATAGAGCGCCTTGATCGCATCCGCTTCGTTCTTCAGCTTGAACGCCGCTTCCGGATATTTGTCATTGGCCGCGGCGCGCACGGGCGCAAATGGCAGATTGCCGAGGCCGATCAACGCGACCGACACCGCGCCCTGAAGGATCAGGCGCCGCGTCGGATGAGGGCCGGTATGTGTGGTCATCTCAGGTCTCCTGGGCCCACCGTTACAGCGTTTGCAGGAAATCAACGATCGCGCTGATCTCCTGGTCGGTCAAAAGCCGGTTGCGGCCGAACGGCGGCATCATGGTCTGCGGGTTGCGCTTGGTCTCGTCGAACAGGATCGCGACCAGCTCGTTGCGGTCGGGGTATTTTGCCTTGAGGTCCTTCAGCTCCGGTCCGATCGTGCCCGGCAAATCGCCGCCCTTGATGACGTGGCAGGTCAGGCAATTGCCCTTGCCGCGGTCGAAGGCAAGCTTTTGGCCCTCGGCGATCGTTGACTGTGCCCACGCCGGGGGCGCAGCGAGGCCCGTGAGGACGACCAGCGCGAGGAGCAGGGCGGGCTTGCGAGGAAAGGCGGTCAAGGCGTCGTTCCGAGGCTTAAGATGTCTGCAAAAGATGTCTGCAAAAGATGGTGTTCAAAAGCACAAAGGGCGTGCCCTGACAATCAAGACTATGCAGGGCGCAAAATGGCGTTAATATCTTCCGCATTGCAACTGAAAGGATAGATTGTTCATCAAGCCGGTCTTGTCAGGCACTTGTTTGGGGCGTTTGGCCCGTGTTGCGTTTTCGTCTGCTTTCTCGTTTTCCGGGGACATGAATTGGCTGAATATGTCGTTGAATTTGGCAAGGACGGCGGGAGGGTCGAATCTGACGGCCGTCTCGATGCGCCGGCCTTCCATCGCAATCACGAGCCGCTCTGGGCGGCGCTCGAAAAGCACCTCGCTGGGCGGTCGGGCGACGTGGTTGAGGTCGGCAGTGGAACCGGCCAGCATGTGGTCCATTTCGCCCGCCATACGCCCGATCTGGTCTGGTGGCCGAGCGACCTCAACCAACGCCATGTGAAGAGCATCGAGGCCTGGCGCGTGCATTCGGGCCTGACAAACATCCGCTCGCCGTTGCGGATCGATCTGTCCGATCCCGACTGGTGCCCGGCGATGAAGAGCGGGCAGGGGCCGAACAATCTCGCGGCCGTGTTCTGCGCCAATGTCATTCACATTGCGCCCTGGACCGTGGCCGAAGGCCTGTTCGCCGGCGCCGGCCGCTACTTGCGGTCCGACGGCCAGTTGTTCCTCTACGGCCCGTTCAAGCGCGATGGCAAGCACACCGCACTCAGCAACGCGGTGTTCGATACATCGCTGCGCGAAGGCAATCCCGATTGGGGCGTGCGCGACGTCGGCGACGTCGAGACACTGGCGCGCGGTGCGGGGCTTCGCCTCATCGATGCCATCGACATGCCCGCGAACAATCTGACGCTGGTGTTTGCGCGCGGCTGAGGCGCGAGGCCGTCAGGCCTCGCTGTCCTTCCAGCCGATCTTGTCCTTCAAGAACTGAAAGCCGAGCACCTCGAAGCCGGCGCGCTCCTTGTTGTCCTTGCCGTAGCCGTGGCCGCCGGCGGCCGGTTCGTAGAACCAGGCCTCGTAGCCCATCGCCTGCAGCTTGGCCGCCATCTTGCGCGCGTGGCCGGGATGGACGCGGTCGTCGCGCCGCGTCGTGGCGATCAGGATCGGCGGATAGGGCTGGCCGGGCTTTGCGTTGTGATAGGCGGAGTAGGTCTTGAGCCAATCCCATTCCTCGGGCTTGTCGGGGTCGCCATATTCCGCGATCCAGCTCGCGCCCGCGAGCAACTTTGTGTAGCGGCGCATGTCGATCAGCGGGATGGTGCAGAACAGCGCGCCGAAGCGCTCAGGATAGCGCACCAGCATGTTGGTGATGAGGATGCCGCCGTTCGATCCGCCTTGCGCAGCGATGCGCTTTGGCGTCGTGACGCCGCGGCGCACGAGATCGGCGGCGACGGTCGCGAAATCATCATGCGACAGCTGCTTGCCGGCGAAACGGCCGGCATCGTGCCAGCGCGTGCCGAACTCGCCGCCGCCGCGCAAATTGGCCTGCACCGTGGTGCCGCCGCGCTCCAGCCACAACTTGCCGAGCGACGAATTGTAATAAGGCTTCACCGCGAGGCCGAAGCCGCCATAGGCGCTCATGTAGACCGGCGCATCGCCGGTCTCGCCTGCCGGGCCGGTCTGGACATAGGGAATGCGCTCGCCGTCGCTCGAGATCGCCTCGTGCTGGGTCACCACGAGGCCGTCCGCGTTGAACGTCTTCGGCGCCTGCTTCAGCACGGTCGGGCTTTCGACGCCGCGCTCGATCAACAGCAGCGACGGCGGCGTGAGCGGGTCCTGCACATTGGCGAGCAGGTCGCCATTGCTCTCGGACGAATGGCGATCGAGCGGCCAGACATCGACGACGCCGATTTCGGGGAGGCCGCCGAGCGTCTCGCGGCTCCAGACCGTGGCGGATGGCGTGCAAGTCTCAAATCGCGGCTTGAGCTCGTCGAGGATCGACAGCACCAGCTTGCCGGCGGTCCAAAAGAATCCCTGCAACGCGCGTCGCGGTCCGGGCTCGAACAGGATCGCGAAATCGCGGCTGCCGGCGAGGAATGCCGAGAGCGAAATGCCGAGCACGGCGTCGGCTGCATAAGTTCGACCTTCAGTTGACCAGGCTGCGCGCAGCTTCATCGCGAACCAGTCGCCATGCGCTTGCATCCAGATGCCGGTCGGCAAGTCGAGTTTTGTCGTGGTGCCGGCTTCGTCGCGTAGCCAGATGCCGTAATTGAAGAAGTCGATCTGGTCGATGATCCAGGCGCGCGGTTTCGCACCAGTGTCGTCGGCGCCGCCATGGATACCCGTATGATCGGGCGTCGTATCGAGAAGCACTTGCGCCTGATCCACATGCTCGCCGCGCCGCCAAAGGCGGACAGTCCTCGCATATCCGGAGCTGGTCACCATGCCATCGCCGTAAGCGCTGGACAGCAGCAAATTGTCCGGATCGAGCCAGTCGACGCCGCCCTTGGCTTCCGGCAGCGTGAAGCCGCCTGCAACGAAGCTCTTCGTCTCCGCGTCGAACTCCCGCAAGGTGACGGCGTCACTGCCGCCGCGCGAGAAGCTCAGAATGGTCCGCGAGCTGCCCGGCAGCGAACTGATCGAGCTCAGCAGCCAGTCTTCGCCCTCGCTCGCCGCGAGCTCGTCGATATCCAGCATGATCTCCCAGGCTGGATTGGGCTTGCGAAACTCCGCCATCGTGGTCCGCCGCCACAGGCCGCGCGGATGGCCAGCGTCCTTCCAGAGATTGTGGAGATAGCCGCCGCGACGTCCCACATAGGGAATGTTGTCTGGGCGATCGTAGATCGCCGCGAGCGCGTCACGGTCGCGTTCGAACGCCGCGCCGCCGAATCTGTCCAGCGTCAGGCGGTTCTGCTGCTCGACGAAATCGAGCGCGCGGGCGCCCTCGACCTCCTCCAGCCAGAGCCAGGGATCGTCGTCGGGAGCGCTGAGCGTAGGCCTGTTGTCGACGGGCATGAACGAAACTCCCTGAGGTCGCGCCGGATAGGATTTGATCGAGCGCAAGCCGTCAAGAGCGCGGGCCGGGTATCATCGGCCCGATTGCGTCAGAGGCATGGCCTGCGCCCGTTTGCGTCGGTTGCCCGCCCTCCCGTGCCCCTCCATAGTGCCGCGAATCACCAAGGCTTTTAGTTAAAAGACCCTGCGGGCGGAAATGCCGATGTTAGATGTGACTTCAGCCAATGAGATTGCCGCCGACGTCCGCGTGCGCGGCAATGTGGTGCGCCTTGCCGCGGCCCAGGCGCTGACCGGCGCCAACTCGGCGGTGATCTTTGCCACGGGCTCGATCGTCGGCGCCACGCTCGCACCCGACATGTCGCTCGCGACCGTGCCGCTGTCGATGTACGTCGTCGGGCTTGCGGCCGGCACGCTGCCGACCGGCGCGATCTCGCGCCGCTTCGGTCGCCGCTGGGCTTTTGTGATCGGCACCGGCCTCGGCACGCTCACCGGTCTCATCGGCTCGTTCGCGATTCTGCACGCCTCGTTCGCACTGTTCTGTCTCGCGACCTTCCTCGGCGGCCTCTACGGCTCGGTGGCGCAATCCTATCGCTTTGCTGCGGCCGACGGCGCCAGCGCGGCCTACCGGCCCAAGGCCGTGTCGTGGGTGATGGCGGGTGGCGTGTTCGCCGGTGTGCTCGGTCCGCAGCTGGTGCAATGGACCATGGACATCTGGTCGCCTTATCTGTTCGCCTTCAGCTTCCTGGTGCAGGCGGCCGTCGCGCTGATCGCGATGGGCATCGTCGCCGGCGTCGACATGCCGAAGCCGGCGCTGGCCGATTTGCATGGCGGACGCCCGCTGCTCACCATCGTGACCCAGCCGCGCTTCATCGCCGCCGCGCTGTGCGGCGTCATCTCCTATCCCATGATGAATCTGGTGATGACATCGGCGCCGCTCGCCATGAAGCTGTGTGGCCTCAGCCTGTCCGATTCCAATTTCGGCATTCAATGGCACATCGTCGCGATGTACGGGCCGAGCTTCTTCACCGGCGCGCTGATCGCCCGCTTCGGCGCACCCAAGGTCGTCGCTGCCGGACTGCTGCTGGAAGCCGGCGCCGCGGGCATCGGTCTCTCCGGCATCACCGCGATGCATTTCTGGGCGACGTTGATCGTGCTGGGTGTGGGGTGGAATTTCTCCTTCATCGGCGCCTCCGCTTTGGTGCTGGAGACGCACCGTCCGCAGGAGCGCAACAAGGTGCAGGCGTTCAACGATTTCCTGGTGTTCGGCATGATGGCGATCGGCTCGTTCTCATCGGGCCAGTTGCTCGCCAATTACGGCTGGTCCGCGGTGAACATGGTGGTGTTCCCCCCGGTCGCGCTCGGTTTGGTCGCGCTCTCGCTGGCGTCCTGGGCCCGCCGCCGCAGGGCGCGGCTTGCGGCGGCGATGGGTGAGTTCCCGGACGCGATCTGAGTTGGCGGGAGCCTGTCAGCAACGTCAATACTTCGATCCAGGTCGAAATGATTTTCGATGTCCGGGTTGTTACATGATGCTCGTCATGAACAGCCTTGTCAGGTCATCAACGTCCTTCGATTTCTGCCGTCATTCCGGGGCACCGAAGGGTGAACCCGGAATCTCGAGATTCTCAGGTGCGCAACTGCGCACCGTAGTTCGATGCCTCGCATCGCCCCGGAATGACGGTGAGGAGCAAACCAATGCTCGACAATCCTCAACATGCTCGCGTCGATGAAACGTCGCTCCGCTACGAAGGCTGGCGCATCGTTGCGGTCTGCTTCCTGCTCGCGACCTTTGGCTGGGGGCTCGGCTTCTACGGCCAGAGCGTTTATGTCGCCGAGCTTCAGCGCGCGCGGGGCTGGCCGGCCTCGCTGATCTCCTCCGGCACCACGTTCTTCTATCTGTTCGGCGCGCTGTTGGTCGTCTTCGTTGGCGAGGCCGTCCGAAAATATGGTCCGCGGCTTTGTCTCATCGCCGGCACGCTGGCGATGGCGGCCGCCGCGGTTGCGATCGGCGCGGTGCGCGAGCCCTGGCAGCTTTATCTGGCCGATGCCGTGCTCGCCTTCGGCTGGGCCGGCACCAGCCTCGCCATGATCACCAACACGATCAGCCTATGGTTCGACCACAAGCGAGGCATGGCGATCAGCCTGGCGCTGAACGGCGCCAGTTTTGGCGGCATCATCGGCGTGCCGCTACTGGTGATGATGATCAGCCATATCGGTTTCGCCAGCGCGATGTTCGCCACCTCCGGCGCAATGCTGGCGCTGCTCCTGCCGGTAATTGTGCTGGTCGTTGGCCACCCGCCCGACCTCCATGGCTGGCACGGCGCGGCGAAGCCGCAGTCGCAATCGTCGACGGAGATCCGCGCCTGGGCGTTGCGGGACGTCGGCTTCCTCACCGTGACGATTGCGTTCGCGCTGGTGCTGTTCGCGCAGGTCGGCTTCATCGTCCACCTGATCTCGTTCCTCGATCCCGTGATCGGGCGCGAACGTGCGGCCGTGGCGGTCGCGGTGCTCACGGCGATGGCGGTGGTCGGCCGGGTGCTGTTCTCGATGGTGATCGACCGCCTCAACCAGCGGCTGGCCTCCGCGCTGTCGTTCCTCAGCCAGGCCGCAGCGCTGTGCGTCGTCATCAATCTGCACAATGATTACGTGCTGATCGCGGCCTGCGCGGTGTTCGGTTTCTCGGTCGGCAACCTCATCACGCTGCCGTCGCTGATCGTGCAGCAGGAGTTCGACTCCGCCTCGTTCGGCGTGCTGATCAGCCTGAACACCGCGATCAACCAGGTGACGTACGCGTTCGGCCCGGGCGTCGTCGGGGCCTTGCGCGATTGGTCCGGCGGCTACGCGCTGCCGTTCTATCTCTGCATTTCGCTGGAGGTCTCGGCTGCGGCGCTGATCATGGTGCGGGGGACGCCGCAGGCGAAGACTGCGTAGAGACGCGGCGTCGCCTCAACACACTCCGTCATTGCGAGCGAAGCGAAGCAAATCCAGAATGCCTTCGCGGAGGCAGTCTGGATTGCTTCGTCGCTTCGCCCCTCGCAATGACGGGGAGAGAGCAGGGTTTACGCCTCCCGCTGCTTCAACAACCCCTCCACATCCAGCCGCTTCGTAAACATCGCCAGCTTCCCATCCGGCCCGAACGGCCATTGCTCCCGCGGCTTGTCCCAATACAGCTCCACGCCATTCTCGTCGGGATCGCGCAGATACAGTGCCTCGGACACGCCATGGTCGCTCGCGCCATCCAGCGCAATGCCGGCGGTCAGCACCCGGTGCAGCGCGTCCGCCAGCGCCGGCCGCGTCGGATAGAGGATCGCGGTGTGGAACAGCCCGGTCGTGCCCGGCGGCGGCGGCGAGCCGCCTTTGCTCTCCCAGGTGTTGAGCCCGATGTGGTGATGATAGCCGCCGGCGGAAATAAAAGCCGCGCCGGAGCCCATGCGCTGCATCAGCTCGAAGCCGAGCACGCCGCAATAGAAGCCAAGCGCGCGATCGAGATCAGCGACCTTGAGGTGGACGTGGCCGATCCTTGTGCCGGCGGCGACGGCTGATGTTTGCGACATGTGGTTGCTCCGTTACTGAATTCCACTTAAGCCGTGTATCGGGACAGCGCTACTGGCTGATCCCGAAACCCAGCGTTTCCAGATGCGCAATTGCGCATCCGGATGCGAAACTAAGACAGCTCCGGCACTTCTCCTTCCGGCAGCTCGAACTCGAACGTGTTCAGCGTCATCGACACCATCGTATAGTAGCCGCACAGCCCGATCACCTCGACGACGCCGCGCTCGCTGAGCAGCGTCACTGCCTCGTCGTAGAGGCCTTTCTCGACGCCGTGGCCTTCATGCAGCGACTTCGCGAGATCGTAGATCATCTCCGCTTTGGGATCGTCGAACTTGGGCGAGCGGCGGTCGCGGATCGCGTCGATGATTTTTGGATCCATGCCGCCCGAAAGCGCCAGGCGCTTATGCGCATACCATTCGTAATGCGCGGTCCAGTGGCGCGCCGTCACCAGGATCGCGATCTCCGAGAGTTTTGCCGGGAAGATCGTGTCGTAGCGCAAGACCTCGCCGAGCCGCGTGGCGTGACGGGCCATGTCGGGGCTGTTGAGCCAGGCCATCATCGGCGCCGGCGGCTTGCCGCGTTTGCCGGCGATCGACTCGTCATAGGTCTGCCGCTGGCTCTCGCTCATTTCGCCAGGCGAAAGAAGTTTCAGGCGCATTCGCGTTTCCTCTTTGTTTTCAAGCACCGTCGCGGTCGCGACTATAGCGGATGACAGGCTGCGGAAGTGGTTGAATTCCGCAGTGCGATGGCCCAGAGTCGCGCCCAACAAGTCGATTGTGATTGATGGAAACGACCCATGACTGACTCGAAAACCAGCGAAACTGAGAACGCCGATCTCGAACAATTCCGCACTGAGACGCGCGCATGGCTGGAAGCCAATTGTCCGCCGGAGATGCGCAAGCCGGCGACGTCGGACACCGACGTGTTCTGGGGCGGACGCAACGCAAAATTCTCGTCCGAGCCGCAGCGCATCTGGTTCGAGCGCATGCGCGACAAGGGCTGGACTGTGCCGGACTGGCCGAAGGAATATGGCGGTGGCGGCCTCAGCGCTGCCGAGCACAAGGTGCTGCGGTCCGAGATGGCCAAGTTGGGCGCGCGTCCGCCGCTGTCGAGCTTTGGCATCTGGATGCTCGGACCGGCGCTGCTGAAATACGGCAACGAGGCGCAGAAGAAAGAGCATCTGCCGAAAATCGCAGCCGGCCTGATCCGCTGGTGCCAGGGCTATTCCGAGCCGAACGCCGGCTCCGATCTCGCTTCGCTGCAGACCCGCGCCGAGCGCGACGGCGACGATTTCGTCATCACGGGGTCGAAGATCTGGACGTCCTACGCCAATTACGCCGACTGGATCTTCTGCCTGGTGCGGACTGACTCGGCCGCGAAGAAGCACGATGGCATCAGCTTCATCCTGTTCGACATGACGTCGAAGGGCGTGACCACCAAGCCGATCCTGCTGATCTCCGGCTATTCGCCGTTCTGCGAGACCTTCTTCGACGGCGTCCGCGTGCCGAAATCGCACGTGGTCGGCACCGTCAACCGCGGCTGGGACGTTGCGAAATATCTGCTCCAGCACGAGCGCGCGATGATCTCCGGGATGGGCGAGCGCGGCGTCGGCCGTCCACTCGGCCAGATCGCGGCCGACTCGGTCGGCGCCGACGCGCTGGGGCGGCTCGATGATTCCACGCTGCGTGGCCGGATCGCGACCTTCGACGTCGACGAGGCCGCCCTTGCGGCCTGCGCCGAACGCGCGGTCGATCTCGCCAAGGCCGGGCAAGCGCATCCGGCGTTCTCGTCGGCGATGAAATATTACGGCACCGAGCTCAACAAGCGCCGCTACGAGATCCTGATGTCGGCCGGCGGCGTCGACGCGCTGGAATGGGAGAGCGAGCGCTCGCGGCAAGGGGCCCGTCCGCGCGCATGGCTCCGCACCAAGGCCAACTCGATCGAGGGCGGCACGTCCGAGGTGATGCTCGGCATCGTCGCCAAGCGCATCCTGGATCTGCCGGGGGCGTGAGGCTTTCCGTCGTTCCGGGGCGGTCCGCAGGACCGAACTACGGTGCGCGGTTGCGCACCTGAGAACCTCGAGATTCCGGGTTCGCGTCTTCGACGCGCCCCGGAATGACAACAACAACATGCATTCCGCCAGACGTTAGAGACTGAACACATGGCCCTCGTCCTCACCGAAGAACAATCAATGCTCCGCGACAGCGCGCGCGGGCTGATCAGCGACAAGGCGCCGGTGTCGCACCTGCGATCTCTGCGCGATAGCAAGGATCCCACCGGCTTCTCCAAGGAGCTGTGGCACTCCTTCGCCGAGATGGGCTTTGCCGGCCTGCTGGTGCCGGAAGAGTTCGGCGGCAGCGGCCTCGGCTTCATGGAAGCCGGTGTCGTCATGGAAGAGATCGGCCGCACCTTGATGCCGTCGCCGTTCCTCGCCACCAGCGTGGTTGCAGCCTCGGCGCTGAACCGCGGCGGCAATGCTGCGCAGAAGTCCGAGTATCTTCCGAAAATCTCCAACGGCTCGCTGCTCGCGACGCTCGCGATCGACGAGGGCGCAAAGCATCGCCCGCTCCAGACCAATTTGCAGGCCGTGCGCGCCGGCAACGGTTTCAAGCTCTCCGGCGCCAAGGCGCTCGTCGTTGATGGCCACGTCGCCGATCTCTTCATCGTCGCCGCGCGCACCGCTGGCTCCGCCGGCGAGCGCGACGGCCTGACGCTGTTCCTGGTCAATCCCAGGGCCAAGGGTGTTTCGATCGAGCGTACCATCATGGTCGATGCGCACAATGCGGCGCGGATCGAGCTTTCCAATGTCGAGGTCAATGCCGACAGCGTGCTCGGCGAGGTCGATCAGGGCGCCGCCCTGCTCGATGGCGTGCTCGATATCGGCCGCGGCGCGGTGGCCGCCGAAATGGTGGGCCTGAGCGAGGAGGTCTTCAACCGTACCGTCGAGTATCTCAAGAACCGAAAGCAGTTCGGCAAGCTGATCGGCGAATTCCAGGCGCTGCAGCATCGCGCCGCCGAGCTCTATGTCGACATCGAGATCACCCGTGCCGCCACGATGAAGGCGCTGCAGGCGCTGGATGCTGATATCGCCAAGGCCGCCTCAGCCGTCGCAGTGGCAAAAGCCCGCGCCGGCACCACCGCCACCCGCGCGGTGCAGGAAGGCGTGCAGATGCATGGCGGCATAGGCATGACCGACCAGTTCGACATCGGCTTCTTCATGAAGCGCGCGCGCGTGTGCGAGGAGCTGTTCGGGGATGCGAACTACCACACCGAGCAGCTGGCCCGGGCGCGGGGGTATTGAGGCGGGGCGCGGTCGCGCCAGATAACCCACCGCTGTCGTCGCCCGGCTTGACCGGGCGACCAGGATTCCAGAGACAGCAGAGATTTACGGAGAGGCCGCGGCGTACTGGATTGCCGGTCAAGCCGGGCGATGACGGTTGAGAGTGTGGAGGGCGTTGGCCTCAAACTCGTCATTGCGAGGAGCACTTGCGACGAAGCAATCCAGTTTGTCACCGCGGAACGACTCTGGATTGCTTCGCTTCGCTTGCAATGACGGCGGAGAGCACCGTCACCGCATCGGCGGTGCATACTGCACGCCGCCCGCGTTCCACAGCTGGTTCATGCCGCGCGGGATCTTCAGCTGCGACTTCTCGCCGATATTGCGCTCGTACATCTCGCCGTAATTGCCGACGCGGCGGATGATGCGCACGGCCCAGTCCTTGGTCAGGCCGAGCTGCTCGCCGTAATTGCCCTCGGTACCGACCAGCCGCATCACTTCCGGCTTCTTCGACTTCAGCGCCTGGTCGATGTTCTCCGAGGTGACGCCGAGCTCTTCCGCATTGATCATCGCGTAGAGCGACCACTTCACGATCATCATCCAGTCGTCGTCGCGCTGGCGCACGACAGGGGCGAGCGGCTCCTTGGAGATCATGTCGGGCAGGATCATGTGATCGCCGGGCTTCGACATGTTCAGCCGCAGCGCATAGAGCTGCGAGACGTCGGCGGTCAGCGTGTCGCATTTGCCGGTGTCGTAGGCCTTCACCACGTCTTCCAGCTTGTCGAACTTCACCAGCTCATACTTCATGTTGTTGGCGCGGAAGTAGTCGGCGAGGTTGAGCATCGTGGTGGTGCCGGCCTGCACGCAGACCTTGCTGTCGGCGAGGTCCAGCGACGTCTCCTTGTTGCGGGAGCGCGGCACCATGAAGCCTTCGCCGTCGTAATAGGCGATTGCGGGGAAGTAGAGATCGTAGTCGAGCTCACGCGACATGCTCCAGGTCGAGTTGCGCGAGAGGATGTCGACCTTGCGGCTCTGCAATTCCTTGAAGCGCTCGCTGGCGTCGAGCGGCACGAAGCGCGCCTTGCCCGGGTCGTCGAAGATCGCGGCCGCCACTGCGCGGCAGAAATCGACGTCAAAACCGGTCCAGTTGCCCTTGTCGTCGGGGATCGAGAAGCCCGGCAGGCCCTTGTTGACGCCGCACAGCACTTCGCCGCGGCGCACCGTGCGCTTCAGCGTGCGGGTGTCGTAGAATTCGTAGATGACGGCCAAGGCGCCGACCAGCACGGCGACCGCGAGCCCGATCAGCAGGCCGCCTTGAAATGTGCGCATCATGTTGCTCTCTCGAAAAATCGGGAAAAGGAATTTGGAGGAGGGCGCAGAGCATGATCCGAAAGATCATGCTCAAACGATAGGCTTACAGTTCAGGCTTCTGCCGGATGACCACTTTGGTGCCGACCGGAACGCGGTCGTAAAGGTCGGCGACGTCGTTGTTGACCAGACGGAAGCAGCCCGAGGACACTTTGGTGCCGATCGTATCGGGGCGGTTGGTGCCGTGGATGCGGTAGACGGTCGTGCCCAGATACATGGCGCGGGCGCCGAGCGGATTGCCGGGGCCGCCGGCCATGAAGCGCGGCAGATAGGGCTGGCGCTGGATCATCTCCGACGGCGGCGTCCAGTCCGGCCACTCCTTCTTGTTGGTGATGTTCACCAGTCCCTGCCATTGAAAACCGTCGCGGCCGACGCCGATGCCGTAGCGGATCGCGCGTCCGCCCGGCTGCACCAGGTAGAGGTGACGCTCGGTGGTCGCGATGATGATGGTGCCAGGGGCCTCGGTCGTGCGGTAGTACACGACCTGCTTCTGCCATTCCGGATCGAGCTGGTAGCCGTCGTCCGCGATCAGGCCGGGTTCGTCGCCGCGGTCGGGCTGCTGGGCGAAGGCTGGCGGCGCGGACAGGAACAGCCCCATCGCAGCCAACAACGCCCCGGTCAGGCGACGAAAATCCGTCATTTCAAGCTCTCCCCGCTGCCACAGCGCAAATCGTTAGGAACCATCTGAACTCAGGGGCAGCTTCGTGGCAAGTTAAAGGCGCGCCCGACTGGTATGTCACGACAATGCTTTGGTTTTTTGACGAAGCCCGGCAATGCCATGAACGGGGGATGGCGCGAAAAGCACAGATTGCTGCCGCAGTGGTGGTGCGCTCCCTCCTCTGCTTGCGGGACCGTTCTGATGGAGAGAGGTAAGCCTCAATAGCAGTACGACACGCCATCCAGAATCGCGCACTGCCGCTTGTTCGGCGCGTTCGGATCGTCCATCGGCACCATGCCCTTGCCCTGGCCGACGAACACGCCGGGCCCGACATGCACCGAGCTCTTGTTGCCGATGATCACGCTCTGGTGCGGGGTTGAGCTGGAGCGGGTCCCGTCCGGCCAGAGGATAGCATCGCCCGAAAGCACCCCGCGCCGCCCATCGTCGCAGGTCACATCAACGCCCTGCCGGGTGCAGGCCTGTGCGTTGGCCGACGCGCTAAAGGCGGAGCCAAGAGCCAAAATCAGGCTCAGCGCGGCAATGGTTTTGCGGATGGTCATGGCGTCCCGGTCGTGTTTGATGTCCTTGCGTGAATCGTCGCGCCAAACCCGCGACTGGTTCAGCCTGAGGTGGGTTCCGGGCGACCTCGTGACGCGAGATATTCTATTGTAAATACAATATGTTGCGGAAAATTCACCCGATTTAGCCGCGATCCCTTGCAAAATCACCGGCGCCCCTTCAAGAGAGGGCGCTCCGGAGAGATGGCCGAGTGGCTTAAGGCGCACGCTTGGAAAGCGTGTGTGCGGGAAACCGTACCGTGGGTTCGAATCCCACTCTCTCCGCCACCCGCCACTTTGTCCAGCCCGGAGACATAGGTAACAGGTCGTACCTAAGACATGGGTGACAACCTCGTGCCGAACGGGTTGTCGAAGGGTTGCAGGGTCACTCACTCCACGCATTCGTTGGCATGGCCATTATTGCTCGGCCCGCACTTTCGCCGTCAAGCCCGCGCGCCAAGGGCGCGCCCCCTACGGGGCTTCGGGGGTTGACGGCTCAGCGCGGCCAAGCCGGTGGCTGCCATGCCAAGAATGAGCAAGAGTGCATCTCGGTCAGAGCGACAATGTCGTACCGGGAACATCGGTGACGGGCTTCGGGCCGAATGGATTGTCGAGGGGTTGCAAGGTCTTTTGCTCGAGGTCGAAGTATCCCAGATCGTAGTGCATGAAGCTGACGAGCCAAATGCCATCGTCGACTTCCTTGATGCCGAGCTTCTGGCCGGCCAGCACGCTCGAGATGTTGATCCTCTTGCGATGCAGGCAGAGCCGTCCGCAGGCCGTGACGAGGACGTCGCGGTCATGGAATGGATAGGACAGTTCGGGCAAGCCGTCATAGTGGCGCGGTGAAGCCGCATACAATTCCGCCGGACACTTCATGTCGAGCGCCTCGTGCGGTCTTTCCGTGTTGAATTCGTGAACGAAGGCATCGAAGCGGTCTTGTTGTTGCAGAATATTCGAGCCTGGCGGCCGGGTCGCCTCCTTCTTCAGCGTCAGGTGCATGCGCTCGTGACGGCCATTCTGCTGCGGATGGCCAGGCTTGATGCGTTCGATGGCGATGCCGAGACGAAGCCACCAGACCGAGAGCCTTGACAGGTTGAACAGCGCATTGGGGCTGGCGAACGGTACGCCATTGTCGGAGCGGATCGACAGCGGCAGCCCGCGTTCGGCAAACAGCCGCTCGAACGCCGTAACTGCCAGTTCCTCTCGCGTCGACTCCAGAGCTTCGCACATGAGCAAGAACCGCGAAGCCTGATCGGTCACGGTGAGTGGGTAGCAATAGCGCCCATTGCCGAGCTTGAACTCGCCCTTGAAGTCGGCGCACCAGAGGTCATTGGGCGCAACCGCGGCCGACAACCGCGTGCCCTGCGCCGGGGTCTTCCGTTCACGGGCGCGCTTGACCAGGCCCTGGCGGTCGAGCACGGCATGGATGGTGCTCTTGGCCGGCACCCTGACGTCACCATCCAGCCGCCGGACCAGGAGCTCGCGGATTTTGCGGGCTCCCCAATGTGGCTTCTCGGTTTTCAGGCGTACGATCAGGCTTTCGAGCTGCTGCGGCAGCTGGTTGGCGTAGCGGACCGGCCGCCGCGACCGGTCCGTCAGGGCCTCAAGCCCGTGCTCCTTGTACCGACCAAAGATCTTGTAGCCGGTCTTCCGCGATATGCCGAAATCCCGGCATACGTCCGTCATTGCCTCGCCATCCAACAGCCGGGCAACAAACCGCAGGCGCTCCTCCATCACCGAACTCGCTTTCCACGGCATCCACACCTCCCGCAGAACAAAAGCGGAAAGTGTAACCCATGTGTCCGGTACGTTTTGTCACCTATGTCTCGGGCCGCTCAACTGAATCCAGAAAAATATTCGGGGTGCTATCTGCTGACAGCGAGCCGACGCCGCATGCATGCCGCTCGATCGTAGAATCGCAGCCAGTTAAGCCACGCGCAAGGTGGAATTCGAACGCTAGCTCTTCAGGAACGAAGAAATGAGGTGCGCGGTAGCGGCCGGCTGCTCCTCAGGGAAAAAGTGCCCGCCTGCTACTGCTTGCCCTTGCACCCTCTCCGCCCAACGCTGCCAGAGACCTAATGGCCCGCCGGCATCGTCATACCAGGTTGCTGGTCCGCCTCCCTTACTCCATAGCGCCAGCAGTGGGCAGCCTATCCGTCGTCCAGCATCGAGATCTGCCTTGTCGTTCTCACGATCAAGCCCGGCGGCGGCGCGGTATTCGTTACAGATGGCGTGAACATGGACGGGATCGCTTAGCGCCTCGATGTAGGCCTCCCGAACCCACTCGGGGAACGCATCTGGCGATGATCCCCATTCGTTGATTGCATCGTCCACGACCGCTTCGGGAGCCGCCGCAATCAATCGTTCTGGAAGCGGCGATGGCTGAGCAAGCAACGAAAACGGCCAGAACGAAAGGGCGAGGCGCGCATCGGCGCGGTCCCAGACGTCGAATGTAGGCACCACGTCCAGCACACCAACGTGGGAAATTTGCGCGAAATGGTCCAGCGCTGCACGATAGGCGACGCGTCCGCCGCGATCATGCCCGATGATGGCGAAGCGGTCATGACCTGCCGTTCGCATCGCCGCGACGAGTGTCGCCGCCATCTCCCGCTTCGACATGGCAATCGGGTCGTTGACCTTGGGGCACTCGCTCCTCCCGTAGCCCGGCAAGTCCGCGACGATCACTCTGAAGTCCCGTGCTAAAACCGGAGCAACGTCGCGCCACATCAAGCCCGTCTCTGGAAAGCCATGCAAGAGAAGCACGACCGGGCCAGTGCCACCTTCGCGCACAAAAATTCCACCACGTTCGCTCTCAAGCAAACGACTGTTGAATCCCGCTACGTCGGCCATGTCGGCCATAGGGCGAAACGACGATGGCGGGCAATGGTTCCCTGGTGCAACCTTGCGCGTCAATGGCGCTACTTGCCGCGATGTCGACGCCTCATTGCTGTCATTCTGTCGCCAGGATCACGCGAGCCAGCTCCGACGGATTCTCGACGGCTGAGAAGTGGCCGCTATTCTTCAGCGTCACCATCTGCGAAGCGGGAATCAGCGACCGCGTGCGTTCACGTTCATTTGGCCGAGACCAATCGCTGTCGCCATAAATGAGCGTCACAGGCGCCGTGATCTGGCGATAATAATCGCGTGCGTTGCTCCAGGATCGCCAGCCTGCCAACACCTTGCGTGCGATGCGCTTGTATCCGGGCCGATGGGCGACTTCATCGAACTCGGCGAGCAGATCGACCGGCAGTTTGCGGGGGTCGTGATATCCGCCGCCCATGATCTTGCCGAGGATCAGCTTGTTTTCGAGCGACGCATTCACCGCACCGAGCAGCGGGATCTGCAAACTTCCGATGATGAAATTCGCGAGCCAGTTGCCGCGTCGAATCCCGTCGCCGTAGCGGGTCTCGTAGTCGTAGGGGTTGATCGCATAGACCCGCTTCACCCGCTGCGGAAGCGCCGCCGCCACCGTGAGGGCCAAAGCGCCGCCGATCGACTCGCCGACAATCGTGACGTCCGAGAGGTCTAGCTCCTCGATGACGCGAATGACGGCCCGCCTGAAGTAGGGTTCGTCGAAGCTCGCGTCTGGATCTATTGGTGAGTGTCCGTGGCCTGGGAGGTCAATGGCGTACACCGTGTGCGATCTGGCGAGGAGGGGCGCAAGACTGCGGAAATATTCGAGCTGCGTCCGGATCGTATGGATGAGGAGCAGCGGAGGCCCGCTGCCGGTCTTTTGAAAACGCACACTCAGCGTGTCCGATAGCTTGAGCAAACTTGGTTTGACTTCGCGCGTGCTAAGCATTCGATCTCTCTGTGGTTCGAGGGGCGATCTTTCAGGCGCCTGCGGCGTCGCGAACCTGTTCGGCCGCCGCATCGAGAAGGGCCTGAGCCAGATCAGGGTCGTTGACGACGCGCGATAGCGTGATCGCGCCGATCATCGTCGCGAGAATGGCCATGGCCTTGCCACGGGATTCTTCGCCGCCGCTCCCGGCGAGGAAGCGGCCGAGGACCTCGAGATGCGCCTTGATCCCGGTTTCGAATGCCGCTTTCACGCCGGGCCCCTGTCTGGCGGCATCTGAGCCGAGCGCCACGATCGGGCAGCCGTCCATCCTTTCTCCGCGATGGTCGGCACTGAGGTAGAACGCGATCACCGCGCCAAGCGGATCATCGGGGTTCTGCGCGGCCGCGTCCGACCATCGGAGGGAGGCGCTCTCCAACGCCCGGTTGGACGCCTCTACCGCCAAATCCTCTTTTGACGCGAACTGCTTGTAGAAGGCGCCTTGGGTTAGCCCGGCGGCCTCCATCAGATCCTTCAGGCCGATGCCGTCAAAGCCCCGCTCCCGGAAAAGGCGACTTGCCACATTGATCACGTTTTGGCGGTTTTCCGCGGCCTGAACGCGAGTCACGCGCATCGTGGGCTCTCCTATTTAGATTTCGTTTGACTTCTATATGAGAAATAGAGACTGAACGCAATCTATCAAAGCGTCGTCCCCGTGGCGAAAGCTCCGACGCCGAGATAGTCAGCTCTCTCCATGGTCACGGTTCCGTGAACCCGCACTTTTAGATTGCGATCGAACTCTATTCTGGATTATAGAGTTTGACGGCAATCTAAATGAAGGCGGGAGTTGGACATGGGAAAGAAGAGATTTGCGGTTTTGGCCGGTGTCGTGCTCGCGGCGTCCGGGGCGGCTGCCTTCGCTACTTTTGTCATTCCCACCCAAAGGGCCTCTGCCCTGAGCGATCCGAGACAAGAACTACCGATCGTCAACCTGGTGACGGCAGCGCGAGTGACCGGATCCGAACGCGGCTTCACCGGCGTTGTAGGGGCGCGCGTGGAAAGCAATCTCGGTTTTCGCGTCGCCGGCAAGATCGTGGAACGGCTGGTGAATGTCGGTCAGCAGGTCAAGGCCGGCGAGCCGCTGATGCGCATCGACGAAACCGATCTCCGCCTTGCACTTGCGGCGAAACGCAACGCCGTTGTCGCAGCGCGCGCAACCGTCGTTCAGACCGACGCGGATGAGAAGCGATACGCCAACCTGGTCAACGACGGATGGACGTCCCGACAGCGGTACGAGCAGGCGAAAGCCGCGTCGGACACCGCCAACGCGCAACTCGCCGCGGTCGAAGCCGACGCGCGCGTCGCCGAGAACCAGGCGACCTATTCCGTCCTGGTGGCCGACGCGGACGGAACAGTCATGCAAACGCTTGGCGAGCCGGGACAAGTGGTCTCCGCAGGCCAGACGGTCGTTCGGCTTGCACAGTCCGGTCCTCGCGAAGCTGTGGTCGCGCTTCCCGAAACGATGCGGCCGGCGATCGGCTCGCTCGCCGAGGCGAGCCTGTATGGGAGCGATGGGCGCCGCTCTACCGCGCATCTCCGGCAGTTGTCGGATTCCGCCGACGTCCAGACCCGTACCTACGAGGCCCGCTATGTGCTCGACGGTGAGGCCGCGGCGGCGCCACTTGGCGCGACGGTCACCATTCGGCTTGCAAGCCAGGAGACTCTCCCGGAAGTCCAGGTGCCGCTGGGAGCCGTGCTCGATGACGGCAGAAAGACCGGCGTTTGGGTCTTCGACAGCGGCATCTCGGCCGTACACTTTCAGCCCATCAAGCTTGTGCGTGTGACCAGCGAAACTGCCGTTATCTCCGGGCTGAGCTCAGGTGATCGGGTTGTTTCGCTGGGCGCTCACCTCCTGCAAGAAGGCGCGCGCGTCAGGACTGCCTCCGAAAGCAGGAGCAATTGATGAGCCTCAATCTCTCCGCGGTCGCCGTTCGCGAACGGGCCGTCACCCTGTTCTTCATCCTCCTGCTG
The DNA here is from genome assembly GCF_016616885.1 of Bradyrhizobium diazoefficiens. Taxonomy (NCBI): domain Bacteria; kingdom Pseudomonadati; phylum Pseudomonadota; class Alphaproteobacteria; order Hyphomicrobiales; family Nitrobacteraceae; genus Bradyrhizobium; species Bradyrhizobium diazoefficiens. The sequence continues at coordinate 7,882,596 of NZ_CP067102.1, read as the reverse complement.
GCGGCCGCAGGCGCCTACGCCTTCTTCATGCTCGGGCGTGCCGAGGATCCTTCCTTCACCATCAAGACCCTGACGGTCACGACGGTATGGCCGGGCGCGACGGCGCGCGAGATGCAGGACCAGGTCGCCGAACCCCTGGAGAAGCGGATTCAGGAGCTGACCTGGTACGACCGGGTGGAGACGACCACGCGGCCGGGTTATGCCTACATGACCGTTACGTTGAAGGACAGCACGCCGCCATCCGTCGTGCAGGAGGAGTTCTACCAGGCCCGCAAGAAGCTCGGGGACGAAGCGCGCAAGCTGCCGTCTGGTGTGCTCGGCCCCTTCGTCAACGACGAATATTCGGACGTGAGCTTCGCCCTTTACGCCCTCAAGGCCAAGGGCATGCCAATGCGGGAGCTCGCCAGGCAGGCCGAGACTATTCGCCAGGACCTTCTGCACGTGCCCGGCGTCAAGAAGATCAACATCCTCGGGGAACGTCCCGAGCAGATATTCGTCGAGTTTTCCTATCCCAAGCTGGCAACGCTCGGCGTGTCGGCACAGGATATTGTCGCGGCCTTGCAGCGGCAGAACACCGTCACACCGGCGGGCTCGATCGACACCAGGGGGCCGCAGGTCTTCATCCGGGTCGACGGCGCCTATGACAGCGTGCAGGCGATCGCCGATTCCCCGATCGTCGCTGCGGGGCGGACGTTGAAACTCTCCGACATCGCAGTAGTCCGCCGCGGTTACGAGGATCCTCCCACCTATCTCATCCGGCACCAGGGCGAGCCGTCCATCATGCTCGCGGCGATCATGCAAGAGGGCTGGAACGGCCTCGCGCTCGGCAAGGCGCTGGAGGAGAGGTCCGCAGCGATCTCCCGGACGCTGCCGCTCGGGATGTCTCTGGCCAAGGTCAGTGACCAGGCCGTCAACATCACCTCGGCCGTCGATGAATTCATGATGAAGTTCGCGATGGCGCTCGGCGTGGTGCTGCTGGTGAGCCTGCTCAGCCTCGGCTGGCGCGTCGGAATCGTCGTCGCGGCCGCCGTTCCTCTGACCCTTGCCGTCGTGTTCCTCATCATGCTGGAGACCGGCAGGTTCTTCGACCGCATCACACTCGGCGCCCTCATCCTGGCGCTTGGTCTTCTCGTGGACGACGCCATCATCGCCATCGAGGTGATGGTGGTGAAAATGGAAGAGGGCATGGACCGTATGTTGGCGGCGGCCTATGCGTGGAGCCACACGGCGGCGCCGATGCTGTCGGGAACACTCGTGACGATCGCCGGCTTCCTGCCGGTGGGCTTCGCGCGTTCGACGGCCGGCGAATACGCCGGCAACATCTTCTGGGTCGTGGGGTTCGCTCTCATCGTCTCCTGGATCGTCGCGGTGGTCTTCACGCCCTATCTTGGCGTCAAGATGCTGCCCGCGATCAAGCCGATCGAAGGTGGTCACCACGCGATTTACGGCACGCCGAATTATCGGCGTCTGCGCGCGCTCATTACCTTCGCCGTCCGCCACAAGTTCGTAACCTGTGGCATCGTCGCCGTCGCCTTCGCCCTGTCCGTCGTCGGCATGGGCGGCGTCAAACAGCAGTTCTTCCCGACCTCCGACCGTCCCGAAGTGCTGGTGGAGGTTCGTCTGCCGGAAGGCACCAGCATCGAGACGACCACCGCCGCAGCCGAGAAGCTCGAGCGGTGGCTGCACGATCAGCCCGAAGCCAAGATCGTCACGAGCTATATCGGTCAGGGCGCGCCTCGCTTCTTCTTCGCGATGGCGCCGGAACTGCCTGATCCGGCCTTCGCCAAGATCGTCGTGCTGACGCCGGACGCGGAGGCGCGCGAAGATCTGAAGCACCGGCTCCGACAGGCGGTGTCACAGGGCCTTGCACCTGAGGCCAATGTGCGCGTCACCCAGCTCGTGTTCGGACCCTACACGCCATTCCCGGTCGAGTTTCGGGTCATGGGGCCTGATCCGGCGCAATTGTACGCCATCTCCGAAAAAGCCCTCGGTATCATGCGTGGCGTTCCCGACGTGCGCCAAGCGAACCGCGATTGGGGCAATCGCACGCCCGTGCTCCGCTTCATCCCGGATCAGGATCGACTGAACCTCATCGGTCTTTCGCCAGCGGAGGTCGGCCGGCAACTCCAATTCCTGCTCACCGGCATCACCGTGACGCAGGTTCGCGAGGACATTCGTAATGTCCCCATCGTGGCACGCAGCGCCGGTGGCGAGCGGCTGGATCCGACGCGTCTGGCGGACTTCTCACTGATGAGCAGGGACGGTCGCCCGGTTCCGCTCGACCAGGTCGGCCATTCGGAAGTCCAGCTTGAAGAGCCGATCCTGAAGCGTCGCGATCGCACCCCCGTCGTCACCATCAGGTCGGACATCAACGAGGCGACCCAACCGCCAGAGGTCTCCAAGGAGATCAAGACGGCACTTCAGCCGCTGATCGCGTCACTGCCCGCCGGCTATCGCATCGAGTTGGGCGGATCGATCGAGGAGGCAACCAAGGCCAACGATGCGTTGGCGACGATCTTTCCCGCCATGATTGCCGCCATGCTGATCGTCATTATGTTGCAGGTGCGATCGTTCTCGACGATGGCCATGGTCGTGCTGACGGGACCGCTTGGCCTCGTCGGTGTCGTGCCGATGTTGCTGGCCTTTCACCAGCCCTTCGGGTTCAACGCCATTCTGGGGCTGATAGGACTGGCGGGCATCCTGATGCGCAATACGCTGATCCTGACCGAACAGATCAAGGAGAACCTTGCCGCCGGCCTTGATGACTATCACGCCGTCATCGAAGCCACGGTGCAGCGTACCAGGCCCGTGATCCTGACCGCACTTGCTGCCGTGCTGGCCTTCATTCCCCTCACGCACTCCGTGTTCTGGGGATCGATGGCCTACACGCTGATCGGCGGCACCGCAGTCGGCACGGTCCTGATCCTGCTGTTCCTTCCTGCGCTTTATGCCGCATGGTTTCGGATCAAGCCGACTGCGGATGAGATCCACGGGGATGCTGCGGAAGAGCCGGAATTGCGACCGGCACTGGCTGCCGAGTAGGGTTCTGTTCGATCCATGAATCGTCCGGTCCGAACGGGAGATCGAAGCGGACGAGTTCGAGGTCGAAGATGCTGCGGAAGCCGCGCGAGCGGTCAAGCACGCATTCTTGGTGTTCTTCCACGGCGCGAGCAAAGGAAGCTCTGAGGCCGGATCGCATCAATCTCAAATCATCGCGCTGGCTTATTGACTTCGGGGCCAGAAATCGTCGCCAAGCGCCCGAGCAGGGTCGCTTCGGCGTTGGGAGTGAGACGGTAGCCTTCCGCCATCTCGACGATGTCGCCGCCGGCGACGCACGCGTCCCACCAGTCCCTCACAAAGCCCTCGGCGTACCCGCGCGTGTTGAAGTCGTAAGGGTCGGCGACAAGGTCGAAAGCGATCATCAGCTCGTAACAAATCGAGTCGTCGTAGGAGGCGCCGGTCTCGGGACGGTCCACGAAAGCTTCGAAGGATCTGGCGGTACAAAGGCTCGAATAGAGCCAGAACATCAGTCCATACATCAGGTGCGAGCGTTCGTCGTCGTGCAAGGCGAAGAAGCCCTTCTCGTCCACGACCTGCCGGGCCAAGGCTCGCAATATTCGCTCGCCGTTCGGCAGACGGTCGCCGACGGCGGCCAGGGCCCGCACCACGATTGGTGAAAACGTTCCCCGCTCGACGGTTGCAATTGCCGCAGCCCGATCCTCCTCGGCAGTGTCGTACTCGGACTCCTCGACCAAGCCTCGAATGAAGGTCTCGAAGTCCGGCGCAACGGCGACGATGCTGTAGTCAGCCTCCTGGTCGACGTACACGACCTGCGGCTCACCCCGCTTTCCGCAGGTCCGGTAGTCCAGCATAATCAGTTCGTGGCCCCCGGCCGGCGTGTCGGCGATGCCGACGCCAATCGGCGGGTAGCCCCATTTTTCGATCATGAACTTGGCGCCCAGTTGCCCGGCAAGTGAATATTCGGCCGTGCGGCCGATGGCGTAGAGCCCCTCGATAGCCACGTGGTCCTCCGCCCAGCCGGTACGCTCCTTCATCGGGTGGCAGTTGCGCTTGACCAGTCCGCCATTGTGGCGCCGCGCGAGGTCGACATAGGCCGCCGGCAGCCGATACCCACCCAATTCCTGCTCAATGGAGGCGATCAGCTCGTCGCTCGGCGGAGGCTCGACATAGTTCTCCAGGGAATACGGATGGTCGTCCCAGAAGCCTTCGAAATCGAACCCGTCAAAGGGCCTTTTCGCCGTCATCCTCATCACCCTATCGCATTGAGGCGCTGACGCTGCCTTCCCTCGCGTTGTCTCTCAGGCGCGCCTACTTTGATCCATGGCGTGGCCTCGGCGTAGACTCTTTTGCACTTAGCGCGCGCTTTCCGCTTCACACATCCGAGGTCAAGATTAACATGCTAGCGCGCTAGCTCAAGGTCGACAGCTGCCCATGCTTCCGCTGCTCGTTCGCATGGAGCTGGACGTTATCGTCCGCGCGTCGCTGGCTTCCCCCTATCTCGCTGACCGGCCCCTTCGCCGAGGTTTGACGCACGCGGGTCGTGGATTTGGACCGCTATCGCGGCGACTGCCATGCCAATAGCCTGCGCTCGGCCAAGGACATTGCAACCGACGTGACGTAGCCCGTCGCTCCGAGCAGGATCACGCCGGCGAACAGATCGGCGGAGCGGAAGGCGCGCGCCGACAACAACACCCAATGGCCGAGGCCGTCGAGCCCGGCAAGCACCTCGCAGACCACCGAGAGAATCAGCGCGACCGTCAGGCTGAGCCGCATGCCAGCGAGGATGTCGGGCAGGGCCGACGGCAACGCAATCTTGAAGACAACGGCCGGGCGCGACATCTGCAACGAGCGGGCGACCTCGTAGAGGCGCGGCTCGACTGCGGCAAAACCGTGAATGGTCGCAAGCATGATCGGCCAGATCGCACCGAAGGCGATAACGAACAGGGCCATGCCCTGCGTCAGACCGAGCAGCGCGATCGCGACCGGGATGATCGCGGACACCGGCAGTGGACGCAGGAATTCCAGCGATGGGGCGATGTAGGCGCGCATCAAGCGAGACGATCCGATCAGTGCGCCGAGCGCGATGCCCGCGATCGAGGCGGCGAGCCAGCCATAGGCCATGTGCTCCAGCGTGCCGACGAGCTTGCTCGTGAGATCGCCGGTCGCAAGGCCACGCATCAGTGCGGCCCAGGCGCGGTCGGGCCCGGGCAAGAACACTGGCGAGATCAGCTTGAAATTGGCAACGAGTTGCCAGAGCCCGACAAAGCCGGCCGCGACCGCAAAACTCGCAATGCGCCAGATTATCGCGGTGGCGCTCATGAGACTGCCCCGGCGGTTGCGGCACGGCCGAACAGGCGACGCTCGACGACGACCAGGGCGAAGTTGAACCCGTAGCCAATGGCGCCAATCCAGACAAGATAAGCGAGCATCAGGTCGGCGCGCAGCGCCTGCTGCGCCTGCATGATGCCGGCGCCGAGGCCGAGCGGATTGATCGCGATCTCGACCGTCACTGCGACGATCAGCGCGATGCCGGCGGAGAGGCGGAATGCGACGAAAATCCGCGGCAAAGCCGCTGGAATGATGATCTTGATGATCCGCTGCGCCGGCGTCAGGCGCAGCGCTCGCGAAACTTCCATCAATCGCGGCTCGATGCCGCGGACCGCAGCGCGGCTCAGGATCAGCATTGGCCAGACGCAGGCAAATGCGACAATCACGATCTCCATGCGATATCCAAAGCCGAGCGCGATCAGCGCGATCGGCAGCAGCGCGATCGACGGGATCGGACGGATTGCCTCGATGGTCACTTCCATCAGCCGATCGAGGATAGTCGAAAGACCGAAGGCTATTCCGAGCGCAAGCCCGATGACGCTACCGATCGCGAGCCCCGCGAATACCGCGAGCAACGTGTCACGCGTGGCGATCGGGATCGTGAAGTCGGCGAGTGCTGCGACCAGAGCGACGAAGGCCGCGCTCGGAGGTGCCAGGCTGTCGCTCTGCAGATGCGCGAGGCGGATCCAGAGCTCGAAGACGAGCAGCGCCGCGATCGGCAGCAAGAGTGGTCTGGTGCGCTCGAGCTTCAATGTTCGGTCGCCTTGACGAAGTCGAATAGTTGCCGGCGCAGCCGCAGGAATTCCGGGTGTTCGCGGGTGGCGAGCTGGTCGCGCGGCCGCGGCAGGTTGACATCCAGCTCGATCCCGATCCGTCCTGGATGCGGCAAGAGACCGATGACGCGGTCGCCGAGATAGATCGCTTCGTCGAGATCGTGGGTCACGAACATGACGGTCGTGCTGCTCGCCGCTGTCAACGACAGCACCTCATCCTGGAGACCTTGTCGCGTCATCGCATCCAGCGCGCCGAACGGCTCGTCCATCAACAGCGTGGTTGGCTCCTGAGCGAGACAGCGCGCGATCTGCAAGCGCTGCTGCATGCCGCCGGACATTTCCGCCGGATATTTCCCGGCATGGGCGGGGAGGCCAACCTTGCGCAGCAAGTCTGCGATGCGGCCAGGTCGCTCGCGTGTGGGAACTGCGCAGGCCTCCAGCGCAAGCGAGATGTTACCAGCTGCGGTTCGCCATGGCAGCAGCGCTTTGCCATAGTCCTGGAATACGATCGCCGCCTCGCGTCGCGGTTCGAGCATCGGCTGGCCCTCGAAGGTGACGGCGCCGCTGCTCGGACGATAGAGGCCCGCCGCGAGCCGCAGTGCGGTGGTCTTGCCACAACCCGAAGCGCCGACGATGCAGAGGAATTCGCCGGGCCGCACCTCGAGATCGAGATTCTCGATGATGGTCTTGCCGCCGAGCCGAAGCGTCGCGCCGCTGAAGGTAATCAACGGTTTCGGCCGCTGTGCCGCCCTTGTTTCATCCAGTCTTGCGAGGACGGTCATCGATCACTCCCGCTATCGGGCGGATAAACGAAATTGATGGTTGAGTGCAGGTGTTCCTGCAGCATTCTTTGTGCGCCCGGAACGTCCCGCGCCAGCGCGCGGTCGGCGAGCATTTGATGGCTGCGGATGAATTCTGCGCCGCTGTCGATCGCGCGCATCATCACGCGGCGGTAACGGTAGGCCTGGTCATAGAGGTCCGAATGCGCGCCGAGCATCCGCCCCGAGCCGCAGGCCGCGAGCAGGGCAGTGTGGAAGCCCTTGTGCAGGCGGTCGAAATCGGCGGCGCCCTCGCGGAATTCGTTGCCGGTACGCTCGATGTGCCGGCGCATCTGATGCAGCGCGCTCACGATACCGGCCTCCCAGGCATCGTCGCCGTGGATGATGGCGAGCCGGACCGCCTCTTTCTCGATGGCGGTACGCATGCAAGTGATGTCCGCCAGGTCCTCGCGGCTGACCTCGGCAACCCGAAAGCCGCGCTGGCCGATGCCGACGATCAATCCGCGCGACATCAGGCGCGACAATCCCTCCCGCAGCGGCGTGGCGCCGATCTCGTAGCGCTGCACGAGATCGACGATGCCAAGCCGCGACCCCGGCGCCAGACGTCCGGCGAGGATGTCCTGCTCGACGAGGCTGGCAGCGCGCTCGCTCAAGGTGCCGGCCTCGCCGTTCGGACGCTCGGCAGTGCGTTCGGAAGCCGGCATGGTAAGGGTCCTCAGTTCAGCACCAACTTGTTCTTATCAAGCGTCGATTGCAGCATCTTTTGCGATGACATCACTTCGATCCACCAGGCGAGGTTTTCCGGCTTCAGGCTCGGCTCGGACTGATTCGGAGGCGTCGCCTTGACGAGATCGAGCGGCTGTTTGGTGAACTTTGCGATCGAAGCGGAAGCCTTTTCGCGGTCGCTGTTGACGATCACGGCCGCTTCCGCGATCGCATCGCGAAACTTCTTCACGGTCGCGGCGTTCTTCTCCGCCCATTCGCGCGAGGCGGCGTAGAAGATGATCGGGTCGGTGCGGGCGAGCTCGACCGCGTAGCGCGCGCCGACGGAGCCGAGGCCCGCATTGGTCATGCGGGTGACGAACGGCTCGGCCGTGAGCACGGCGTCGACGCCGCCCGATTTGATGATGTCGGCCATGGTCGGAAAGGTCACCTCGACGAAATTGACGCTCTTGGGGTCGACGCCTTTCTCTACCAGCCACTTCACGAACAGCACGTGCAGAAACGCGTTCAGCCCCGGTGCGCCGACTTTCTTGCCGACAAAATCCTTCGGCTCCTTGATGGAGATGCCGTTGCGGACGAAAGCTGTGATGGCGTTGTTAGATGTTGCGTTCATTACCGACGCGCCGACGACGGCGACGAGATCGAGGCCGCCGTCAACGGCCTGGAGGAAGACGGTCGAGGTCGGCCCGCCAATCTGGATCGAATTCGACAGGATCGCGGCCGGGATATTCGAGTTGATGGCGATCGGTGTCATCTCGGCGTCTAGCCCGTGTTTTCGGAAGATGCCCTCATCGACCGCGACCATCGCGGATGCGCAGTCGGACGTGGCCGTGCAACCGATCTGAATCTTCGCCTGCGCCGCCGCCGCACCGGCCAGCGCGCAGGACATCTCAAGCGAGATTCCGAGTGTGATCGCCAGCCTTGCCAACTGTCTCTTCAAACCAATCCTCCCGGTTCGCATTTTTTCGTCTTGAATATCGATATTTTATTTGATCATATAGTTTCATCAAGAGCAAGGGGGTGTTCAAGGTGAAACTCGCAACATTCAAGTCGGCCGGGCAGGACAAGATCGGCATCGTGCATTCCAATGACAGCCAGATATTCGACCTTGCCGCGGCCGCCGGCCGTGATGGACAGGGCAGTCCGGCCTTCAGCTCGATGCTGTCGCTGATCGACGCGGGGCCACGCGCGCTGGAACAGGCGGCGGCGCTGTTCGAGGAGCACGGCAAGGACCCGGCGCTATCGTCGGCGACAGGTGCGGTAGATCTTCTCGCGCCGGTGCCGGAGCCGCGGCAGATGCGCGACGGCATGTCATTTCCGCTGCACATCCTCCAGGCGCCGCGCGGCCAGCGGAAGCTTGCGGCGCGCGCCGGGGGTGACATGGCGGAACTGGCGCGAATCGACGCCGAGCCGCTCGGCGAGTTGCCCGAGGTCTATCGCAAGCAGCCGATCTTCTACATCACCAACCGTTTCAGCGTCCGCGGCACCAACACCACCGTAAGGTGGCCGCGCTACAGCAGGGTGATGGACTACGAGCTCGAATTCGGCATCATCACCAAGAACAGGGGCGCGAATATCTCTGCGGCGAAGGCGAAGGATCACATCTTCGGCTACACCATCTTCAACGATTTCTCGGCGCGCGACGCCCAGCGCATCGAGATGGAAGGACGGCTCGGCCCCGCCAAGGGCAAGAGCTTCGACGGCGGCAATGTGATGGGACCGTGGATCGTGACGCCGGATGAGATCGGCGATCCCTATAAGCTGAAGATGGAAGCACGTGTGAACGGCGAGACCCGCTCAACTGGGGCCACGGATGGGATGCTGTTCTCGTTCGAGGAGATCATCGCCCATGTCACGCAGGACGAGACTCTGATGCCGGGCGAATTCATCGGTTCGGGCACGGTGGGCAATGGCTGCGGACTCGAGCTTGGCTGGTTTCTCGAACATGGCGATACGGTCGAGCTCGAAGTCGAAAAAATCGGCGTCTTGAAGAACAGGGTAGAGCGCCAGGACGCTTGAGCTCTCAACAGACAAGAACAGGCAACGAGGAAATACCATGGCGCGCAGACTGATCGATATCTCCGTACCGCTGCAAAACGACGTGCCGGCCGATCCGCCGGGCAATCATCCGACCATTCAGTACGTCGATCATCAACAAGGCTTGCCGCGCATGCTCCAGTTCTTCGATGGGCTGAAGGCGGAGGATCTGCCTGACGGCCAGGGCTGGGCGGTGGAGATGGTCCATCTTTCCACCCACAACGGCACCCATCTTGACGCCCCCTGGCATTTCCATCCCACGATGAACCGCGGCGAGCGCGCGTGGACCATCGACGAAGTGCCGCTGGAATGGTGCTTTCAGCCCGGCGTGAAGCTCGACTTCCGTCATCTGCCGGACGGCTATGTCGCGACCGCCAAGGATGTCGAAGCCGAGCTCAAGCGCATCGGGCATAAATTGTCGCCGCTGGAGATCGTCGTGGTCAATACCAGCGCCGGCGCCAAATATGGCCAACAGGACTACGTCACCTCGGGCTGCGGCATGGGCTACGAGGCGACGATGTATCTGCTCGAGCGCGGCGTGCGGCTGACCGGGATCGATGGCTGGAGCTGGAACGCGCCCTTCGTCTACACCGCGAAGAAATATGCCGAGACCAGGGATGCCAGCCTGATCTGGGAAGGTCACAAGGCTGGACGCCACATCGGCTATTGCCACATCGAGAAGCTGCACAATCTCGAGCTTCTGCCCTCGACCGGTTTCATGGTGTCGTGCTTCCCGGTGAAGATCGAGCGGGCATCCGCGGGCTGGACACGGGCGGTTGCCATCGTTGAGGGCTAAAGGTCGATGGACGGATCCGCGCCTCGTTTAGGGCGGCGTGCCGACAGGATCTTGGGATGCGCGCCGGCGTTCTCCGATGCCGGCGCTCGAGCTGCATTCGTCTCCGCTCGCGGAGGCCTTCTGCCATGATGGCATCATGCCCCTGTTTTGCCCGACGGGTCAAGCTGATCTCGTAAAATCAAAAATTTGAAAAAGCGCAATGCCGACAATGGGCCGGCTACTGTGCATGGGGTTGTTTTCGCGGCTTTGTCTTTACACGATCATAAAGTTCGATGCGTGCAATTGGCTGATCGCGGTGTCGACGAAATCGACAGATCCCGCGTTGGGAGCGCTGCCCAGCGCAAGCAGGGTCCCGCCGTGTCCATCGCCCTTGAGCGCGCTCATGATGTCGGCGACGGAGTGGTAATTGCCGACGCCGTTTGCAAGATCGATGACGCCGAGCGGGTCATTGCCGAATCCGAAGATCGTATCGATTTGGTTGCTGGAGTTGATCGAGACGGTCAGGCCCGTGCTGTGATCGTTGATGTTGACATGGGCCGCGCCATTGATGATCGCCTGATTGCCGAACCCGACAAAGTTAAACTGATCTGATCCGCCATTGGCCGTAATGACGTCCAGGCCAATCTGGTTTGTCACAGTTGCCGCGGAGCCGTTGAGCACCACGTGATTGGCGACTCCGCCTAGTGTGATTGTATCGTGACCCGCGCCAGCAACGACGTTATCCGCTCCGTTGCCGGCAATGATTGTGTTTGTTCCCGAACCGACGGTGATCTGGTTGACCATGCCGCCGAGGTTCACGGTGTTGTCGCCGTCGCCGAGCGTGACACTGTTGGCGCCGCTTCCGCCGGTGACGAGATCGTTGCCATTTCCAAGTATGACGGTGTTGCCAAATCCGGAGAGCGTCACCTGGTCGTTGCCGTTGCCGGCCGTCGTTGTGCTCGCGCCGTCACCCGGATGGACAATATTCTTGCCGTTGCCCAACATGATGATGTTCCCGTATCCGCTGGCGTCAATGGTGTCGTTGCCATTGCCGAGCGTGATCATGGTGGCGCCTGTCGATCCCGTCACCGTGATATTGCCGTCGCCGCGGTTGCGCGATTGCCGAACCCCTCCAAATGGACGATGCTGTCTCCACTCGACACATCAACCGTGCCGTATAGTCCGGCGTAGATCGTGTCGGTCCCGCCATTGCCGTGGATGATATTGAACATGCCATAGGCGTGGATGATGTCGTTGCCCGCCGTCCCCTGAACGGTCGCATAGCCGGATGCCGGGCCATCGATCATCGTGGGACCGGCTTGATGCGTGTCGATGACGGACGTACGAGCGTCGCTGACGGTCAGGCCTACGCTGCTTGTGTCGCTCAGCGTGAACGTGGTCGTTGCGCTGCCGTCTCCGTGCGGCGAGGCCACAAAGGTAAGGGCGTGCAGCTCGGCGGTCAGCTTGTCAGCGCTGGCCGCTGCAAGTTCGTAGGTTCCGTTTCCAAGCGAGATCAGTCCTGTCCCGGACAGAATGCCGGCCGCGCCCGCGAGCGTGATGATGAGGCTATCGGTTGCTCCCGCGTTTGGATCTGTGATCGCTACGGTCGCGAATGGATTGATCGCAGCTTCGTTGCTGGTCGTTTGTCCCGATACGGCTCCTGCAATGGAGGGCAGGGCCGCGGCCGTCAGCAGAACGCCGCCGGAGCCGTCCTTCGTGATGCCGAAACGCGTGACCGAGGTATCCGCCAATGTGAAGGTCTCGCTGGCCGTACCGTTGCTCACCGTCAGCTTCGAGCCAGATACAGTCACCGTTGCGCCGCTGGTATAGGACAGCCCCGACAGATCGATCTGGTCGCCGAGTGCAATCCCCTTTATCTGGCTTGCGAAGGTCGATGGGCCCGAAACCAGCTTCTGCTCGATCTTGAGTGTGCCTTGGCCGGAGAAGATGATCGCGTCGTCGGACATCGCGCCCGCCTTGAGATCGAGCGTGCCGCCGGCGATCGTGGTCGCGCCGGCAAAGCCACCCGCCTCGACGAGTTCCGTGGCGCCAAGATGAATTGTCGAAGCGTTCGCGGTGCCCTGATTGAGCACGTCGAGCGTGCCGCCGTTCAGAGTCGTAGAGGTGACGATGCCGCCGTCTGAGACCGAGAGGCTTCCAGAATTGAGGATTGTTCCGCTCGCCGCGCTGGCGTCGACCGCCGGAGCATTTGGGTCGCTCGTGATGGGGTCCGGAATTGACCCCGAAACCGTCATCACACCACCATTGATGGTGGCGTTCTTGGCAATCCCCGCCCCGGTCAGGTGCAATTGGCCGCCGCTGCCGACAGCAGCTGAATCGACTTCGCTTCTGATGACGGTGCCGTACGGGCCTCCGGGAGGATAATAGATCGTCTCTCCCGACGCATTGATGACACCGCCCGACTTGACGATGGTATCGCTGGCAAAGCCGCCATTGGTGAGATTCTGGACGCCGCCGGCATTGACGGTGGTTGACATCGCGATGCCAGTATCGACATCCTGCTCGCCGCCATTGTTGACGGTGGTGTGATCCGCCCGTCCTGGACCTGGCATATCATGCATATATATGCCGGCGACATGCTGAATGCCGCCCATGTTGATCGTGGTGTAGCTCGCGGTGGACGCAAGCCCGACATCCTGTTCGCCTCCGTTGATGACGGTGTTGCTGGCGGAACCGCCTAAGTCGGCGAGACCTACGATTTGCTTGCCGCCGGCTGATATCGTCGTGTTCGTGGCTGTGCCGAACACCTTGAACAATATGCCGTCCGACACGGTGAAGCCGCTTTCCGTATAGCCATAGTCGGCAACGAACGTTGCGCCGCTCTGGAAGGTCGTACCGGATAGCGTCGCGCCGGCTTCGGCGATGAGCGTTGCGCCTCCGGAGACAATACTGTTGTTGAGGACACCGCCGTCCAGAACGGCCAGCGTCACGCTCTTCGCAACAGTAAATCCGCTTTCAATCGTACCGTCGCCGATCTGGAAGGTGCTGCCGGCGTTGAAGACCGTCCCCGAGAAATTGGCGTTACCCAGCACGATGAAAACGCCAAATTGATTGACGGTCGTATTGATCGCCGTCGCGCCGGCGGACAATTGCATCGTTCCGTAATCGACTGTCGTTCCGGTCGCTGTGCCACCTGCATCCAAATTCAGCCTGCCGAAGTTTTGGAGCATTGTTCCGGACACCGACGCTCCATTCGATACCGTTAGGAGTCCAAAACTTTCAACGGTGGTGCCGCTCGCCATGCTGACGTCGACAGCCGGCTGTCCCGGAAAGTTGGCGAACGGATCCGGTATCGATCCCGAGACAGTCATGACGCCGCCGTTGACGATGGCATTCACCGAAGTCCCGCCGCCGGTGACGTTGAATTGGCCCTGGTAGTTGATGATTGCAGCGGTCGCTACGCTTTGGATCACCGGCGGCGGATACACCGGTGCCGTTTCTACAGTTTCACCCGAGACTTTGAGAACACCGCCGGAATTGACGATGGTGCCGCTGGCGCTGCCACCATTCGTCACGTTCTGGACGCCGCCGGAATTGACGGTCGTCGTCGTCGCGGTGCCCGTGTCGATATCCTGCTCGCCGCCGCTATTGATCGTGGTGTGATCAACCGCGCCGGGGGTTGGACCTTCATGGACAAATTCGCCCGTTACACGCTGCACGCCGCCTGCGAAGATCGTCGTATAGCTGGCGACGCCATCCAGAATGACGTCCTGTTCTCCGCCATAGATGGTCGTGTGGGTGGCCGTGCTTGTTGAGAAAGATCCACCGACCGTCTGCAAGCCGCCGGTTTCGATCGTCGTGCTATCGACGGAGGCGCCGTAACTGACATCCATCGTGTCGCCATTGTGGATGGTAACGCCACTGGCGGGAGGAATAACCGTCATATGAATGCTCCCCGTTCGGTGCCTGGAAGATCAAACGAGCAAAGCAAAATCATTCGACGGTTATTCAACCTAAAACTGCAATGGTTGGAAATGTCTGTCAAGCAGCTGTTGGTTCTGAACGAAGTTTTGAATGGATGCTCGTGCGATTTCCGCGGTTGAAAATCGTGACGTGTGTACGCGTCGATATTGCCGGATGAATTTATCGACAGCGTGACGAAAATTGCGGAGGCCATGCATTCTCGAGATTTGCGTGAAACTTTCGCGTCAAATCGTGGCGCGTCGAAAGTTCCATCGTCGTCTTGGCTAGGCGGGGAAGATTCGAAGCCCGCTCCCTCCCCATTGCCTCATCCCGCCATTTTCCACGTCCCATCCTGCGCACGCTTCAGCGTTGGGTCGCTCACCCGCACGTGCTCCGCCAAGAAATCGATGAACGCACGCACGCGTGCAGGCAGCGGCGCCGCGTGGCCGACATAGACGGCATGGATGTCTTCGCGGTCGCCGGGATTATAGCCTTGCAGCACGGGCACGAGGCGGCCGGCTTCGATGTCGGGGCCGATGTGGAAGAGGGCGAGGCGGGCGAGGCCGACGCCGCCGAGCGCAAGGCGGCGGGCGGCTTCGCCGTCGCTGACGCGTGCGGCCGGCGGCGGCACCGCTTCCTCGGTGCGGTCGCCGCGCTTGAACGGCCAGCCGCGGATCGAGCGCGGAAAGGTCCAGCCGATGCCACGGTGGTCGGCGAGGTCCGCCGGCGTCTTCGGCATGCCCGCGCGGGCCAGATAATCCGGCGCACCGACCACCGCCATGCGGCTGGTGCCGAGCTTTCGCGCGACGAGGCGTGAGGTGCGCAGGGGGCCGACGCGGATGGCGACATCGGCGCGCTCCTGCATCAGATCGATCAGCGTGTCGGTCAGCATCAGGTCGAGCGTGACGTCGGGATGCTCTGCGAGAAAGCGCGGAATCAGCGGCATCACATGCAGCATGCCGAAGGGGATGTTGCTGTTGACCGTGAGCCGGCCGCGCGGTGTGGCGCCGGATGCCGCTTCACGTTCGGCTTCCTCCATCTCGCCGAGGATGCGCACGGCGCGCTGGTAGAAGGCCTGGCCTTCCTCCGTCAGCGTCAGCTTGCGCGTGGTGCGGTTGATCAGCCGCGAGCCGAGCCGCGCCTCCAGCCGCGAGATCAGCTTGCTGACGCCCGACGGCGTCAGGCGCAGCTTTTGCGCGGCCTGGGTGAAGCCGCCGAGGTCGACGACGCGGACGAAAACCTCCATCTCGGCAGAGCGGTTGGTGTCGAAACGAGCCATGTTGAATTGACGTCACAAATGATTGGATTGCGGACATTCTAATGGTTTTGCGTGAGGGCGGCTATCTGCGTGGCTCGTTTCATCCATTGGAGCCACGCATGCCTCCCGCCGTCCTCGCGCTTACCGCCGGTGCCTTCGGCATCGGCACCACCGAATTCATCATCATGGGCCTGCTGCTCCAGGTCGCCGCCGACATGCACGTCTCCGTGCCGGTCGCGGGGCTGCTCATCTCCGGCTATGCGCTCGGCGTGTTCGTCGGCGCGCCCGTGCTGACGCTCGCGACCCGCCGGCTACCGCGAAAGACCGTGCTGTTGGCGCTGATGGCGATCTTTACGCTCGGCAATGCAGCCTGTGCGCTCGCGCCGAATTACGAATTGCTGATGGCCGCGCGGGTACTGACCTCGCTCGCCCATGGCACCTTCTTCGGTGTCGGTTCGGTGGTGGCGACCAACCTGGTCGCCGAGGACAAGCGCGCTTCCGCCATCGCCACGATGTTCATCGGCCTCACGGTCGCGACGCTGCTCGGCGTACCCTTCGGTGCCTGGTTCGGCCTGATGCTCGGCTGGCGCGCGGCATTCTGGGCGGTGACGGTGATCGGCGTGATCGCCTTTGCGGTGGTGGCGGCGCTCGTGCCCGGCCATGTTGGCAACGGCGACAAGCCGATCTCGCTCGCCGAGGAGATTGCCGTGCTCGGGCGCGGGCAGGTGTCGCTCGGCCTCGCCATGACCGTGTTCGGCTTCGCCGGCCTGTTCGTCGTCTTCACCTATATCCAGCCGATCCTGACCCGTTTCACCGGCTTTTCGGAAGCCGCCGTCTCGCCGATCCTGCTGGTGTTCGGTCTCGGGCTTGCGATCGGCAATGTCGCCGGCGGCAAGCTCGCCGACCGTGGCCTTGCTCGCGCACTGACCGGCACGCTCGCCGCGCTCGCCATCGTGCTGCTTGGTCTCGCCGCCGTGCTGTCGGTCAAGATTCCCACCATTGCGCTGATCCTGCTGCTCGGCATCGCGGCCTTTGCAACCGTCGCGCCGCTGCAGCTTCGCGTGCTGGAGGCCGCCGGCCCCAGCGGCCGCACGCTCGCCTCCAGCCTCAACATTGCCGCGTTCAATCTCGGCAATGCGCTCGGTGCCTGGGCCGGCGGCGTCACCATCGATCGTGGGCTCGGCCTCTCTGCGCTGCCGCTGGTTGCGGCCGGCATCACCGCAATCGGACTCGTGCTGGCGCTGTGGAGCCTTCAGCTCGACCGCAGGCAGGCCGCTGTCGCGGCGTGCCCGGCGGAATAGGGGAGGCGCACATGGAATATCGTCATCTCGGCGCTTCCGGGCTCAAGGTGCCCGTTCTGAGCTTCGGCACCGGCACCTTTGGCGGCCAAGGGCCGCTGTTCTCGGCCTGGGGCCGCAGCGGCGCCGAGGAGGCGCGCAGGCTGGTCGACATCTGCCTCGAGGCCGGCGTCAATCTGTTCGACAGCGCCGACGTCTATTCGAACGGCGCCTCCGAGGAGATTCTCGGCGCCGCGATCAAGGGCCGGCGCGACAAGGTGCTGATCTCGACCAAGATGAGCCTGCCGATGGGCGATGGCCCGCTCGATGCCGGCTCGTCGCGGCATCGCCTGCTGGCCTCGGTCGAGGCGGCGCTACGGCGGCTCGGCACCGACTATATCGATCTGCTTCAACTCCACGCATTCGACGCCTTCACGCCGATCGAGGAGGTGCTGTCCACGCTCGATACGCTCGTGCAGGTCGGCAAGCTGCGCTATGTCGGCGTCTCCAATTTTGCCGGCTGGCAGTTGATGAAGTCGCTCGCCATCGCCGATCGTCACGGCTGGCCCCGCTATGTCGCGCATCAGGTCTACTACTCGCTGCTCGGCAGCGACTATGAGTGGGAGCTGATGCCGCTCGCAGGCGACCAGGGTGTCGGCGCGCTCATCTGGAGCCCGCTCGGCTGGGGCCGATTGACAGGAAAGATCCGGCGCGGCCAGCCCTTGCCGCAAACCAGTCGCCTGCATGCGACGGCGCAGTTCGGTCCGCCCGTGGACGAGCAGCGGCTCTACGCGATCGTCGATGTGCTCGATGCGATTGCCGCCGAGACCGGCCGCACCGTGCCGCAGGTTGCGATCGCCTGGCTGCTATCGCGCCCGACGGTATCGTCCGTGATCGTCGGCGCCCGCGACGAGGCGCAGTTGCGCGACAATCTCGGTGCGGTCGGCTGGTCGCTGAGCGCGGATCAGCTCAAGCGCCTCGACGAGGTCAGCGTGGTGATGCCGCCCTATCCCTATTATCCCTATCGCATCCAGGACGGATTTGCGCGCCTGAACCCGCCGACGGTCTGAGCGACGGTCATCGCCGACATTGGTCGCATTGGCTGCTCCCGCCAATGCGCCATGCAGAAACGTCGCTGTACAGGCCTTATTGCCATCCGTAACCTCCGCGCCGCAATTTCAGGAGATGCGACGTGGCGAAGAAGGCGGCGACCAAGAAGAAAAGTGCTGCAAAGAACGCAGCGAAGACCTCGAGCAAGAAGGCCGTCGTCCGCAAAGGTGCGGCCGCGAAGACGGCCACGAAGGCTGCGCCGCGCAAATCGGCCGCCGCACGCCGCCCTAAGGGGCCGGCCTGGCAATGGTCGGCGGTGGAGACCGCGGCGGCGATCCGCTCCGGCGCAATCTCCGCGGTGGAAACCGTCGAGGCGCATCTGGAGCGGATGCATGCGGTCAATCCCCGGCTCAATGCGGTCGTCGTCGATCTCGGCGAGGACGCTCTGAAGGCCGCGCATGCGGCCGACAAGCAGCGCGCCAAGGGCGGCGAGCTCGGCCTCCTGCACGGCGTGCCCGTCACCGTCAAAGAGAACGTCGACTACGAAGGCCGGCCCAATTTCAACGGCGTCCCCGCCAACAAGGACCTCGTCGCGCCGTCGGATTCGCCGGTGGTGCGTAACCTGAAGAAGGCCGGGGCAATCGTCATCGGCCTCACCAATACGCCGGAATTCTCGTTCCGCGGCTTCACCGACAATCCGCTGCACGGATTGACGCTCAATCCCTGGGACCCGAACATCACCTGCGGCGGCTCCTCGGGCGGCGCGGGTTCGGCGGTCGCTGCCGGCATCGGCACCATTGCGCATGGCAACGACATCGGTGGCTCGTTGCGCTGGCCGGCGCATTGCAATGGCGTCGCTACCATCAAGCCGACGCAGGGTCGCATTCCCGCCTTCAACGCCAGCGCGACGGCGGAGCGGCCGATGCTGGCGCATCTGATGTCGGCGCAGGGGCCGCTCGCCCGCCACGTCGGCGACGTCCGTCTTGCGCTGGAGGTGATGAGCCAGTGCGATCCGCGCGATCCCTGGTGGGTGCCGGCGCCGCTGATCGGGCCGAAGCCGAAGGGCCCGATCAAGGTCGCGCTGGCAAAGGTCCCGGAAGACATGGCGGTCGATCCGGCGGTCAGCGCGGCGCTTCGCCAGGCCGCCGATCACCTCGAGCGCTCCGGCTATCGCGTCAGCGAGGTCGAGGTGCCCGACATCAACGGCGTCTGGCAGACCTGGTGCGACATCATCACCAACGAGACGGTGATGATGCAGGAGGCCAGCATGCTGAAGGTCACGTCGGAAGACTTCCACAAGGCGTGGGGCGGCATGAAGACCAAGGCGAGCACGCTCGATCTCAAGGCGTGGATGCAGGCGACAGCCGCGCGCAACGGCCATATCCGCGCCTGGCAATTGTTCTTCGAGGAGTATCCGGTGGTGCTGGCGCCGACCACGGTGAAGCCGACGCCGGGGCCGCGCGACGACACCGTCAGTGCCGAACGCGTGCAGGAAATCTTCTGGGGCGAGATCCGCTTCATCTCCGCGATCAACGTGCTGGGGCTGCCCGGCGTCGTGGTGCCGGTGGCCTTGCACGACGGCAAGCCGATCGGCGTGCAACTCATCGCGGGCCGCTATCGTGAGGATCTGGCGCTGGACGCTGCCGCCGCGATCGAGAAGCGCGCCGGCGTGCTGACCCACCGGCTCTGGGACACGATGGCCTGATCTTGCTCTCGGGGCTTCGCGCGACAGGCGCGAAGCCCCGATGAGATGGCGGGATGCGGTCGTCAGGTGCGAGGCAAGCATCGTCACTTTTTGCGCGCAGGCCCTTTTTTCGCTCGCGGGTTGATATCATTAATCCAAATTGACTCAAATTTTAGCCAATTCACCAACAACCATTAGGGTTACTTCCTCGATCTCTAAGCGAATTATTGTCCGCTTTACCACCCGCCTCTAACAGAGGGACGGCGGACAACGCACATGCCTCATACAGGTCAATAAGTGCGGCCCGCGCCACGCGGAGGTGGTACGATGCGCAACGAGACGATTGCTATTCACGCCGGCTATGAGCCCGAAGCCACCACGCACGCGGTTGCCGTGCCGATCTACCAGACCGCGGCCTACGCCTTCGACAGCGCCGATCACGGCGCGGCTCTCTTCAATCTCGAGGCCGAAGGTTTTCGTTATAGCCGCATCGCCAATCCGACCAGCGCGGTGCTGGAGAAGCGCATTGCCGAGCTCGAAGGCGGCGTCGGCGCGCTCGCAGTCGCGACCGGCCAGGCCGCGCTGCATTTCGCCTTCGTCAATGTCGCCGACCACGGCGGCAACATCGTGTCCGTGCCGCAGCTCTACGGCACCACGCACACGCTGCTCTCCCACATCCTGCCGCGGCAGGGCATCACCGGCCGCTTCGCCGAGAGCGACAAACCCGAGGCGATCGAGAAGCTGATCGACGAGAACACCCGGGCGGTGTTCGCCGAGACCATCGGCAATCCGGCCGGCAATGTCTGCGACATCGAGGCGCTGGCCAGGATCGCGCATGCCCATGGCGTGCCGCTGATCGTCGACAACACGGTCGCGACGCCCATCCTGCTCAAGCCGTTCGACTACGGCGCCGACATCGCCGTGCA
The DNA here is from genome assembly GCF_016616885.1 of Bradyrhizobium diazoefficiens. Taxonomy (NCBI): domain Bacteria; kingdom Pseudomonadati; phylum Pseudomonadota; class Alphaproteobacteria; order Hyphomicrobiales; family Nitrobacteraceae; genus Bradyrhizobium; species Bradyrhizobium diazoefficiens. The sequence continues at coordinate 7,862,041 of NZ_CP067102.1, read as the reverse complement.
TTCGCTGACCAAGTTTTTGGGCGGCCACGGCACCACGCTCGGCGGCGCCATCGTCGATTCCGGAAATTTCCCCTGGGCCAAGCACGCCGACCGCTTCCCGGCCTACAACAAGCCGGACGCCTCCTATCACGGGCTCGTCTATGCCGAGCGCTTCGGCAAGACCGCCTATATCGAGCGCGCGCGCAGCGTTTATCAACGCACCATGGGTTCGGTGCTGTCGCCGTTCAACGCCTTCCTGCTGCTCCAGGGCATCGAGACGGTGGCGCTGCGCATGGAGCGCCACTGCGAGAACGCCCGCAAGGTCGCCGAATTCCTGCGCAACGATCCGCGCGTCGCCTGGGTCAACTACACCGGGTTCCCGGACAGCCCCTATTATCCGCTGGTCCAGAAGTATCTCGACGGCAACGCCTCCTCACTGTTCACCTTTGGCATCAAGGGTGGCATGGAGGCCGGCAAGACCTTCTATGATGCGCTGAAGCTGATCACGCGCCTCGTCAATATCGGCGATGCCAAGTCGCTGGCCTGCCATCCGGCCTCGACCACGCACCGGCAAATGTCGCCGGAGCAGCAGCGCACAGCCGGCGTGCTGCCGGAAACGATCCGCCTCTCGATCGGCATCGAGCATGCCGCCGATATCATCGAGGACATCGACCAGGCGCTGGAAAAGGCTTGTCCGATCGCGCGTCTTCAGGCCGCGGAGTAGGCAATCGGGCCGATGAGCGTCTTGATCGACAGGGATCAAGGTATTGTAAGCCCGGCGCTGGTGCCGGCCGAGGGTGACCTCGCGCGCGATCATGCCGGTGCCGAGCTTACCATCGGGCTGATCAACAACATGCCCGATACGGCGCTCAAGGCGACCGAGCGGCAGTTCATCAGGCTGCTCCACGCCGCAGCAGGGCCGCGCCGCATCCGCTTCCACTGCTTCTCGCTGCCGTCGGTGAAGCGCTCGCCGGAAGCGAAGTGGCACGTCGAGAGCGAATATTCCGATCTCTCAGATCTCAAGCGCCAGAAATTCGACGGGTTGATCGTAACCGGTGCCGAACCGGTCGCGCCCGAGCTCGACCAGGAACCGTACTGGCGCGACCTCACCGAGCTGATCGATTGGGCCCGAACCAATACCCGCTCGACGATCTGGTCATGCCTTGCCGCACATGCGGCGGTGCTGCACCTCGATCGTATCGAACGGCAGCGCCTGCCATCCAAATGTCATGGCATCTTCGACTGCGAGGCCGTGACCGGCGACCCGCTGACGCGCGATGCGCCGGCGCCGCTCAAGGTTTCGCATTCGCGCCTGAACGAAGTCATCGAGGGAGATCTCACCCAGGCCGGCTATCAGGTGCTGACCCGGTCGGCCCAGGCTGGCGTCGACGTCTTCGTCCGGCAGTATGCCAGCCGCTTCGTGTTCTTCCAGGGTCATCCCGAATATGACGCGCTGTCGCTCCAGCGCGAATATTTGCGCGACATCGGCCGCTTCCTCGCGCGCGGGCGGGAGGCCTATCCGGCGCTCCCCGTGTGTTATTTTGACGCAGCGACGGAAGAGAAGCTGATGCGATTCGAGAAGCGGGCGAGGCATCAGCGGCATCCGGCATTGACCAATGAACTGCCGGCGCTGACCTTGCGCACCGATATTGCGGCCGGCAGTGCCGCCGCGGCGCTTTTTCGCAATTGGCTGAGACATCTCGGCGCGGACACCGACGCTCCGCTGCTGGCGCGTTAACCTGTTGCTTCCGCGTTAGGATTACCCAGCCGTTAAGCTTGCCTGAGGCCGCGCGCAAATGTTTCAGTCGAGCAATATAGAATCAAAGGGAATGCACCCGTGCTGTCGGCCCTCAACGGACGCGTGAGCAATCGGCTGGCCCGGCATTTCCGCGCCGCGCCGCACCGCTTGCCGGCACACGCGCCCATGGTGAGCTTCACCTTCGATGACGCCCCCGACAGCGCCGCCGGCGAGGGTGCCTCGCTACTGGAGGCGCATGGCGGGCGCGGTACGTTCTACCTCGCCGGCAGCCTGGTCGATCGGCCCTCCGATCATTGGCGCGGCCTGTCGAACGATGCGATCGTCCGGCTGCATCGCGGCGGCCACGAGATCGGCTGCCACACTTTCTCGCATTTGCGCGCGATCGATCTCGACGAGAGCGCGATGGCGCGCGAGATCGAGCGAAACCGCAGTCATTTTCTCAGCATCGGCTCTTCGATCCGGCTTGAGAATTTTGCCTATCCCTATGGCCTCGCCTCGGTCTGGCGCAAACCGCAGCTCGCCCAATACTTCCGCTCCGCGCGCGGGATCCTTCCCGGTGTCAACAGCGACGTCATCGATCTCCAATTCTTGCGCGCTTCGCCGCTGGTCAATTGCGAGATCGATACGGCGGGCGTGGACCGCTATTTCGACGAGGCGGTCGCAAGCGGAGGCTGGCTGATCTTCTACGGCCACGATGTCGTCGACGCGCCGAGTCCCTATGGCTGCACGCCGGCTCTGCTGCGCCACGCGCTGAAGGCTGCGGAAAAGCGCAACATGCCGATCGTGACGGTCGCCGAGGCCTTGCGCAGGATCGGGGCGTAGGTTTTCGTCTATCCCCCGCTCGTGGGGAGAAGATGGACTTGCAACGTCGGCGCGGTCATGCGACTGGGCTTGTGACGAATCTCGCAAACCCCGACACGCCCATGCCCGCCCCTTCCACCGCTCCGCTGCCAGCGCTGGCCGATGGCCGTGATGCGCTGTCGGTGCTGCATTCGGTGTTCGGCCTGCCCGGGTTCCGAGGCGCGCAGGGCGAGATCATCCGGCATGTCACCGACGGTGGTAATTGCCTGGTGCTGATGCCGACCGGCGGCGGCAAGTCGTTGTGCTATCAATTGCCATCCCTGTTGCGCGAAGGCTGCGGCATCGTGGTCTCGCCGCTGATCGCGCTGATGCGCGACCAGGTCGCGGGCCTGCTCGAAGCCGGCGTCAACGCGGCCGCGCTGAACTCGTCACTGACATTGCAGGAGGCCTCCGACATCGAGCGGCGCCTGATCGCGGGCGATCTCGACCTGCTCTATGTCGCGCCGGAACGCCTGGTGACGCCACGTTGCCTATCGATGCTGGCGCAGGCCAAGGTGGCGCTGTTCGCGATCGACGAGGCCCATTGCGTCTCGCAATGGGGGCATGACTTCCGGCCCGAATATGTCGGCCTTTCCATCATCGCCGAGCGCTTCCCCGACGTGCCGCGCATCGCGCTGACCGCGACCGCCGACGAACTGACACGGAAAGAGATCGTCCAGCGGCTCCAGCTGACCGATAGCCCGCAATTCGTATCGAGCTTCGACCGGCCCAACATCCGCTACGAGATCGTCGACAAGCGCAATGCGGTGTCGCAGCTGAAGGAGTTTATCCGCGAGCGCCATGAGGGCGATGCCGGCGTGGTCTATTGCCTGTCCCGTAATCGCGTCGAGGAGGTTGCTGCCGCACTTGCCGAGGCCGGCATTGCGGCGCTGCCCTATCACGCCGGCCTCGACAGCAGCGTGCGCTCCCGCAATCAGGATCGCTTCCTCAACGAGGACGGCATCGTCATCGTCGCGACGATCGCCTTCGGCATGGGCATCGACAAGCCCGACGTGCGCTTCGTCGCCCATCTCGACCTGCCCAAGACCATCGAGGCCTATTACCAGGAAACCGGGCGTGCGGGGCGCGACGGCAAGCCGTCGGCGGCGTGGATGGCCTACGGGCTCTCCGACATCGTGCAGCAGCGCCGCATGATCGACGAGTCCAGCGGTTCCGACGATTTCAAGCGCGTGTCGATCGGCAAGCTCGACGCACTGGTCGGGCTCGCAGAGACAGCGCAGTGCCGCCGAAAGCGGCTGCTCGGCTATTTCGGCGAGCCATCGCATGGCGAGACCTGCGGCAATTGCGACAATTGCCTGACGCCGCCAAAGATGCGCGAGGGCAAGGTTCTGGCGCAAAAGCTGCTCTCATGCGCCTATCGCACCGGCCAGCGTTTCGGCGCGATGCATCTGATCGACGTGCTGATCGGACGCCTGACCGAGAAGGTGACGCAGTTCGGTCACGACAAGCTGTCGGTGTTCGGCATCGGGCGCGAGCTCAACGAGAAGCAGTGGCGCACCGTACTTCGGCAGCTGGTGGCCATGGGCCATTTGCAGAGCGACAGCGAAGCCTTTGGCGCGCTGAAGCTGACGGAGACCGCACGCGGCGTGCTGCGCGGGGAGACCGAGGTGTGGCTGCGCGAGGAGGCGCCCGGCACGCGGGTTCGGTCAAGCCGCGCAAAATCCCGCCGCGGCGACCTTGCGCCGGCGGCCAGTGCACCGCAGGGCGACGTCGATCCCGAATTGCGCGCGCGGCTGCGCTCCTGGCGCTCGGATATCGCGCGCGAACGTGGTGTGCCCGCCTATGTGGTACTGCACGACGCTACCATCGACGGCATCGTCCGGGCCTGGCCGACCACGCTGGACGAGCTGCGCAACATCCCCGGCATCGGCGACAAGAAGCTGGAGCACTACGGCGACGAGCTGCTGCAGATCGTCAAGACGCGGTAGGGCTTTTCATCATCCCGGGCTCGCGACGTCGTCGCGCCCCGGGACGACAGTCTTGATGATCTACCCATTCCTGAACGCGTACGCATATCCATTCAGCGCCGGCGCGCCGCCGAGATGGGCGTACAGGATCTTCGCGCCCTTCTCGAAATGGCCCTTCTGCACGAGGTCGATCAGGCCCTGCATCGACTTGCCCTCGTAGACGGGGTCTGTGATCATGCCCTCGAGGCGCGCACTAAGGCGGATAGCTTCCTTGGTTTCTTCCGACGGCACGCCATAGGCGGGATAGGCGTAGTCCTCGATCAGCACGACGTCGTCGGCGACGAGCTCCTTGCCGAGCTCGACGAGTTTTGCGGTGTTCTGCGCGATCTCGAGCACCTGCGATTTCGTCTGCGCCGGCGTGAACGATCCATCGATGCCGATCACTCTTCGCGCACGGCCGTCGGCGGCGAAACCGACCAACATGCCGGCATGGGTCGAGCCGGTCACGGTGCAGACGATGATGTAGTCGAACTTGAAGCCGAGTTCAGCTTCCTGCTTGCGCACTTCCTCGGCGAAGCCGACATAGCCGAGCCCGCCAAATTTGTGTACGGAGGCGCCGGCCGGGATCGCGTAGGGCTTGCCGCCGGCGGCCTTTACCTCGTCGATCGCCTGCTCCCAGCTCTTGCGAATGCCGATGTCGAAACCATCGTCGACCAGGCGCACGTCGGCGCCCATGATGCGCGAGAGCATGATGTTGCCCACGCGGTCATAGACGGCGTCCTCGTGCGGCACCCAGGCTTCCTGCACCAGGCGGCACTTCATGCCGATCTTGGCGGCGACGGCGGCGATCATGCGGGTGTGGTTCGACTGCACGCCGCCGATCGAGACCAGCGTGTCGGCGTTCGAGGCGATCGCGTCGGGGATGATGTATTCGAGCTTGCGCAGCTTGTTGCCGCCATAGGCGAGGCCGGAATTGCAGTCCTCACGCTTGGCGTAGATCTCGACATTGCCGCCGAGATGCTTCGACAGCCGCTCCAGCTTCTCGATGGGCGTCGGGCCGAAGGTCAGCGGATAGCGCGCGAATTTGTCCAGTCTCATTGGATCATCCCGATTAGCGTTGGTGTCTGGGATGTCGCTAGCATCGCACTGCAAAAAGGTGCTTTCGAATATTGCGCCTATATTGCACCCAATCTTGCAGAAATCACTGTAGTGGACGATAATCCTTCCGCAGCAGCACCAATCTACGGAAGTTTCTTCCATGTCCGCGCGTCTCGACCGCATCGACCTCAAGATGTTGAGATTGCTGCAGAATAACGGCCGTCTCAGCAACGCCGAGCTGGCCGAAACCGTCGCGATCAGCCCCGCCACCTGCCACCGTCGCACCCAGCGCCTGTTCGAGGACGGCTTTATTGCCGCGGTCCGCGCCATGGTGGCGCCGAAGAAGGTGGCCAAGGGCACGCTGGTGATGGTCGGCGTCGTGCTCGATCGCTCGACCCCGGAGAGCTTTGCGACCTTCGAGCAGGCGATCACCAGGCTGAAATTCGTGCTCGACTGCCATCTCGTCGCCGGCGACTTCGACTACTTCCTGAAAATCCGCGTCGGCGACATGGAGGATTTCAACCGCATTCACGGCGAGCAGCTCATCGCGCTCCCCGGCGTTCGCCAGACCCGCACCTTCTTCGTGATGAAGGAAGTCATCGACAACGCGCCGCTGGAGTTTTGAGCGGCCGGTACAACGCATCAGCACGGTTGCGTTGACGCATCTCCATGCCACTTGCGAAATCGCACGGTCGTCACGGCAACTTCACTTGCCTTGCGCGCGCACGCGGGCGAGCTTTCGACCTTCTCAACGAGGAGATCTTCCCGTGCGCCTTCTCATTCTCGATCCAAAAGAGCTGACCGACGAACAGAAGCCGCTCTATGCCGACATGCAGACGGGCATCAAGGACCACTTCAAGGGCTTTGTGAACATGCGCGACGACGGCGCGCTGCTCGGGCCCTGGAATCCCTGGATCCGCGAGCCACGCTTCGGCGGGCCGGTGTGGGAGCTGGTCAAGGCGATCGCATCGAAGCCGCTGCTGCCGGCGCCGGTGCGCGAGGTTGCGATTCTCGTCACCGGCTCGCATTTCCGCTCCGGCTACGAGCTCTATGCTCACGTGCTGGTGGCCGAGCAGCGCGGCCTCTCCGACGAGAAGCTCGCGACCATCGTCGCCGGACAGCGGCCGGTGGATCTCACCAAGCAGGAAGCGGTCGCCTACGACATGGCGTCGGCCCTGGTCAGCGGCGGCGTGCTGCCTGAGCTGACCTATCGGGCTGCGGTGAAGGAATTCGGCGAGCACGGCGCGGCCGAGCTGTCCTATCTCGTCGGCGTCTATTGCATGGTCTCGGTCACGCTGAATACGTTCGACGTGCCGGTGCCGGAATAGCTTGCGCCTGGTTGCGGTCGAGGTCGAGGCGCAGGATCGGCTGGGTGAACGGCACCGCAAGCGTCCGGCCCGCGAGCTGCGCGCGCTCGGGTGGCGGAACCGCTCGCTAGCGAGATGGAAAGTGATCGCTCGTGTGGTCAAGCTCTATCTGCGGGCCATGGACGATGTGGATGTGCGCGGTTACCCTGCCGTGATCGCACTGACACACTCGCCCGCCACAGTGCAGGCCGGACAATGGAGACGATAGCCATGAACACGTCACGCCGCATCCTGCTCGCTGGAATGGCGGGGCTCGCCGTGGCTCCGACCGCAATGGCCGCCGCGCCGGCACCAGCCATTGCCGATGCGACGGTTGCCGAAGAACGCTTCGCGCGCATGATTGCCGCCGCGCATGCGCCCGATGTCACCTGCGCACGCCAGGCCGAACGCTATGCGGATGCGCATTGGCCGGACTATGTCGTGGCAGCCAGGGCCGTGCTCGACGCGCGCGTGTGATTCGCGCCTTTATTTCTCCACCGCGCGCCTGACCTGCTCGCCGATCTGCGACAGCACGAGCTGCGCCTGCGGCAGGATCGCGCCCATGGCATGGAAATTGTGGACCATGCCGTCGTGGCAGACGTGCTCGACCGCGACGCCCGCGGCGAGCAGCTTGCGCGCGTAGGCATTGCCTTCGTCGCGCATCGGGTCGAACTCGGCGGTATGGATGATCGCGGTCGGCAGGCCTGCGAGCCGCGTCGCGCGCAGCGGCGAGATGCGAGGATCGGCGGCATCCATCCCCTCGGGCAGATAATCGGCAAGATCGGCTTCGATCGTGACGCGATCGATCAGATGTCCCTCGGCGAATTCCTCGCGCGAAGGCGATGTCTCCTCGAAATCCAGCACCGGGCAGATCAGGCATTGTGCGACGATGGAGAGGCCGGCGCTCTGCGCCGCCTCCTGGCATACGATCGCAGCCAGCGTCGCACCGGCGGAATCGCCGCCCACCACCAGCCGCTCGGCGTCGATGCCGAGAGATGAAGCTTCGCGCGCCACCCACTCGGTAGCTCCGATCGCGTCGTCGACAGCCGCAGGAAACTTGTGCTCGGGCGCGAGGCGGTAGTCGACCGAAACGAGGCGGCAGCCGGTCGCATGCGCCAGTGCCGCCGCGATACGGTCATGCGTCGCAATGCTGCCGGCGACGAGCCCGCCGCCATGAAAGAACACGAAGCCCGGCGCGCGCTCGCCGGCGGACGCGGGCGAATAGAGCCGATAGGGCAGCTCTCCGCCGGGACCCGACAGCATGCCGTCGGAGGCCGTCACGTTCGGCGCCTCGGCCCGCGCGAACTGCATCAGCTTCGCCAGCGATTGCCGTCGTGCCTCGACGCTCGGCCGGCTCCGCGCCTGCGGCCCAGCCGCAGCCATCATGGTCAACAAGCGCTTTGCGAGCGGATCTAGCGGCATGGGATACTCCGTGACGTGCCCGACATTATAGCCGGTTTGGTCGCCCTGTTGTCCTCGCCTCCTGGGAGGGGAGAGTTGGTGCTTCGCCGCAGCAAATCGTTTAGAAATTGGGATAATAGTGCCCGGATATGTCTGAGGGAGGCCGGTCATGGCCGAGATCAAGAAGCCGATCGAATATTCGCCGAGCTGGACCTTCTTCGAGGGCAAATGGCATGACGGCAACGTGCCGATCATGGGGCCGCGCACGCATGCGGCCTGGCTCGGCTCGGTCGTGTTCGACGGTGCGCGCGCATTCGAGGGGGTGGCGCCGGATCTCGACCGCCACGTCGCCCGCGCCAATCAGTCTGCGATCAATTTTGGCCTGAAGCCGGTGGTCGATGCCGGCACCTGGCTGACGCTCGCAAACGAAGGCATCGCGCGCTTTGCGCCAAATGCCGAGCTCTATGTCCGTCCGATGTATTGGGCGCAGAACGGCTCGGGCGGCGGCGTGCTGTTCGACCCCGAGACCACCAATTGGTGTCTGTGCATCTACGAGGCGCCGATGCCGAAACCGGTCGGCAACGCGATCACGTTGTCGCCGTTCCGCAGGCCCACCGCCGAATGCGCGCCGGTCGATGCCAAGGCCGCCTGTCTCTACCCGAACAATTCGCGGGCGCTGGCGGAGGCGGCCTCGCGCGGTTTCCAGAACGCGCTGATGCTCGATATGCTCGGCAATGTCGCGGAGTTTGGCAATTCCAACGTGTTCATGGCCAAAGACGGCGTCGTCTTCACGCCGGCGCCGAACGGCACCTTCCTCAACGGCATCACGCGCCAGCGCGTCATCAGCCTGCTCCGCGGCGACGGCGTCACCGTGGTCGAGAAGACGCTGCGCTATGCCGATTTCGTTGCCGCTGACGAGATCTTCTCCACCGGCAATTTCGCCAAGGTCGCGCCGGTGATTCGCATCGACGCGCGCGAGCTGCAGTCGGGCCCGCTCTATATCAAGGCGCGCAAGCTCTATTGGGATTTTGCGCATGCGGTGAAGCTGGCGGCTTGACGGGAGCTAGCTGCGCCTTCGAAACCGGCTGAACTGAAATGCCTGCGTCGAATGCCACGGCGTGTGGTGAGTCTCGCCGCGCGTCTCGACCAGCTCGAACTCCGGCCCGAGCTCCGCCGAAAGGCTGGCGCTGTCGTGACGCTGCACCGGCAGGCCGCTGCATTTCTCCGGGCCATCGGGCGCGAACGTCGCGATGATCACGTGCCCGCCCGGCGCAACCGCCGACCGCAAGCGCTCGACGTAGGCGGCCCGGTCGCGCGTATCGGTCAGGAAGTGAAACGCGGCGCGATCGTGCCAGACATCCCAGGTCTTTGCCGGCCGCCATGTGGTGGCATCGGCCACGATCCAGTCGACCGTTGAGGCGGTCGCGCCGATTCGCTTTTTCGCTGTGTCGAGCGCGTTGGCGGAAAGGTCCAGCACGGTGAGATTGCGATATCCGCCTTGAAGCAATGCATCGACCAATCGCGACGCGCCGCCGCCGATATCGATGATGGCCGCAGCACGATCCGGACTGGCCGCACGAATCATCTCGAGTGAGATCGCCGGACTGGCTTGAAACCAGCTGACCTCGGTCTCGCTCTTGGTAGCGTAGACATTCTGCCAGTGCGTGGTTCGGTCAGACATGGCGGCTCCGGCCTTGGCCGGCATGGCGGCGACGTGGCGATGCTGCGATCAACTGGTCGTTTGCGCAGCCGCCGCATGCGGACGCGGCGGTGCGAACGAGATATCTACTCGTCCTTCTTCGACATCCGCTCGAGGCGTTCCTGCATCTCCTTCATCTGCTGGCGCAGATCGTCGATGTTGGTGTCCTTGGCCGGCTCGGCGCCGGCATTGGTCTCCGGCTCGGTCGTTGCCGGGCGACCCGTCGGCGGAACGAACGGCTTGAACATCGAGAAAGTCTGCTGGAACAGCTCCATATTGCGGCGGACCTGTTCTTCCAGCGGCGCGAAGGGCGTGCCGGAGAGCGTGTTGGCGATCTGCTTGCGGAATTTCTCCTGCTCCTGGGTCAGCGTCGCGATCGACTGCTCCAGATATTTCGGCACCACCATCTGCATGCTGTCGCCGTAGAAGCGAATCAGCTGGCGCAGGAAGGTGGTCGGCAGCAGGTTCTGGCCGGCCTTGTTCTCCTGCTCGAAGATGATCTGGGCGAGCACGGAGCGGGTGATGTCGTCGCCGGTCTTGGCGTCGTAAACCAGGAAATCTTCGCCGTCCTTGACCATGGCGGCGAGGTCCTCGAGCGTCACGTAGGTGCTCGTTCCGGTGTTATAGAGCCGGCGGTTCGCGTATTTCTTGATGGTGGTGGGTTGGTCTGATTTCGCCATGGGCTCTCACTTCAAAGACGCTGAGAACGGGAACCTGCCGGGCAAATGCCGCAGGGCGGGAAGAGTACGCAACGCAACAAAATAAGCATTTTCAAAGGGGTCACGCTACCGTTTTGTGCGGCACGGTTAATTGCGCAGCAAAAACGTGCTTGCGAATTCGCCAAGAACGCTATTTTGAATGCGCTGCGGCATGAATTCGGCGACCTTCCGATTGACATGCCGCAACGACGTTAACAGGATGCCGTCCGAGACTGGCGAGCCGTTTCCCAGCCCCGTCTGCCCCCTTTTCAACCCCAGGAGATGCCCATGTCAGACGATGTCGTCATCGTCAGCGCCGCCCGCACCGCGGTCGGAAGCTTCAACGGAGCCTTCGCGACCCTTCCCGCCCATGACCTGGGCGCCATCGCCATCAAGGCCGCGCTGGAACGTGGTGGCATCGAGCCCGGCCGGGTCTCGGAAGTCATCATGGGCCAGATCCTGACCGCCGCTCAGGGCCAGAACCCCGCCCGCCAGGCCTCGATCATGGCAGGCATTCCCGTGGAGAGCCCGGCCTGGGGCGTCAACCAGCTCTGTGGCTCAGGCCTGCGCACGGTCGCGCTCGGCTATCAGGCGCTGCTCAACGGCGATTCCGAGATCGTGGTCGCCGGCGGCCAGGAATCCATGAGCATGGCTCCGCACGCCCAGTACCTGCGCGGCGGCGTCAAGATGGGTCCGGTCGAGTTCGTCGACACCATGATCAAGGATGGCCTGTGGGATGCCTTCAACGGCTACCACATGGGCAACACCGCGGAGAATGTCGCGCGGCAGTGGCAGATCACCCGCGCCCAGCAGGACGAGTTCGCGGTCGCGTCGCAGCAGAAGGCCGAGGCAGCTCAGAAGGCCGGCAAGTTCAACGACGAGATCGTTCCGGTCACCATCAAGGGCCGCAAGGGCGATGTCGTCGTCAGTGCCGACGAATATCCGCGTCATGGCGCCACGCTCGATGCAATGGCGAAGCTTCGTCCCGCCTTCGAGAAGGAGGGCACGGTCACCGCAGGTTCGGCCTCCGGCATCAATGACGGCGCTGCCGCCGTGGTGCTGATGACGGCCAAGCAGGCGGCCAAGGAAGGCAAGAAGCCGCTCGCGCGCATCGTGTCCTGGGCACAGGCCGGCGTCGATCCGAAGATCATGGGCTCGGGCCCGATCCCGGCCTCGCGCGCCGCGCTGAAAAAGGCCGGCTGGAACGTCGGCGATCTCGACCTGATCGAGGCCAACGAGGCCTTCGCGGCGCAGGCCTGCGCCGTCAACAAGGACCTCGGCTGGGACACCTCCAAGGTCAATGTCAACGGTGGTGCGATCGCGATCGGCCATCCGGTCGGCGCTTCCGGCGCGCGCGTGCTGGTGACGCTGCTGCACGAAATGCAGAAGCGTGATTCGAAGAAGGGCCTCGCCACGCTGTGCATCGGCGGCGGCATGGGTATCGCGATGTGTCTTGCGCGCGACTGATGAGGATAGCTGACGCGTAACTTACGCGTCGCTTGCGCGTGCGCCGCACACATAAGTGAGTGCGTTGCACGCGACTAAAAAGGCAGCGGTTGCAAATCAAATATTCTTCGCAACCGCGCAAGCCTCGACTAAATACAAACGCCCGGCTCAACGCCGGGCGTTTTGTTCTTGATGTCCGTCAAACCAACCGCATAATCCACCACTAAAAACGATCACTCAGAAACGTCCGAAGAGTCCAAGGGAAGGAATACGATATGGCACGAGTTGCATTGGTGACGGGTGGTACGCGGGGCATCGGAGCTGCGATCAGCAAGGCGCTCAAGGCCGCCGGCTACAAGGTCGCGGCGAGCTATGCCGGCAATGATGCGGCGGCGGAGAAGTTCAAGGCCGAGACCGGCATCGCCGTCTACAAATGGGACGTCAGCAGCTTCGATGCCTGCGCCGAAGGCGTGAAGAAGGTTGAGGCCGAGCTCGGCCCCGTCGACGTCCTCGTCAACAATGCCGGCATCACCCGTGACACCGCCTTCCACAAGATGACGCTCGAGCAGTGGAACGCCGTCATCAACACCAATCTCGGCTCGCTGTTCAACATGACGCGCCAGGTCATCGAGGGCATGCGCGCGCGCAAGTTCGGTCGCGTCATCTCGATCTCGTCGATCAACGGCCAGAAGGGGCAGTTCGGCCAGGTCAATTATTCCGCGGCCAAGGCCGGCGACATCGGCTTCACCAAGGCACTCGCGATCGAGAACGCCAAGGGCGGCATTACTGTCAATGCCATCGCGCCCGGCTACATCAACACCGAGATGGTGCAGGCCGTGCCGAAGGACGTGCTGGAGAAGAGCGTGATCCCCCAGATCCCGGTCAACCGCCTCGGCGAACCCGAGGAAATCGCGCGCGCGGTGGTGTTCCTTGCGGCCGACGAGGCCGGCTTCATCACCGGCTCGACGCTGACCATCAATGGCGGCCAGTATCACGCCTGATAGCGCGCCAAGCAGGTAGCTTCAGGGGCGACAAGACGATAATGAAGACGCCATGCCCGGCCTCGTGCCGGGCATAAGCGTCCTCAGAGCCCCCTCTATCGATGAATCCGCGCACCGCAACGTTGATTGGATTGACCGCGATCCTGATGTGGTCGTTGTTGTCAGTGATGACGGTGGCGACCGGAAAGATCCCGGCGTTCCAGCTCGCTGCGATGACCTTTGCGATCGGCGGTCTCGTCGGCCTGTTCACCTGGATCGGCCGCGGCGATGCCGCGAAAAGCCTGCGTCAGCCGCTCGTCGTGTGGCTCGTCGGCGTTGGCGGCCTGTTCGGCTATCACGCGCTCTATTTCCTCGCGCTGCGCTTCGCGCCGCCGGCTGAAGCCGGCCTTCTGAATTACATGTGGCCGCTGCTGATCGTGCTGTTCTCGTCGTTCTTGCCTGGCGAGCGGCTCGCGGTGCATCACATCATCGGCGCCGTGCTTGGCCTCGTCGGCACCGTGCTGCTGTTTGCCGGCAATACCTCCGGCTTCGCGCCGGGCGCGGTGCCGGGATTGGTCGCGGCCTTCATCGCCGCCTTCGTCTGGGCGGCCTATTCGGTGCTGTCGCGTCGTTTGAAGGCGGTGCCGACCGATGCGGTCGCGGGCTTCTGCCTCGCCACATCGGTGCTCGCCGCGCTGATGCATAGCCTGCTCGAAACTACGGTGTGGCCCGAGACGGCGTTGCAATGGCTCGCCGTGCTCGGGCTCGGCATCGGCCCTGTCGGCGCAGCCTTCTACGCCTGGGATATCGGCATGAAGCGCGGCGATATCCGCGTGCTGGGCGCCGCCTCCTATGCGACGCCGCTCTTGTCGACCGGCTTTCTCATCGCCGCCGGCTTTGCCAAAGCCAGCGCCAACATTGCGATTGCCGCGATCCTGATCGCCGGCGGCGGCCTGATTGCGGCGAAGGATATGGTGCTGCGGAAGTGATGAAGCGCTTGTTCGCCATACCGCTCACGCTGCTATCGATGCTCGCTGCTCCGGGCGCCATGGCGCAAGTCAGCGCGACACCCGAAACGTTCACGGGCATTCATCGGAACGAGGGCGCGAATGGCCGCCCCAAGGTGGTTACGATAACGGATGGAAAATCCTTCCTCCAACTGACAGAAGATGAAGATCGAACCGGCGGCTATCGGCCTGCCTACGAAAAGCTTCTGACGAGGATTGTTCGTCGAATACCCGTGCGGAAGCCCGTCCCGGCCGACCAGGATTAATTCCTAGTTAAAGCGCCGGCTGCCAGCCCGGCGGCCGGTACATCGTTTCTGGAATCTGTCCGAGTTCGGAGCGCTGCAAGCGTTGCGGCGTCAAGCCGTAGAATTCCTGAAAGTTCAGGATCAGCGGTCGCCATTTGTCGGGATCGATGCGGTTGCTCGCCCCGTTCATCATGATGTCGGGATGCGCGTGCACGCGCGTGATGCGCACCTCGATCGCGGCGAGATTGCCGCGCCAGACCGCGTCGTCCTGCGCCATCTCGTGCACATGAGCGACCTTCGCTTCCATCTGCACCGCGCATTCGGCCACGCGTGGCGCGCCGACCGTTTCGCTCGCCAACGCGGTCAGGCCGCTCAGCCCGAACTTGTCCTTCTCGTGTCGATAGCTGCGATAAAGCTTTCCAGGCGGCACCGGATTCGAGCCCGTCGTGCGGGCGAGGCGGTCGACGGCGGCAACGAGATCGGCCGACGGCAGATTGAGCACGCATTCGCCGGTGCGAATCATGTTCTCGGTGGTTTTCGAATTGCGCGCGAGCCCGAGCATGCAGCGCCACCCGACCCACCATGCCGAGGACATCGGCGCGAGATTGTGAGAGCCGTCGTCATTGGTCGATCCGATCAGGACGACCGGCGTTCCGAAATATAAAATCGCCGGGTCGATCTGGACGGCGGCGGGACCGAGTGTTCCGTGCATCGTGCGCTCCTCTTCGCTGAGAGCGCCGTCCTACGGTATTGGATTGATCGATCCCACCCGATTCCAGATTGGGCTACGGCTCCCAGCCTTTCGGCGCGAGCTCGAATTTTGCGAACTCGAAGGCGGGTGCCACGGTGCAGCCGACCAGCGTCCACTCGCCGGTGGTCTCCGCCATCTGCCACGCGTCTGCCGGCACGATGGCCTGCGGCCGCTCGCCGCTCGCAAGATCCGTGCCGAGCCGCACCACGTGCTGGGAGCAGCCGTCATGGGCGATGCGCAGCATCAACGGGCTGCCGGCATAATAATGCCAGGTCTCGACCGCATCGATGCGATGCCAGTGCGAGCGCTCGCCGCGCGCGAGCAGGAAGTAGATGAGTGTCGAGCGCGAGCGGCCGTTGGCGTCGGTGGTCTGGTCGCGAAAGGTCTCGCGATAATGTCCGCCCTCGGGGTGCGGGCGGAGCTCAAGGCGCGCGATGATCTCGGCTGCGGTCGGCATCGATCCCCGTCAGGACTTGGTCGTCAGGACTTGTACTTCAGGACTTGTTTTTGCGCTCGCGCAGCTCGCCGAACACTGCGGCGGCATCCGCGCCCTTCATGTGTAGCCTGGCTGCGACTGACGGTTCATCAGCGCGCAGGAACACGTTTGCTCGCTTCTCATCACCAAGCAGTGAGGGAATGGTCGGCTTGTTCTCCGCCCGCAGCCTCGTCACTTCCGCCGCGCGCGCCTGGAGAGCCGCGTTGTCGGGATCGACGGTCAGCGCGAACTTGACGTTGGACGCCGTGTATTCGTGGCCGCAATAGAGCTTGAAGTCGTCGGGCAAGGCCCGCAGCTTCAACAGCGAGTCCCACATCATCGGGTAGGTGCCCTCGAACACGCGGCCGCAGCCGATCGAGAACAGCGTATCGGCGGCGAACAGTATCTTCTCTGTGTCGAACACGTAGGAGATATGGTCGAGCGTGTGGCCAGGCGTTTCCAGCACACGCCCGAGCAGCGTGCCGACCTTGACCACGTCGGCATTGGCGACCCGCAAATCGACATCGGCAATTTTCGTCGTCTTGTCATGCGGCGCGACGACGCGGCAATTGTATTTCTGCTTGAGTTCGGCGACTCCGCCGACATGATCGCCATGATGATGGGTGATCAGGATATCGGTGAGCTGCCAGCCCTCCCGCTCCAGCGCCTTGATGATGGGACCGGCTTCGGGGGCGTCGATCGAGGCGGTTGCCTTGGTTTCCACATCGTGGATCAGATAACCGAAATTGTCGTTTAAACAGGTGAAAGTACGAATTTCGGCGGCCATGACATCTCCATCGGGCTCAGCCCCGTCAGACAAATATGGCGTTAACGTTGCGCAGGCAATGCAATATTCAGCGCGCAGCCGCCGCCTTGTGCATGTTACATTGCCGTCATGACCATCGACGTCGTCGACCTTCGCGAGTTTTATTCCCGGCGCCTCGGCATCGTGGCACGGCAGATGATCAATCGCGGCATTCGGGAGCGCTGGCCGAATGCCGAGGGCCAGCGTGTGCTCGGCATCGGGTATCCCACGCCCTATCTGGGGTTGTTCCGCGAGGATGCGGAACGCTGCATCGCCTTCATGCCGGCGGCGCAGGGCGTGTTGAAATGGCCCACGGGGCGGCCCGCGCTGGCTTCGCTGGTGGATGAATTCTCGCTGCCGCTTCCCGACGCCGCGGTCGACCGCATCCTGCTGGTCCATGCGCTCGAGATGTCGGACGATCCGGCCGCGCTGCTGCGGGAGATCTGGCGGGTGCTGTCGCCGTCCGGCCGCGTCATGGCGGTGATCCCGAATCGGCGCGGGGTGTGGACGCGCAGCGACAACACGCCGTTCGGCCATGGCCGTCCCTATTCGCGCTCACAGATCACGGACCTGTTGCGCCAGACCTGGTTCACGCCGACCGGCTGGGGCGAGGCCTTGTTCATGCCGCCTTATGCGGGCCGCTGGGTGCTGAAATCGGCGCAGATGTGGGAGCGCGCTGGAGCTGCGCTGTCGCTGCCTTTTGCCGGCGTCCACATCGTCGAAGCGACCAAGCAGGTCTATCGCGCGATCCCCGCCAAGCGCGAACGGGCGCGGCTGATTCCCTCGTTGAAGCCGGTGCTCGTGCCGTCCTCGACGTCGGTGAGGCGGACCTGAAAAACAAATCGTCCCGGCGAGGCCGGGACGATCATGCATCGTAAATCTGAAATCTGGTTGCAGCTTACTCGCTGGGGGCGAGATCGTCGCCGGAAGCGGCAGGAGCAGCCTCGCGCTCGGGGCGCGGACCACCGTGCGGCCGGCGACGCCGCCGCGGAAACCGCTCGCCACCACCGGCATTGCCACCTTCGAAACCGCCCGGAGCACCATTCACCTGTGGCTGTGCGCCGGTGATGAAGGAGGGCAGGCGGTCGACACTGCCGGCATCGGCAATGACGGGCTGCGGCTGGTTCAGCGGTTGCGGTTGGGGCTGCGGCTGCGGCTGATATTGCGGCTGCGGACGGTGGTCGCGCTCGCGATGCTCGCGCGGCTGCTGGTTCTCGCGCTGATAGGGCTGGTTGTCACGCTGCTGATAATCACGCTGCTGGTGGTCACGTTGCTGGTGATCGCGCTGGCCGTCGCGCGCAAAATTCTGCTGCTGCGGCTGCGGGACGAAACCCGGCTCCTGGCCGAAATTCGAGAAATTCTCGCCATCGTCCTCGCCGTCGTCGCTGCTGGTGCTGAGGGGCTCGTCGCCGCGCGGCTGCTGATTTTGGCGGAACTGTTCCTGGGCTGCCGCGATCAGTCGGAAATAATGCTCGGCATGCTGGTAGTAGTTTTCGGCCGCGACCGGGTCGCCCGAAGAGCGCGCGTCCCGCGCAAGCTGAAGATATTTTTCGGCAATGTGCGAGGCGGTGCCGCGGATCTTGATGTCGGGGCCGTTCGATTCGTAGACCCGGGTCATCGGGTTCTGGCCGCGCCGGTTATTGTTGTTGTTATTATTGTTGTTGCGGTTGCGCATCCGCTGCTTGTTCTGACCGTTTCTCATGTCCTGCCTTTAATTCCAGCCCTAAAGGTTGCACGCATTACTGATTGCTTGGTGTGACCTGATGACAGCGGTTCACATGCCTTGCGCGTACCGCGCGCAAGAGTGAATTGGAACCCTGCCGATGTTCGTCGACCGTCGCGTTCAACAAAGACGCGTTCCCCACCCGCCAGCATCCATTGCCAGCGAACCCATTCATATCGCCTGCCGAAACAAGCCCAGCTTTCTTGCGTAAGTCTTCAAGCGCAATATCAGGCTTTCGTTCACGTTGCGGTCGGAAAGCAGCGTACCTCAGTGGGTCATCGCGCTTAACAGGACCTGCGGCTTGGAACCATAAATCAGTGAAGCTCTCGCCTGAGAGCCCGGCTTTCGCCCGTAGGTCTACGGGGCCGACACCGATGTGCTAAGCGAAAGGTAGTCGTTCCCAAGGGATATTCCAAGAGGTTTTTTGCAGCCCAATCCGGCTTTTATGGAGGCATTTTTCGGGCCGAGACGGCCCTGGGGATGCCCGCCAGGTCGGCCTTGGGCGGCCTGTCCAGCGATAACGCAGCTGCCGCCATCAAGGTTGCAATGTCCCCGGCCTGGCCCTGTCCGGCCTCGACGATCAGGGCCCCGCCGGGCGCGAGCCGCTCGGCCGCCTGTGGGATCAGAGCGCGGTAGGCGTCATAGCCGTCATTGCCGCCGTCGAGCGCCAGATGCGGATCGTGCTCGCGCACCTCGATGCTCAGTTTCGGAATTTCCCCGGCAGGAATGTAGGGCGGGTTGGACACGATCAAATCGAACGGGCCGTGAAGCGCGGCTGCATAGGAGCAGGCGACGAACGCCGCCCGGTCGGCGAGGCCGAGGGCGGCGGCATTGCCTTTTGCCGTGCCGAGTGCGGTGAGGCTCAAATCGGTGCCGACGCCGAAAGCATCTGGAATCTCGTGCAGCAGCGCGAGCAGGATCGCGCCCGATCCGGTGCCGATGTCGGCGATGCGCGGGCGCCGTCCTGCGATCGCGCGTTCGCGAAAAATCTCGAGCGCCAGCTCCACCACGGTCTCGGTGTCCGGCCGCGGTACCAGTGTCGCCTCGGACAGGCGGAACGGCAGACCCCAGAATTCCCTGGCACCGAGAATGCGGGCGACCGGCTCATGCGCAAGCCTTCGGCCCGCATAGGCTTCGAGCCGCTCAGCTTCCTCGGGTGTGAGATATCGTGCCGCCTGCGTGATCAGGCCGGTCAGATCGAGCCCCAGCGCGGCGCCGACGAGCAGGCGCGCATCGAAGGAGGGCTCTTCGATGCCGGCCGATTGCAGCCGCGCCGCGAGCGCGCGCCGCGCACCCTCGATGCTGTGTCCGGAATCGAAACCTGTCGCCAATGGAGCCATCCTGCCTGGCATCTTGGATAGATCGGCGGCATTGCTTGCGTCAACGGAAAGGAGCGCGTTTGATCGCACCGCGCAGCGAAGGAGGACATCCATGACGGCCTATGACGATCAGAACGTCTTCGCAAAGATCCTGCGCGGCGAGATTCCCTGCTTAGAGGTGTACAGGGACGACCGCAGCTTCGCCTTCCTGGACGTCATGCCGCGCTCGCCGGGGCACACGCTGGTGATTCCGAGGGCCCCGGCGCGCGGCATTCTCGACATTGCGGACGACGATCTCGCCGCGGTCGCCCGGACCGCCAAGCGGATTGCGGTCGCGGCGATGAAGGCGTTCGACGCCGAGGGGATCATCCTGCAGCAGTTCAGCGAGCCGGCCAGCGGGCAGGTGGTGTTTCACCTGCACCTGCACGTCATGCCGGTCAGGGCCGGCGTCGCGCTGCTGCCGGCGCAGACGCGCAAGGAAGACATGGCCGTGCTCGCCGATCACGCCAGGCGGATGATCGCGGCAATTGGTGGCTAGAGCATGATCCGGAAAAGTGTGCAGTGGATTTCCGAAGAGATCATGCTCAAACAATAATCTAAACGCCGAGATAGCGCTGGAGCAGCTCCGGCTGGGCCTTGAGCTCCCGCGCCGGACCCTCGTGGACGATGTGGCCGTTGTTGATGATGTAGATCCGCGTCGCCAACGCCAGCGTTGCCGCAAGATTCTGCTCGACCAGCACGATGGTCTGGCCGGCGACCGCGAGCTCGCGGCAGGCCTTGACGAGATCGTGAACGATGACGGGGGCGAGGCCCTCGAACGGCTCGTCCAGCAGCACGATCTTGGGATCGCGCACCAGCGCCCGCGCGATGGCGAGCATCTGCTGCTCGCCGCCGGAGAGCTCGGTGCCGCGATTGCTGCGCCGCTCCTTCAGTCGCGGAAACATCTCGTAGATGCGCCCGAGCGGCCAGCGCTTTGGCGCGGTGATGCCGGCGAGGACGATGTTCTCCTCCACCGACAGGCTGCCGAAGATGCGCCGCTCCTCGTGCACGAGCTGCATGCCCGCCTGCGCGATCTTGTGGCTCCTGCGGCCGGCGATATCGATGCCGTCGAACCTCACGCTGCCGCTGCGCGGCGTCACCACGCCCATCAGGCTCTTCAGCGTGGTGCTCTTGCCGGCGCCGTTGCGGCCGAGCAGCGCCACCACCTCGTGACGTTCGACATGCATGGCGACGTCGAACAGGATGTGGGAATCCCCGTAATAGCTGTTCAGGCCGGTGACCTCGATCAGGCTCATGCGGCGATCTCTCCGTGCACGCCGCCGAGATAGGCTTCCTGCACTGCGGCGTTGGTCTTGATTTCCTCAGGCGTGCCGGAGACCAGCACGCGGCCCTCCTGCAGCACCGTCACGCGCTCGACCAGCTCGAACAGCGAATCCATGTCGTGGTCGATGATGATCATGGTGCGGCCGCGCGCGATCGATTTGAGCAACTGGACGGTTTCGACCCGCTCGCGCGGGCTCATGCCCGCAAGCGGTTCGTCGAGCAGCAACAGGCGCGGCGACGTCGCCAGCGCGAGCCCGATTTCGAGCCGGCGCTTCTCACCATAGGCGAGCTCTGATACGGGCGTGTCGGCGCGGAGGGTCAAATTGACCAGCGCGAGCGTGTGCTCCACCTGCTCCGTCAGGCCTCTGACGCCAGAGAGCGAACGGAACAGGTCGAGCCGGAACTTGCCACGCAGCTCGGCGAGCGCGGCGATTGTCAGGTTCTGCCGTACCGTCAGGCCAGTGAAGAGCTGGTTGACCTGATAGCTCTTGGTCAGCCCGAGCTGGCAGACTTCAGTGATCTTCAATCCCGTGATGTCGCGTCCCTCGAACACGATCCGGCCCGAGGTTGGCGGGACCTCGCAGGTCAGCATCTTGAAGAAGGTCGATTTGCCGGCGCCGTTGGGGCCGATGATGCCGCGCAGCTCGCCCTGATTGACGCTGAAATCGATGTCGCTGTTGGCGACGAGGCCGCCGTAGCGCTTGGTGAGACCGGTGGCTTTCAGGACTGGCCCGGAATAGGCGGGGTGCTCGACCTCCTTGGCCTGCATCGGCGCGGGTGGCGCCTGCTGTGGTGTCCCGACGTCAAGCTCCTCTGTCTCTGCAGTCTTCGGCGCGCGCTTGCCGGAGACGAGGCCATAGAGATCGACGAGGCCGCCGACAATGCCGCCACGCAGGAAGCAGACCAGCAGCACGAACACAACGCCGAGCACGAGCTTCCAGGCGGCTCCCAGCCCCAGCGCGGACTGGAGGAAATCCTGCAGGAACAGCCAGACGGTTGCGCCGACCAGCGGGCCGAACAGCGTGCCCCTACCGCCGATGGCGGTCTGCATCACGAGCTGGCCGGAGGTGTCGAAGGTGAAGGCGTCGGGCGGCATGAAGGCCTGGAGCACGCCCAGCAAACCACCGGCGAAGCCCGCGTATGCGGCGGCGATCACGAAGGCGGTCAGCTTGTAGCCGTGGATGTTGTGGCCGACGGCGGTGGCCCGCAGCGGATTGTCCCGGATCGCGCTGAGTATCGCCCCGACCGGCGAGCGCACGATCCTGAGCGCGATGATGACGCCGACGAAATAGCACAGCGCGATGAATTGATAGAGCGACCAGCCATTGGTGAAGTGGATGGTGGTGAAGCCGAGATTGAAGCTCGGGGTCGGCACGCCCGGCAGGCCGTTCTCGCCGCCGGTGAAGTCGGAGAGCGGATTGAACTCGACGAAGAAGAACACTTCCGCGATCGCGACCGTGATCATGGCGAAGTAGATGCCGGTGCGTCGCAGCGCGATCAGGCCGATCAGATAGCCGGTTGCCGCCGCCGCGATCATGCCGATGACCAGCGCGCCCAGCACGTTGCTGAAGCCGGCGCGGGTCAAGAGGTAGGCGGCGACGAAGCCGCCGGTGCCGTAGAACGCGGACTGGCCGAACGACAGCAGCCCGGTGAAGCCGAACAGGATGTCGAAGCCGAGGCCGAACAGGCCCCAGACCAGGATCCGGTTCACCGTGTTCGGCGCGAAACCGAGATGAGGCAGCACGAAGGGAGCCACGATCAGGCCGATGGCCGTCAGTGTCTCGATCAGGAACGGGCGTTGCTTGAGCATCAGGCGATCACTTATTCGCGGCCCTGGACGCCGAGCAGGCCATGCGGTCGCACCACGAGCACGAGCGTCATCGCCGCAAACAGCATCACATAGGCGTAGCCGGGGTTGAACATGGAGGTGACGCTGATGATCTCACCGGCGATCAGGCCGCCGAGGATCGCGCCGGGGAACGAGCCGACACCGCCGATCACCACGACCACGAAGGTCTGGACCAGGATGTCGTCACCGATGCCCGGCGTCAGCGACACCACCGGCGCGTTGACGATGCCGGCAAAGCCGGCGGCCATTGCGCCGATGCCGAACACGACCATGAAGACGCGGTAGACGTTGATGCCGAGCGAATCGACCATCACCGAATCCTCGATGCCGGCGCGCACGATCATGCCGAGCCGGGTCCGGTAGAGGATGATGAACAGCGCGCCGAGTGCGACCGCGACGATACCGACCACGGCGAGCCGGTAGGTCGGATAGAACATGAAGCCGAGATTGGTGATGCCCTGGAATATCGCCGGCGGCGGCACCAGCTGCGACTGGCTGGAGAAGATCAGCCGGATGATCTCGACGAAGCAGATGCCGAGCCCGAAGGTGACGAGCAGCTGGTCCTCGTGCGGGCGGTGATAGAAATGGCGGATGATGGTTCGCTCCATCACGACGCCGAGCAGCATCACGAACAGTGAGCCCGCGATGATGGCGAGGATGAACGATTCCGTGTACTGGTAGGTGACGAAGCCGGCATAGCCGCCGATCATGAACATCGCGCCATGCGCGAGGTTGAGCACGCCGAGCGTGCCGTAGATGATGGTCAGGCCGGAGCTGATCAGCGCGAGCAGGGCGCCGAGCGCGAGCCCATTGAAAAGCTGCGAAACGAGATTTGGCCAACTAATCATGCAACGATCGCTGTTGTGACGCGCGCAGGGCTTGCGTCAAAAAGGTGACGCCGCAGGTCCAGAGCAAGGCCTACGGCGTCACAGGGGTTAGCGCGGACTCAGGTGTAGTCGCCGAGATGGCAGCCGAAAGCGTCCGGCTTCTGCATCAGGCCTTCACCCGGGACGATCTCCACGACGTCGTACCAGTCTTCCTTGTTCTTCATGTCCTTCTGCTGCTTGCCCTTGACGATGATCACCGGACGAATGCACTGGTGATCCTCGGGCCGGTAATGCACGTCGCCGACGAGGGAGGGGATCGTCTCGCCCTTCTCATAGACCTTGATCACGTCGGGCGGATTGAAGCTGCCGGCCTCCTCGCACATATGGGCCCAGTGCGCGAAGCTGACATAGGCGTTTTCTGCGCCCCATTCCGGCTTGTAGCCGTACTTCTTCTCGAAGGCCTCGTTGAACATCTTGGCCAGCGGGAACTTGTCTTCGATCGTCCACCAATAGTCGGTGGCGGCATAGACGCCCTGCATCAGGCCGCCGGTCTCGCGCGCGATGAAAGGCACCTGGTAGGGAACCACCAGCTTCATCTTGTCGAGCACGCCGAACTGCTTGGCCTGCTGGGTCGAGAGCACGGCGTCGTGGCCCCAATTGACGTTGATGAGCACGTCGGCGCCGGAGTTGGCGACGTTCAGCAGATACGAGGAATAATCGGGCGCGCCGAGCGGGGCGACCTGGTTGGTCACGGTGGTCCAGCCGGCGGTCGCGAGGAAGTCCTGCATCGACTTGGTGACGGTGTGACCGTAGGTGTAGTCCGGAGTGAGATACGCGGCCTTCTTGCCCTTGCCGAACTCCCGCACCATCACCGGGCCGATCGCGGCCGCGGCGGTCTGGCCGAAGAAATTCTGACGAACGCCGTAACGCACGCAGTCCTTGCCGGTGGTGTCGTTCGAGCCGGAGATGCCGCACACGAACAGCACGTGCTCGCGCTGGGCGAGCTTGTTCAGCGCGACCGCAACCGCGCTCGATGTGCCGCCGGTGATCATGATCGCCTTGTTCTCGCTGATGAAGCGTTGCTGCGCCTGCACCGCCTCGTTCGGCTTGGCCGCGGAATCCGCGACGCCGAATTTCAGCTCCTTGCCGAGCACGCCCTTGCTGGTCTTCGGCGAGATCTTCTTGATCAGCTCGTGGCCTTCATTGATGTGCTCGATCGCGAGCTGATAGCCCTTGAGCTCGTCCTCGCCCTGCACGGCATAGGTGCCGGTGCGCGGCACCGAGATTCCGATGAAGGCGGTGGAACCCGACACGCCCGCGGGATAGGAGCCGATCGCGGGCTTGTCTTCGGCAAACGCCGGCATCGCCGGCAGCACCGAGCCGCCGATAAGGCCCGCTGTGGTCTGGAGCAGGCCTCGGCGCGAGAGGCCGCGGCGGATGAGATCGTCAGTCATGGTCGTTTCCTCCGAACATCGTTCTTGTTTGCAGGCAAAACACGACTTGTCCGGCGGCGGCCGGCCTCGTAGGCCTGCCCGCGCCGGGCACGTCACATCCGCGTGTAGCTCTTGGACGTAAGCATTGCTTGTGAAGGCCGTCTGTCAATTTCGCCTTTGGTCGAACGACAAAAATTATGTCGTGAAAACATATCGGATCACGATATATATTAGTCTTTGTGAGTACGAGGCTGGCGGGTTCGGCGAGATAAATGGCGCGGCAGACGACAGTGGCAGGTGTCCGGAAGCGACGATCATGGCCGCAGCACGCGGAGCGGCCTGAGGTGGCGTGGCCCGCGGAAGGCGACGACCAGCGTATGGCGCCGCAGTCCGGCGAGACCTCCCGCACGCCCGAGCCACGCAATCGGCCGACTGGCGAGCGGGGACCGGCTATCGGCTCCGCCCAAGCGAAGCGCGCGCCGGGGCCGATGAAGCGACTGAGCGTGCGGGCCCAGAATGTGCTGAAGGAGCTCGCGGTCGAGCTCACCGGGGAGCAGCCGCCGAAGGGGAATTGGTCGCCCTCGCGCGAGCTGCTGCGCATGTTGACCGCCGAGCGCCTCGCGACCGCCCGCAACTGCGGTCCGCATACGATGCGGGAGATCGTCGACTGGGCGCAGGGCTGCGGCGTGACCATCAAGCCGGTGATTCCGCCCGGCGGCTCGCTGTCGCAGATGTGGGCCGAGCTGATCGCCAACGCGTCGGCCGGCGCCCTGACCAGTGCGGAGATCGCCGGTGCGCTGCAGCGCTCGATCCGGCGAAAGAGCGTCCGCATTCCGATCGCGTTTCAAATCATCCTGGTGAAGATCCTGCTGTCGAGCTTCGAATAGGCGGCCCGCGAGGCCGCCGATATGTGTGCATCCCGGTGACCGTCGGTTGGTTGCACCGTGCCTTTCTTGCTAATCTCGGCAGCGCCCGCACCGTCGAGAGCGGGGCGTCGAAGGCAGGGAATGGCCGACTCAAAGCGGAAGACAGGTCCTGTGCGTGCCGTGCCCTCGAAGGCCGGCGCGATGCGCGAGGCCGACTACGCAGCACTGGCGCAATTCCGCTATCAGATTCGGAGCTTCCTGGCGTTCAGCGAGGCAGCCGCGAAGGATCAGGGATTGACGCCGCAACAGCATCAGGCGCTGCTCGGGATCAAGGGTTTTGTTCATCCGCAGCCTGCGACGGTCGGCGATATCGCGCGATTTCTCCTGATCCGGCATCACTCCGCCGTCGAGCTGCTCAATCGCATGGCCAAGGTCGGACTGATCCGCAAGGTTGCCGATCCCGAGGATGCCAGGCGCGTGCATCTCAAGCTGACAGGGAAGGGCGAGCAAAAGCTGCGGGCGCTCTCGCGGAAAAATCTGGAGGAGCTCCGTCGCGCGGCGAGCCCGGCCTTGAGCCGGCTGCTGAAATCGTTCAGGCAGTCCGGCGGGGTCTGAGCGGCACAGTCTCGTTACGCCGCCGCGCCTTGCGCGGCGAGCTGTGCGGCCTGGTGCTCGGTGGTCAGTGCATCGGTCAATTCGCCGAGCGATTCTCCCGCGATCACCTGCGGCAGCTTGTAGAGCGTCAGATTGATGCGGTGGTCGGTGACGCGCCCCTGCGGGAAATTGTAGGTGCGGATGCGCTCGCTGCGGTCGCCGGAGCCGACCTTCTCCTTGCGCTCGGCCGAGCGCGCGGCGTCGACGCGCTGCTGTTCGGCATCATAGATGCGCGAGCGCAGGATGTTCATGGCGGAGGCTCGGTTCTTATGCTGCGAGCGGCTATCCTGCATCATCACCACGATGCCGGTCGGGATGTGGGTGATGCGGATCGCCGATTCCGTCTTGTTGACGTGCTGGCCGCCGGCGCCTTGCGCACGCATGGTCTCGATGCGCAGATCGTCGTTCTTGATCTCGACGTCGACCTCCTCGACCTCGGGCAGCACGGCGACAGTTGCAGCGGATGTGTGGATGCGTCCCTGCGTTTCCGTGTCAGGCACGCGCTGCACCCGGTGCACGCCGGACTCGAACTTCAGCTTGGAGAATGCGCCGCGGCCCTGCACCTCCGCGATGATTTCCTTGAAGCCGCCGACCGTGCCTTCGCTCGCCGAGATCACCTCGACCTTCCAGCCCTGCAAAGCGGCAAAGCGCTCGTACATCCGGAACAAATCGCCGGCGAACAGCGAGGCCTCGTCGCCGCCGGTGCCGGCGCGGATTTCCAGCACGACGTTGCGGTCGTCCATGGCGTCCTTCGGCAGCAGCGCGACGCGGATCTTCTGGACCAGGTCCTCGATCTTCGGATTGAGCTCGTCGCGCTCGGCCTCCGCCATGCTGCGCATCTCGGCGTCGGTCGCAGGATCGGCGATCAGCGCCTCGGTGTCGGCGAGTTCCTTGACGGCGGCACGATAGGCCTTCACCGCCTCGATCAGCGGGGTGATCTCGGCGAGCTCGCGCGTGACCTGCACATAGCGCTCGGAGGAGAGCTGTCCCAGCGATTCGGCCTCGAGCGAGGCGTGATGCGCGAGCAGGACGTCAAGTTTGGCTTCGGGGAGTGACGACATCGGTTTGGTCTCAAAAAAGTGGAGGGAGGCGAGGCGGCGAAGACGGACGGCAGGCCCGCTACAACGCCAGGCCTTCGGTCTCGGCAAATTCCGTCAGCTTCTGCCGGATCGAGACGCTCCCCGCAGGCGCATCCAGCAGCGGCCCAAGCATCGCTTCGGCCTTCTTGGCGTCGAGGTCGATCACCATCGCCTTGACCGGGCCGAGCGCGGTCGCCGACAGCGACAACGAACGGTAGCCCATCGCGATCAACGCCAGCGCGCCGATCGGCTTCGAGGCCATCTCGCCGCAAAGCGACAGCGACTTCTGCGCCGCCAGGGACTTGCGCGCCACGTCGCGCAGCGCGCGCAGGATCGGCGTCGACATGGTGTCGAAGCGTTCGGAGACCTTGGGATTGCCACGGTCGACCGCGAACAGGAACTGGAACAGATCGTTGGAGCCGACCGAGATGAAGTCGACCTTCTTCAGTAGTTCGTCAAGCTGGTAGAGCAGCGCCGGCACCTCGACCATGGTGCCGATGTCGATGCGCTCCGGCAGCGTGTGGCCGTGCTGGCGCAGATAAGTCAGCTCGCGCTCGACCAATGCCTTTGCCGAATCGAACTCGGCGACCTCCGAGATCATCGGGAACATGATACGCAGCGCGCGGCCGCCGCCGGCGCGCAGCAACGCGCGGATCTGGCCACGCAACAGGCCGGGACGGTCGAGTCCGAGCCGGATCGCGCGCCAGCCGAGCGCAGGATTCTCCTCGATCACCGTCTCCATATAGGGCAGCGCCTTGTCGCCGCCGATGTCGAGGGTGCGGAAGGTGACGGGCTTGGTGCCTGCGGCATCCAGCACGGCGCGGTAGAGCGCGAGCTGGTCGCTGGTGCGCGGCAGGCTCTGGCCGACCATGAATTGCAACTCGGTGCGGAACAGCCCGATGCCGGCGCTGCCGGTGTCTTCGATATGCGGCAGATCGATCGCAAGGCCCGCGTTGATCAGGAGCTCGACCTTCTGGCCGTCCTTGGTAACGCAGGGCCGGTCACGCAGCGCCAGATATTGCGCCTGGCGGCGGGCACGGAAGCGCACGCGCTCGGCGTAGGCGGCCTCGACTTCCTGCGAGGGCCGCACATAGATCGCGCCCGAGGTGCCGTCGACGATGATGGCGTCGCCGGGGTCGGCGATGCCGGGCGCGTTCGGGACCTCGCCGACGGCGGGAATGCCGAGCGCGCGCGCCACGATCGAAACGTGGGAGTTGGCGGTGCCTTCCTCCAGCACGATGCCGCGCAGGCGCTTGCGGTCATAGTCGAGCAGCGCCGCCGGTCCCATCGCGCGTGCGATGACGATGGCGTTGTCGGGCATCTGCTCACGTGAGGGCGCATGGTCCTGGCCGACCAGCTGCCGCATCAGGCGATAGCCGAGATCCTCGAGATCGTGCAGCCGGTCGCGCAAGTAAGGATCGGTCACGCGCAGCATGCGGGCGCGGGTGTCGGATTGGACGCGCTCGACCGCGGCTTCCGCGGTGAGGCCGGTGGCGACCGCCTCGTGCAGCTTGTGCGACCAGCCCTGGTCGTTGGCGAACATGCGGTAGGCTTCGAGCACGTCGCGATGCTCGCCGCCCTCGGCGACATCGCCACGCTCCAGCATGCGGTCGAGATCCGAGCGCAGCTTGGCGAGCGCGGTGTCGAGCCGCTTGATCTCCTTCGGCAGATCCTCGGCGATGTAGTCCTTGATGACGACGCGCGGCTCGTGCAGCACGACATGGCCGAGCGCGATGCCTTCCGAGAGGATCGCGCCGGCCTTCTGGGTGGAATGGCGCGCTGCGGGCTCGGCGCCGGGTTGGGCGAGCGCGGACAATTCGCCCGAGGCGATCAGCTCCGCCAGCACCATGGCGGTGGTTTGCAGCGCTTCGAGCTCTTCCTCGACATAGGTGCGCTTGGCGCGATTCTGCACCACCAGCACGCCGAGCGTATTGCCGGCGCGCAGGATCGGCACACCGAGGAACGAGTGGTAAATCTCTTCGCCGGTTTCGGGGCGGAACGAGAAGGCCGGATGGCTTTGGGCGTCGTTCAGATTGAGCGGCGTCGCCTCGCTGGCGACGAGGCCGACCAGGCCCTCATGGGCACTCAGCACGGTATGGTGCACGGCCTCGCGGTTGAGGCCTTCGGTGGCGTAGAGCTCGAGGGTGTTGTCGATGCGCAGCACATAGACCGAGCACACCTCGGCCACCATGTTGGCGGCGATCAGCACCACGATCTTGTCCAGCCGCTCCTGGGCCGAGACCTGCTCCGCCATGGTTTCGCGGAGCCGTCTCAACAAGACGCGGGGACCTCCCGACGCGCTCCGCATGAACCGTCAATCTCCTCCGTCTGCCCGGCCCGGCGATATTGGCCGGCGGCTGGCCCAAAATTCCAGAAAAACAATCAAATTGTCTGTCCGGCCCAGGCGCAAACTCAAATCTGCTCAAGATTTTGCGCTTGCACCGAATCAGCAGCCTGAACTGGGACACAGTCTGCGGCAGCCCACCCTGTTCGCCGTATAGCGAATTGAGGCTTGTTTTGCCAAGCAAAACGCCTGCCAAACGCGAAGGTGTGTACACCTTCGCGTTTGCTGCAACCGCTAAGAGAAAATTAGTCTAAGTCTGATCGAGGCCGTAGAGCGTGTGCAGGGTGCGCACCGCAAGCTCGGTATAGGCGGCGTCGATCAGAACCGAGAATTTGATCTCGGAGGTTGTAATGGCCCGGATGTTGATGTTCCGTCCGGCGAGGGCCGAAAACGCCTGGGCGGCGACGCCGGCATGGCTGCGCATGCCGCTGCCGATCACCGAGATCTTGGCGACGTCGGTCGCGGTATCAAGCCTGATATAGCCGATCGTGGCCTTGGCGGCGGTAATCGTGTCCTTGGCGCGGTTGTAGTCGGCCGCCGGCACCGTAAAGGTGAGGTCGGTGGTCTTGCCGTCCTCGGACACGTTCTGAACGATCATGTCGACGTTGATATTGGCTTCCGCGAGCGGGCCGAAGATCGACGCGGCCACGCCGGGCTTGTCCTCGATCTGGCGCACCGAGATCTGGGCCTCGTCCTTTGAAAAGGCGATGCCGGTGACGACGTGGCTTTCCATGATCTCCTCCTCGCTGCAGATCAGCGTGCCGGGCGGCTGGTTGGCATGCGGGTCGATATCCTCGGGCTTGTCGAAGCTCGAGCGGACGAAGATCGGCATGTTGTGGACCATGCCGAGTTCCACCGAGCGCACCTGGAGCACTTTCGCGCCCTGGGAGGCCAGTTCCAGCATGTCCTCGAACGCGATCTTGTCGAGCCTTTTGGCCTTCGGCACGATTCGCGGGTCGGTGGTGTAGACGCCGTCGACGTCGGTGTAGATGTCGCAGCGGTCGGCCTTGACGGCGGCCGCGATCGCCACGGCCGAGGTGTCGGAGCCGCCGCGGCCGAGCGTGGTGATCCGGTTGGTCTTGGGATCGATGCCCTGGAAGCCGGCGATGACCGCGACCTCCTTGCGATCCCTGAAACGAATGATGATCTCGCTGCCGTCGATGTCCTCGATCCGGGCCGAGGCATGGGCGTCGCTGGTCTTGATCGGGATCTGCCAGCCCTGCCAGGAGCGGGCCTGGATACCCATGCCCTGGAGCACGATGGCCAGCAGGCCCGAGGTCACCTGTTCGCCGGAGGCGACGACGGCGTCATATTCGCGCGCGTCGTGCATCGGCGAGGCCTCGGTGCACCAGGCCACCAGCTCGTTGGTCTTGCCGGACATCGCGGAGACGACCACGGCCACCTCGTGGCCGGCGTCGACCTCACGCTTCACATGGCGTGCGACGTTGCGGATACGTTCGATGTTGGCGACGGACGTGCCGCCGAATTTCATCACGAGGCGGCTCATGACGACGCGTGCATTCCTTCATAAGGATCAGTATGGTGACCCGCGCTGGACGGACGCCTCGCGGATTCCGACCGCGCGTATACAGAGGGGCGGGGCCGGGGGCAAGCGGGTTCCTGCGGGGTCCAATCCGGGCAATGGGTTAATCGAGGTTATGGCGCGCTATATTGACGAGATCCTGCAACCGGGCGAGCGGGTGCTGTATTCGACCAATGCGCACTGGATCTTCTATTTGCCGGCGATTCTGGCCTGGATCGTGGCCGTGGCCTTATTTGTCCTTTCTCGCCAGAGCGACATCTACAGCGTGATGATCATCTGCCTGTTCGGCTCCGGCCTGGTGGCGCTGGCCGCCATGTTCTGGACCGTGAAGGGCTGGTTCCATCGCTTCACCACCGAGACCGACGTCACCAACCTCCGGGTTGTCCACAAGACCGGCTTCATCAAGCGCCGCACGTTTGAAATGGCGCTGGACAAGGTCGAGAGTGTCGACGTCGATCAGACGATTCTTGGACGAATTCTCAACTACGGCGACGTGACCATTCGCGGCGTCGGCGAGGGGATCGAGACGATCAAGACCATCGCCTCGCCGCTGGCCTTCCGTAGTTCGATCACCACGCGGTAGGACCGCGCGTCACCATGAGCATGCAGCAAGATACTTCCGCATCAGTAAGCCCCCCGCCGGGCTCGACCGTCGACGCCGCCGAGATCGCCAAATTCTCAAAGCTCTCGGCCGAGTGGTGGGATCCCAAGGGCAGGATGGCGCCGCTGCACCGGATCAATCCGCTGCGGCTCGGCTATATCCGCGACGCCGCCTGCCGCAAGTTCGAGCGCAATGTGCGCAGCCTCAATTGCCTCGGCGGCCTGCGCGTGCTCGACATCGGCTGCGGTGCCGGCCTGCTGTGCGAGCCGCTGTCGCGGCTGGGCGCACAGGTCATCGGCGTCGATCCGTCGGCCAGCAACATCGCCGCGGCGAAGCTGCATGCCGGCAAGAGCCATCTGTCGATCGACTATCGCTGCACCACGGTGGAGGAGATCGACCCGCGCGAGCGCTTCGACATCGTGCTGGCGATGGAGGTGATCGAGCACGTCGTCGACGTCGGCGTCTTCCTCAAGCGCTGCGCCTCGATGCTGAAGCCCAACGGCCTGATGGTCGTGTCCACCCTCAACCGCAATTGGAAAAGCTTTGCGCTCGCCATCGTCGGCGCCGAATACGTCCTGCGCTGGCTGCCGCGCGGCACTCATGAGTGGAACAAGTTCGTGACCCCCGACGAGCTGACGAAATATCTCCTCGACAGCCGCCTCGTCATCACCGAGCAGACCGGCGTCGTCTACTCCCCCTTCGCCGACAAATGGATGCTCTCGTCGGATATGGACGTGAACTACATGGTGGTGGCGGAAGGGATGGTGTGAGGGCCTGCGGCCTGCAGGGCTCCGCCGCTTCACCACCAAAGGCGTCGTCCTGGCGAAAAGCCAGGACCCATTACCTCAGAGAGAAGTTGAAGCGCGAAGCTCGCAACCATGAGCCTACGCAATACTGCTCCCTGGGGTAATGGGTCCTGGATCTGCGCTTCGCTTGTCCAGGACGACGGCGGAGTTTGTTGCGGGAGCATCGCTCCTATGACGTGAGCATGATTGACCTGCCGCCACGCCATCGGCAGTTTGCATCGACACTTCTGTAGTAGCCCCCACCCATGCTCACCATCACCAGCCTCTGGATTCCCTTCACCGTCATTGCTGCGCTCGGCCAGGTCGCGCGCAATGCGATGCAACGGTCGCTCACGAAGCCGCTGGGGACCTGGGGCGCGACCAATATCCGCTTCCTGTTCGGCTTCCCGTTCTCGCTGCTGTTTTTAGCCGTTGTGCTGGTCGCGACCGGCGACCATCTCGACATGCCGCCGACGGTGTTCTGGCCGTGGCTGCTGCTCGGGGCACTCAGCCAGATTGTCGGGACGGGCCTCATGTTGCTCGCGATGAACGACCGCTCCTTTGTGGTGACGACCGCCTATCTCAAGACCGAGGCGATCCAGACCGCGATTTTCGGCTTCGTCTTCCTCGGCGATCACCTCACCTGGCTCAAGGTGCTGGCCATCGTGGTCGCGACCGTCGGCGTCGTCATCACCGCGCTGCGGCCCGGCGGCGAGAAGAGTTTTGCGGAATTGAAGCCGACCATCCTGGGACTCGTGGCGGCCGCGGCGTTCGCCCTGTCCGCGGTCGGCTTCCGCGGCGCCATCATCACCGTGCCCGGCGTGTCCTTTGTGACGGCGGCCTCGTTCACGCTGGTGCTGGGCCTGCTCGCGCAGACGGCGATTCTGACGATCTATCTGCTCTGGCGCGCGCCGAAGGTGCTCCAGGCGATCCTCGGCCTGTGGAAGCCGTCGCTGTTTGCCGGCTTCATGGGCGCCTTCTCGTCGCAATTCTGGTTCCTGGCCTTCGCGCTGACGGCCGCCGCTAATGTCCGCACGCTCGCGCTGATCGAGGTGCTGTTCGCGCAAGCAGTGGCGTACTACTCGTTCAAGCAGCCGATCGCGCCGCGCGAGCTTGCCGGCATCGCGCTGATCATTTTCGGCGTTGCGGTGCTGGTGGGGGCCTAGTTCCGGTCTTCCGGCAATGTCGGCAGCGGCGACACTTCGATACCCTCGTCGATCAGCGACTTGGCCTCGTCGGGCGAGGCCTCGCCGTAGATCGGGCGGTGCTCCTTGTCGCCGTAATGCATTGCACGGGCTTCGTTCGCAAAGCGCTCGCCGACATTGTCGGCGTTCTTCACGATGTGATCCCGCAGTTCCTTCAGCTTGGCGCGGAGCTCACGCTCCTGCGCCATCATCAGCGAGGTCGATCCGGACGGCGCAGCCTCGGGCGCGGTGGTCGTTGCCGGCTCCGGCGGCGGTGTTGCGGGTCCACGCCCCTTTTTGCCGACGATGCGCGGCGCCATGATCGCCTTGTCGATCTTGGTGGAGCCGCAGATCGGGCAGGTCACGAGCTTGCGCTTCACCTGCGAATCGTAAGCCGACGAACTCTGGAACCAGCTCTCGAATTGGTGGTCGCGGTCGCAATGGAGCGCGTAGCGGATCATGCCGATCCCCGCACCAGATGCAGATGATCCGGCCCGGCCTTGGGATCGGAGACGCCGAAGCGGCGGCCGTGCTGGAGCGAGGGGATCGCGCGGCGCGCGGTCTCGACCTTGGCCGGATCGATCGTGGCCATGATGATGCCGGGCTCGACATCGCCCTCGGCGAGGATCTCGCCCCAGGGATCGATGATCAGCGAGTGGCCATAGGTCTCGCGCTTGTTCTCGTGGATGCCTGCCTGGGCAGCCGCGAAGATGAAGCAGCCGGTCTCGATCGCGCGCGACCGCAGCAGGATGTGCCAATGCGCCTCGCCGGTCTTGCGGGTGAAGGCCGAGGGCACGGTGATGAACGAGGCGCCGCTCTCGGCCAGTGCGCGGTAGAGCGCGGGGAAGCGCACGTCGTAGCAGATCGTCAGCCCGACGCGGCCCCAGGGCAGGTCGGAGATCACGGCGGTCTCGCCCGGCTGGTAGTTGGCGGATTCGCGATAGCTCTCGCCGTCCGGCAGCTCGATGTCGAACATGTGAATCTTGTCGTAGCTCGCGAGCACATTGCCCTCGGGCCCGATCAGGAAGGAGCGGTTGACCGCCTTCTCCGGCGAGAAGCGCAGCGCCAGCGAGCCGACATGGATGTGGATCTTCAGCTCGGCCGCGAGCGCGCGATACGCCTTCAGCGAGGCGTCGTTCTCTTCGCTCTGGAGATGCTCGAACAGCGCCTTGCGGTTCACCTGCATCATGTTGCTGACTTCGGGCGTCTGCGCGTAGTCGGCGCCGCTGGCCGCGGCCTGCCGGATCAGTTTTGTTGCCTGTGCGAGGCTCGGCTCGGGCACCAGCCCGGTGCGCATCTGCACCATGGCGGCAGTGAAGGTCCTGTTGTCGCTCATGAGACCGCCTTGATGCTTTCGAGCAGGCCGTCGAGCTTGCCTTCGCGATCGAGCGCGTAGAGGTCGTCGCAGCCGCCAATATGGGTTCCGCCGATCCAGATCTGCGGGAAGGTCGAGCCTTCGCCGGCGCGGTCGTACATCTCCTCGCGCCAGGACGGGTTCTTGGCGACGTCGAATTCCGCGAAGGTCGCCTTCTTGCGGTTCAGAAGCGACCTGGCCGCGGAACAATAGCCGCATCCCGGCCTGGTGTAGATCTCGACAGCAGCGGTCATGGCGTCCAGCGCTCTCATGTCATGAATTTATTGAATTATATGGGAGTTTACCGGCTCTCGACAACCCGGGCAAAGACCAGCACGTCGACCTGGGCTGCCTTTGCGCGAAGCAAAGCGCGTGCGCAGGCATCCAAGGTCGCACCTGAGGTCAGGACATCATCGACAAGGATGATACGCCGGCCCTGGATCTCGGCCTGACGGTCGGGGGATACCTGGAATGCGCCCTGCACATTGGTGGCGCGCTGGGCCCGCGATAGGCCGATCTGCTGCTCGGTGGCGCGCACCCGGCGCAGCACCTCGCCACGCACCTTGATCCCGCTCTGCCGCGCGATGATGTGCGCCAGCGCGCCGGACTGGTTGTAGCGGCGGCGCCAGGCCCGGCGCCAATGCAGGGGCACCGGCACCAGCATGTCGGCGCCGGCAAGCAGCTCGCCGCCCGCGCGCGCCATCCAGCGGCCCATGGCGGGCGCCAGATCCGTGCGATCCTGGTATTTCAGTGCATGCACCAGCGTGCGCGCGACATCGTCATAGCGCACCGCCGCGCGTGCCCGCTGATAAGCCGGCGGACTCGCGATCGCCTCCATCGACAGCATATCGGGGCCGGGATCATAGACGAAGGGAATGCCGAGCCGCGGACAATAGGGCCGCTCGATGAAGGACAGCCGCGACCAGCAGGCCGCGCACACGCCTTCACCATCGACCGGCTCGCGGCAGGACACGCACAAGGTCGGCAGCGCAATGTCGAGCGCCAGCCGCGCCGCGCGCGACAGCGCGTGGCGGCCAGCCGTCCATGCGGCTCGCAAGGGTGCGGCGATGGAGCGGGTGGGGGCGGCGTTGGCGTCCATGGCGGGAGGCTAGCGCCGCATGCACCGGATTGCCAGAACCGTCGTGATCGGCGTAACCAGCAGCATGGCCCAGAACCCGCAGACCCCGCCCGCCTTGTTTGATCGCGCATTGCTGCATGCGCGGCAGCAGCGCGCGCAGGCGCAGGGGCCGGCCTCCTTCCTGCTCGATCGGGTCGCCGAGGACATGTCCGACCGGCTGGCTGCGGTGATGCGCGAGTTTCACGCCCCGGTCGATCTCTGGACGCCCGGTGAGGGGCTCGCGGGGCTGCGGGCGCGGCTGCCTTCCATCGAACGGATCGCGCTCGATGCAGCGGGTGCGGAGAAATTGCCGTTCGCGCCGGAGAGCCTCGATCTTGTCGTTTCCGCGCTGGCGCTGCAATTCGTCAACGATCTTCCCGGCGTGCTCGCGCAGGTTCGCGGCGCGCTGAAGCCGGACGGGCTGCTGCTCGCCGCGATGATCGGCGGCGATAGCCTCACCGAGCTGCGCCAGGCCTTTGCCGCGGCAGAGGCCGAATGCGAAGGCGGCGTGTCGCCGCGCGTGGCGCCGTTCGCCGACTTACGCGACATCGGCGCACTGTTGCAGCGGGCAGGCTTTGCGTTGCCGGTCACCGACATCGATCGCGTCGTGGTGCGCTATGGCACCGCGTTCGCCCTGATGCAGGATATCCGCCGCATGGGCGCGGCCAATGTGCTGATCGAGCGGCGGCGTGCGCCGAGCCGGCGCGCGACGCTGCTGCGCATGGCCGAAATCTACGCCGAGCGCTTTGCCGATGCCGACGGCCGCATCCGCGCGACCTTCGACATCATCTGGCTCTCGGGCTGGGCGCCGCATGCAAGCCAGCAGCAGCCGCTGAAGCCGGGATCGGCGAAAGCGAGCATGGCGGAGGCGGTGAAGAAGGCGGGGGAGAAGTAGTTGGTCATTCCGGGGCGATGCGTAGTTCGCGCTTTCGTGCGCCCCGGGATGACGATGCAAGAGCATCGTCACATCAGCAAATCAATCAAATGCGGGATCAGCGGAATGTCCGCGGGCGGCATTGGATAGTCGCGCAGCTTGTTGGCGCGGACCCAGGCGAGATTCTGGCCTTCGCGGGCTTCGACGATCCCTTCCCAGCGCCGGCAGATGTAGAGCGGCATCAAGAGATGAAAGGTCTCGTAGCCGTGGCTCGCAAAGGTCAGCGGCGCCAGACAGGGCTCGGCGACGGTGATGCCGAGCTCCTCATGGAGCTCGCGGATCAGGCTCTGCTCCGGCCGCTCACCGGGTTCACACTTGCCGCCGGGAAATTCCCAGAGTCCCGCGAGCGTCTTGCCTTCGGGGCGCTGCGCGATCAGGACGCGCTTGTCGGCGTCGACCAGCGCACACGCCACCACCAGTGTCAGCTTGAGATCGGCCATCGGCTCCGCTTAAGACCTGTAATCCCCGTTGATCGCGACATATTCCTTGGTGAGGTCGCAGGTCAGCACGCGGTCGCGGCCCTTGCCCAGGCCGAGGGAGACCTTGATCGCGATCTCCGGGGCCTTCATCGCTTCCGACACCTGGGCCTCGTCATAGGACGGATCGCGTGCGCCGCTCTTGGCGACGCGGATGCCGTTGAAGGCGATCGACAGCTTGTCGCGATCGGCCGGCTCGCCGGCCTTGCCGACCGCCATCACCACGCGACCCCAATTGGCGTCCTCGCCGGCGATTGCGGTCTTCACCAGCGGCGAGTTGGCAATCGACATCGCGATCTTGCGCGCGGAGACCTTGGTCTTGGCGCCCTCGACGGTGATCTCGACCAGCTTGCGCGCACCTTCGCCGTCGCGGGCGACCTGCTCGGAGAGGTTGGCGAGGATCTGGTTGAAGGCCTTGGTGAAGGCCTTCAGGCGCGGATCGGTGGCGCGGCTGATCTTTGGTGCGCCGTGCGCGGCGGCGGCGCCGGTCGCAAACGCCAGCAGCGTGTCCGAGGTCGAGGTGTCGCCGTCGATCGTCACCGCATTGAAAGTGTCCTCGACGCCGGCCTTGAGCAGCGCCTGCAGCGCGGCGGGCGCGATCGGCGCGTCGGTGAAGATAAAGGACAGCATTGTCGCCATGTCGGGGGCGATCATGCCGGCGCCCTTGGCCATGCCGTTGATGGTGATCTTGGCCTTGCCGAGCTTCACGGTCGCGGTCGCGACCTTGGGGAAGGTGTCGGTGGTCATGATCGCCTTGGCGGCGGCGAGGTAATCGCCGGCCTCGGCGGTCTCGGCGAGGCGTCCCAGCACGCCGTCGAACTTGGTCGCGTCCAGCGGCTCGCCGATCACGCCGGTCGAGGCCAGGAAGATCTCGCTCTCGCTGCAGCCGACGGCCTTGGCCGCGATCTTCGCGGTCAGGGCGGTGGAGCCGCGGCCGGTCTTGCCGGTGAAGGCATTGGCATTGCCGGAATTGACGACCAGCGCGCGTGCCTTGCCGCCCTTCAGCTTGGCGCGGCACCATTCGACCGGGGCGGACGGGCACTTCGACTTGGTGAAGACGCCGGCCACCGCCGTGCCCTTGTCCATGATCGCCAGCAGCACGTCCGTGCGGTTCTTGTAGCGGATGCCGGCCTCGGCCGTCGCGAGACGGACGCCCGCGATCACGGGCATGTCGGGAACGTTCTTCGGGGCGAGCGGGGAGACGGATGAGGACATCGCTTGTGCCTTGGTGAGGTCTGGATATGCAGATGGCCGGGCCTCCAGTGCGACGTGCTGCGCACTTTAGGCCCGGCCATTGCGATGCTTAGATACTCTTGGCGTCACCGAAGTGACAGCAGATTTTTACTTCTTGGCCGGAGGAGCCATCTTGCTGTCGGAGGGCTTCGCCGCATCGGCCGGCTTGGCGTCTGCCGCCGGCTGGTCCGTCCGCTCGACCTTGGCTTCGGCACGCAGCTTGGCGACGTAGTCGGCCTGGGCCTTGCGGGTGACGTACTGCTCGATCTGGGGCTTGACCTGGTCGAACTCCGGCGCCTTGCGATTGCGCTTTTCCTCGACCTTGATGACGTGCCAGCCGAACTGCGACTTCACGGGATCGGAGATCTTGCCCGGCTCGAGCGCGAACGCGACGGTCGAGAATTCGGGCACCATCTGTTCCTTGGTGAAGAAGCCGAGATCGCCGCCGTCGGCGGAGCCCGGATCCTTCGACTTCTTCTTGGCCAGCTCGGCGAAATCCGCGCCCTTGTCGAGCTCGGCCTTCACCGCCTTGGCCTCGTCCTCTGTCTCGACCAGGATGTGGCGGGCGCGCACTTCCTGCTCGCCGGTGATCTGCTTGGAGGCCTCCTCATAGACCTTCTTCATGGCGTCGTCGTTGGTCGCGGCCTTGCCCTCCTGGGCCAGCAGGCTGTCCATCAGCAGGCGGTTGCGGGCGAACGCCATCCGCTTCTTGAATTCCTCGCCGTCGGCGACCTTCTTGTCCTCGGCGGCCTTGGCCACGATCTTCATGTCGATCAGGAACGACAGGACGTTCTCGTCCTTGGTCGCCGGGTCCATCTGGGCGAGGCTCGGTCCAAGCTCCTCCTCGGCCATGGCGACGTCACTCTTCTTGATTTCAACGCCATTGACCTTGGCCAGAACGGGATCGTCGGCCGCCCGGAGCGGGCCGGCGACCGCCAGGGACAGCGCCAGGGCAAAGCAGCCAGCCAGGGCGGACGCGTGGCGGAAACGCTGGCCGGTGGTTACCGGGAACGAGGTGGTCATGCAAAATCCTTATGTTGAAGCAGGGCTGCTTAAGCCGGGCGGACACTCGCCCAATTCAGGGGGGCTTGGCAACGCGAAAAGTCTGTCAAAATGATGAATTAGCCGCAATGCGCCCGCCGTTGACAAGGCCCTGACCGGGCCATATCTCTGCCCGGTCGCGACCATGGCGAGGGCGTTTGTTTTGCTGCGTTTTTGGCCGTTGAACCCAGACTAGCCCAATTCCCACCCATATGGCGGATGACCCCCGCAGTCCGGGCTCTGACGCCAACAGGCGTCACGGTGTGTTGATAGGCAGATGGGTGACAACTTCTTGGCTGCAACGCGGTTAAATCGCGAACACAGGAACTAGGCATGATCGGCGCGCTCGCCCGCAAGTTTTTCGGCTCCGCCAACGACCGGCGGGTGAAGGGATACCAGTCCCGCGTCAGCGCGATCAACGCGCTGGAGGCGGAGGTCTCGAAGCTCTCCGACGAGGCGCTCAAGGCCCGCACGGTCGAGTTCAAGAAGCAGCTCGCCGAGGGCAAGACGCTCGACGACCTGCTGGTGCCCGCCTTCGCCACCGTGCGCGAGGCCGCCAAGCGCACGCTCGGCCAGCGCCATTTCGACGTCCAGCTGATCGGCGGCATGGTGCTGCATGAGGGCGACATCGCCGAGATGAAGACCGGCGAAGGCAAGACGCTGGTGGCGACGCTCGCGGTCTACCTCAACGCGCTCGCCGGCAAGGGCGTCCACGTCGTCACCGTCAACGACTACCTCGCCCGCCGCGACTCCGGCTGGATGGGCCAGATTTACGGCTTCCTCGGCCTGACCACCGGCGTCATCGTCCACGGCCTCGACGATGCCGAGCGCAAGGCGGCCTATGCCTGCGACATCACCTACGGCACCAACAACGAATACGGCTTCGATTATCTGCGCGACAATATGAAGTACCGGCTCGAGGACATGGTCCAGCGGCCGCACTTCTACGCCATCGTCGACGAAGTCGACTCCATCCTGATCGACGAAGCCCGCACGCCGCTGATCATCTCCGGCCCGCTCGACGATCGCTCGGACTTCTACAACACGATCGACGGCTTCCTGCCCAAGCTCGACAAGAGCGACTACGAGGTCGACGAGAAGCAGCGCACGGTGACGCTGACCGAAGCCGGCATGGAGAAGATCGAGACGTTGCTGCGCGATGCCGGCCAGCTCAAGGGCGAGTCGCTCTACGACGTCGAGAACGTCTCCGTCGTGCACCACATCAACCAGGCGCTGCGCGCCCACACGCTGTTCACCCGCGACAAGGACTACATCGTCCGCGACGACGAGGTCGTGATCATCGACGAGTTCACCGGCCGCATGATGGCCGGCCGGCGGTATTCCGAAGGTTTGCACCAGGCGCTGGAAGCCAAGGAGCACGTCCAGGTCCAGCCGGAAAACCAGACGCTGGCTTCGATCACTTTCCAGAACTATTTCCGGATGTACGAAAAGCTCGCCGGCATGACCGGCACGGCGCTCACCGAAGCCGACGAGTTGTTCGACATCTACAAGCTCGAGGTCGTGGAAATCCCGACCAACCTGCCGGTCGCCCGTCTCGACGAGGACGACGAGGTCTATCGCACTCAGAACGAGAAATACGCCGCGATCCTTTCCGAGATCGAGCGCGCCAATTCGCGGCTGCAGCCGGTGCTGGTCGGCACTGCCTCGATCGAAAAATCGGAAGTGATCGCCGAATACCTCAAGAAGCACGGCTATCGGCAGATCGATTTCGGCAACGAAAATTCGATGCAGAAGCTGTACGCCGCGGCGCGCGCCAACAAGCCGGCAAAGCTGTTCGCGGTCCTGAACGCGCGCTTCCACGAGCAGGAAGCCTACATCGTCGCCGAGGCCGGCGTGCCCGGCGCGATCACGATCGCGACCAACATGGCCGGCCGCGGTACCGACATCAAGCTCGGCGGCTCGCTCGATATGCGCATCCAGCAGGAGACCACCGGCATCGAGGACGAAGCCGAGAAGGCCAAGAAGATCGAGCAGATCAAGGCCGACATCGAGCACTTCCGCGACATCGTGCTGAAGGCCGAGGAGACCGTCGAGATCGAGCCGGCCAAGGGCTCGAAGCCGGCCAAGACCGTCAGGAAGCCGGGCGGCCTCTACATCATCGGCTCGGAGCGGCATGAATCCCGCCGCATCGACAACCAGCTGCGCGGCCGTTCCGGCCGCCAGGGCGACCCCGGCCGCTCAAAGTTCTTCCTGTCGCTGGAAGACGATCTGATGCGCATCTTCGGCTCGGATCGCCTTGACAGCATGCTCCAGCGTCTCGGCCTGCAAGAGGGCGAGGCCATCATCCATCCCTGGATCAACAAGGCCTTGGAGAAGGCGCAGCAGAAGGTCGAGGCGCGCAACTTCGACATCCGCAAGAACCTGCTCAAGTTCGACAACGTCCAGAACGACCAGCGCAAGGTGATCTTCGACCAGCGCGTCGACCTGATGAAGGACGACAGCGTCGCCGAGACCGTCACCGACATGCGCCATGCCTTCATCGACGACCTCGTCGCCAAGCACGTGCCCGAGCATGCCTATGCCGAGCAGTGGGACGTCGCCGGCCTGAAGGAAGAGCTGAAGCGCGTGCTCGATCTCGATCTGCCGGTCGACGATTGGGCCAAGGAAGAGGGCATCGCCGACGAGGAGCTGCTCAAGCGCATCGAGACCCGCGCGGACGAGCACATGGCGGCCAAGGTCGGGCAATGGGGCCCCGACGTGATGCGTTACGTCGAGAAGACCATCCTGCTGCAGACGCTCGACCATCTCTGGCGCGAGCACCTGATCATGCTCGACCATCTGCGTCAGGTCATCGGCCTGCGCGGCTACGGCCAGCGCGATCCGTTGCAGGAGTACAAGACCGAGGCCTTCAACCTCTTCCAGGAGATGAGCGCGCATCTGCGCGAGGCCGTCACCGCGCAGTTGATGCGCGTCGAGATCGTCCCGCCGGAGCAGGAAGCCCCGCTGTTGCCGCAGATGGAAGCGCACAAGCTCAACCCGGATACCGGCGAAGACGAGATGGCACTTGCCAGTGTCACGCTCGCCCCGCAGGCCACCGACGCGGCGCTGCGCGATCCCAAGAACCCGGCAAGCTGGGGCAAGGTCGGCCGCAACGAGGACTGCCCCTGCGGCTCAGGCAAGAAGTACAAGCATTGCCACGGGCGGTATGCGTAAGGTTAGCTGCGCTGTCATGCACGTGAGGCGCTGAGCGCTCGCCTCAGCCTCCACTGTCGTCGTCCGGCTTGACCGGGCGACCCAGTACGCCGCGGCCTTTCGATTCAACAACGACGGTCTCTGGAATACTGGATCGCCCGATTAAATCGGGCGACGACGGCTGAGTGTGTGGTGTGCAGCTATCGCGTCGGCGAGAAAGCGCAAAGGCGCCCCCTTAGTTCGAGCTATCGATCAAGCTCTCCAGCAGCCGCTTCAGCTCGCTCGTCGACTTGTCACCGTAGCTCTCCAGGATGTGCTCTTCCTGGTCGACCGCGAGCGAGTTGAGTTTCCGACACAGCACCTTGCCGCGGTCGGAGATGAACATCAGCACCTTGCGACGGTCGTTCGGGTCCTGCACGCGATAGACCAACGTGTCGGAGACCATGCGGTCGATCATCTTGGTCAGCGTCGGGTGGTTGAGCAGCACGGCGTCTGCAAGCTCGCCCATCGAATGGCCATCGCCGTCCGACAGCACTTTCAGGATGCGCCACTGCTCGACGGGAACCCCCTCTTTGCTCAACCGCAGTTCGAGCTGCCGGTTGATCTCCCGGTTAGCTTGCGCGAGCAGATAAGCGAGGTGTTCGGTGATTGGAGCGTTCGGTTTTGCCACGGCTAAGACTTCGTCTTGACCCAAATGAGTGAATGTCTTGCAATCAATGCTGCTTCTATATGCACTTCAATTCTTGAATATACAATATTTTCAAAATAGGATGATTGCACAACAAAAGGGCGGATGCCGCGGCCGCCTGCTCAATGTGCTTTCAGGTCTGGTACCAGACAGGAGTTGGCGTGCGCGCGACGGTAAACTTCCCGGCTCACGGCGGTCCGGCGTTGCCGCCGTCCCTGCTGTTCAGGAATCTGTCGTCATCGGCGGCTGACGGTGCGTTGTCGCCGAGCGATCACGCCTTCTTCAAGCGACGCGGCGCGAACAGGCTGCGCATTGGCGGCTTCATTTGCTGCACGGGATCGCCCGGCGTCTGGGGGCCCTGCGCGACCAACAGTGCGCAACTCGCCGTCGCCGAGATCAACAAGCGCGGCGGCATTCTCGGCCGCGAGGTCGAGCTGTCCGTTTACGACGCCGGCGGCCCGCTCGACGAGGTGCTGAACCGCGCCGAGCAGGCGATCGCCTTCGACGAGGTCGACCTCATCGTGGGGCTGCACACCAGCGCCGTCCGCGTCGGCCTGCGCGACGTCACCACGCGTCATCGCATCCCCTATATCTATACCCCGGTCTATGAAGGCGGCGAGCGCACGCCCGGTGTCATGGCGATCGGCGAGACGCCGCGCTGGCAGAGTCGGCCGTC
The DNA here is from genome assembly GCF_016616885.1 of Bradyrhizobium diazoefficiens. Taxonomy (NCBI): domain Bacteria; kingdom Pseudomonadati; phylum Pseudomonadota; class Alphaproteobacteria; order Hyphomicrobiales; family Nitrobacteraceae; genus Bradyrhizobium; species Bradyrhizobium diazoefficiens. Next base: position 7,817,382 of record NZ_CP067102.1, on the reverse strand, counting down.
GATCCACTGGCTCGCGGACGTCAAGAAGGCCTCGCGCTGGTACCTGATCGGCAGCGATTACGTCTGGCCCTGGCAATCGCACCGCGCCGTCAAGAGCTACATCAAGGAAACCGGCGGCCACGTCGTCGGCGAGGAGTTCGTTCCCCTCGGCGAAGACAATCACGAGCCGCATCTGGCGCGCATCCGTGCCGCGAGGCCCGACGTCGTGCTGATCTCGCTGATCGGCACCGACAGCAGCGCGTTCAATCGCGCCTTCGGCGAATGCGGCTTGGGTGCCACCACGCTGCGGCTTGCGGGCGCCATGGACGAGACCGTGCTGCTCGGCATCGGCGCCGACAACAGCGAGAACATGTTTTGCGCCTCCGGCTATTTCACCGGCACCGGCGCGCGCGCCAATGACGACTTCCAAAGCCGCTATTGCGCGATGTTCGGGCCGAATGCGCCGCCGATCGGCTCGGTCGGACAATCCAGCTACGAAGGCCTGCGCTTTCTCGAAGCGGTCGCCAACAAGGCCGGCACCTTGGCGTTGGGGCCGATGGTCGCAGCCGGCCGCAACATCGTCTACAGCGGCGCCCGCGGACCGGTTACCGTCCGCAACGGGCACGCGCGAATGCCGATGCATCTCGCCGCGGCCGATGGTCTCGACTTCAAGCTGATCAAGCCGATCTGATAGGCGCGGCAATCGTTGTGCTCGACATTGCAAAATAATACTTGAAAAGGAAAATATTTCCGTTTTGAATGTTTGGGCGAGGCCGGTGGTGCGTGCGTCGTGCCGGGGCGGCCGCGCCCAACGTTCAAAGAGAGCGTTTCAAGAGACCCGTTTCAAGAAACTTCAGGAGAGCGCCGTGACAGTTGTCCTTCCCACGCCAGCCCAACTTCGCAGCATCGCCGAGCAGTGCGGCCTCGCGCTGACCGACGACGACGTCGCCTCGTTCCGCGGCCTGATGCAGGGCTCGATCGATGCCTACAATCTTGTCGGCGCGATGCCGGACGAGGTGCCAGAGGTCAAATATCCGCGCACGCCGGGCTACCGGCCCTCGGCGGAAGAGAACCCACGCAACGCCTGGTACCGCAAATCGACGGTCAAAGGCGCCGCCAGCGGCAAGCTCAAGGGCAAGACCGTCGCGCTGAAAGACAACATCATGCTCGCCGGCGTGCCCATGATGAACGGCTCGGCGACGCTCGAAGGCTATGTTCCCGATTTCGACGCCACCGTCGTCACGCGCATCCTGGACGCCGGCGGGGAAATCCGCGGCAAGACTCACTGTGAATCCTTCTGCATGTCCGGCGGCAGCCACACCGGAGCGGTCGGCGCCGTTCATAATCCCCATAAGATGGGCTATTCCGCCGGCGGCTCGTCCTCCGGCTCAGGCGTCGTCGTCGCCTTGGGCGAAGTCGACATGGCGATGGGCGGCGACCAGGGCGGTTCGATCCGCATGCCGTCCTCGTTCTGTGGCACCTACGGCATGAAGCCGACCTGGGGTCTCGTACCCTACACCGGCATCATGCCGATCGAGATTTTCGTCGATCATACCGGCCCGATGACGGCGACCGTCGCCGACAACGCGCTGCTGCTCGAAGTGCTCGCCGGCGATGACGGCTACGATCCCCGCATCAAGGCGCCGAAGGTCGAGGAATACACCAAGGCGCTCGGCCAGGGCGTCAGGGGTATGAAGATCGGCATTTTGAAGGAAGGTTTCGAGCAGGCGACGGCCGAGGCCGCCGTCAATGAAAGCGTGCGCGAGGCCGCCAAGCGCTTCAAGGATCTGGGTGCGACGGTCGAGACCGTTTCGATCCCGATGCATCTCGTCGGCCCCGCGATATGGACGCCGATCGGCACAGAGGGCATGACCCAGACCATGATGTATGGCGATGGCTATGGTCTTAGCCGCGCCGACCTCTACTCGACCACGCTGATGGATTTCCACCGCGGCTGGCGCCGGCAGGCGGACTCGCTGTCCGAGACGACAAAGCTGTTTTTGATGCTGGGCACCTACATCAACAACACCTTTGGCCCCCGCTACTACGGCAAGGCGCTCAACATCTCGCGGCGCCTGACCGCGGCCTATGACAAGGCCTTTGGGGATTACGATCTTCTCTTGCTGCCGACGACGCCGATGAAGGCGACCAAGCTGCCGGAACCCACGGCCAGCCGCGAGGACTACGTCGCGCGTGCGCTGGAGATGATCTCCAACACCGCGCCGTTCGACATCACCCATCATCCCGCGATGTCGCTGCCGTGCGGCATGGTCGACGGCCTGCCCGTCGGCCTGATGCTGGTCGGCCGGATGTTCGAGGAATCCACCATCTACCGTGCCGCGCACGCCTTCGAGCAGATCGGCGACTGGAAGAAGATGTGAGCGAGGCATTGATGCAGACGGACGGAACAGCATCGCATGGCTAACGCGTTCGTCGCGGCGTTCGAAATCCTGAGCTTTGGCGCGATCATCGTCCTGATCGTGCTGGGGCTTGGGATCATCGCCAGCATGATGGGCATCTTCAACTTTGCGCAGGGCGAGTTCGTCCTGCTCGGGGCCTACATTACCTACCTCGCTTATGCCAAGGGCCTGCCGATCTGGGCCGGCATGGTCGCTGCGCCCTTCGTCGTTGGCGCACTCGGCTTCGTGCTGGAAGCGCTGATCATCCGCCGCTTCTACGCCGCGCCGATCGTCGCCATGCTCGGCACCTACGCGCTCGGCCTGATCATCCGCGAATCCGTGCGCGGCCTGATCGGCGGTTTCTATCTCACCGTGCCCGAGCCGATCGGCGGCTCGATCGATATCGGCACCATGCATATCTCGGCCTGGCGCTTCACCATCATTGTCATCACGCTGCTGGTCATGGTGGGCTGCTATCTCCTGTTGTCGCGCACGAGCTTTGGTCTTCGCATGCGCGCGACGCTGGAGAACCCGTCGCTGGCGCGCGCGTCGGGCATTTCCACGCCTTTGATGTACGGCGCCACCTTTGCCTTTGGGTCGGCGCTTGCCGGCCTCGCCGGGGCGCTGATCGTGCCGGTGTTCAGCCTCTATGCCGATCTCGGCATCCGCTTCCTGATCCAGGGCTTTGTCGCCGTCATGGTCGGCGGTGTCGGCTCCTTTATCGGTCCGGTCGCCGGCGCCGGTGTGATCGGCACGCTCAGCGCCGCGCTGCCCTGGGTCATGGCTCCCGTGGTCGCCGATGTCCTCGTCTTCGTTCTCGCCATTGCCTTCATCAAATTCCGCCCGCAGGGCCTCATCGCTGGAAAAGGGGTTTAGTCACATGTTTGATCGTCAGCTCTCACGCCGCCGCTTTTTGTCCAATTTCGCTTTCGCATCCGGTGCGGTCGCGACCGGGGTTGGGAGCTGGGTGATCCCGGCGCCCTGGGCCAACGCGGCCGAAGCCCCGATCAAGGTCGGTATCGCCACCGATCTCACCGGTCCGATCGCCTACGCCGGCAATGCCGACGCCAACGTCGCAAAAATGGTGATCAAGGAGATCAACGCCTCGGGCGGTCTGCTCGGCCGTCCGCTCGAGCTCTACATCGAGGACACCGCCTCCAACGAATCCGTCGCGGTCGGCAACGTGCGCAAGCTGATCCAGCGCGACAAGGTCGACATGGTGCTCGGTGGCATCACCTCGTCGATGCGCAACGCGATCAAGGATCCGATCGTGGCGCGCGGCAAGACGCTCTACATCTATCCGCAGCTCTATGAGGGCAAGGAATGCACGCCCTATCTGTTCTGCACCGGACCGACGCCGGCGCAGCAATGCGACGACTTCATTCCCTGGCTGATCAAGAACGGCGGCAAGAAGTTCGCGCTGCCGAGCGCCAATTATGTCTGGCCGCACACGCTCAACGTCTATGCGCGCAAGGTGATCGAAGCCAATGGCGGCGAGGTCGTGTTCGAAGAGTATTACCCGCTCGACCAGGTCGACTTCTCAGCAACCGTCAACCGCATCATCTCCAACAAGGTCGATGTCGTCTTCAATACCGTCATCCCGCCGGGTGTCGGCCCGTTCTTCAAGCAGCTCTATGAAGCGGGCTTCCTCAAGAACGGCGGCCGCCTGGCGTGCGTCTACTACGACGAGAACACGCTCAACATCAATCAGGCCGCCGAGATCGAGGGCCTCGCGAGCTGTCTCGACTATTTCAAGGTGCTGACCAAGGAGAATCCGTTCGACGCAAAAATCCAGGCGGCCTACGAGAAGGATTTTCCGGGCAACTTCCTGTTCGCCGCCGGCAGTGCGGCGACCGGCACCTATCGCGGCCTCAAGCTGTGGGAAGCCGCGGTCAAGGAAGCCGGCAAGGTCGACCGTGACTCGGTTGCCACTGCGCTCGACCATGCCAAGATCGCCGAAGGTCCGGGTGGACCGGCCGAGATGGTGCCGGGCAAGCGGCACTGCAAGATGAAAATGTACACCGCCGTCGCCAAGGCCGGGAACTATGAGATCGTCGGACGCAGCGACGGTCTCGTCGATCCCAAGGAATGCTAAGGTCAAATGCCGAAGTCGATGGGCGCAGTGAAACAGGCGATCCCCGCCGAGATCGGCGGGGAGACGGACGTCGCAATGGCTGAACGCAGAACTGCGACCCAAGCTGTCGCGGGACGAAAAGTCCTGCCGATCGTAGAGGGCGTGGTGCTCGTCGCCGCGCTGGTCGCGCCGTTGGTGCTGCAGGATTACCTCACGGTGTTCGCAACGCGCGTGATCATCCTCGCACTGTTTGCGCTGTCGTTCGATCTGGTGTGGGGCTATGCCGGCATCATGAGCTTTGGCCAGGCGCTGTTCTTCGGCTCGGCCGGCTATGGCGTCGCGCTGCTCGCGCGCGACCTCGACATCACCAACATCTTTCTGGTGCTGCCGGCCGGCACGCTGATCGGCCTCACCTTCGCGTTGCTGCTCGGCGGCTTCCTGCTGCTGGGCCGGCATCCCTCCAGCGTGATCTTCGTCTCGCTGGGTACGCTGACCGGCTCCTACGCGGCCGATCGCCTCGCGCGCGGCTGGTACTATCTCGGCGGCCAGAACGGCATTCCCTCGATCTCGTCAATGACGCTCGGGGGTTACGAGTTCTCCGAGGGACCACCGTTCTATTATCTCGTGCTCGGCATCCTCGTCGTGGTCTACCTGCTCTGCCGCTTCCTGGTGCGCTCGCAGTTTGGTCTCGCGCTCGCCGGCCTGCGCGAGAACGAGCAGCGCATTGCCTTCTTCGGCTACAAGGCGCAGCACCTGAAGGCGATCATCTTCGCGATCGGCGGCGCCATCGCAGGCCTGGCCGGCAGTCTCTATGCGTTCCACGAAGGCTTTGTGTGGCCCAACATGGTCGGCGTCGTGGTCTCGACGCAAGTGGTGCTTTACGTGCTATTCGGCGGCTCCGGTACGCTGATCGGCGCCGTCATCGGCACCGTGATCGTCGAGGGCGTCAGCTTCTGGCTGTCGGACAATTACCGCGACATCTGGCCGATCATTTTGGGATTGCTGCTGCTGCTCGTGATCCTGTTCCGGCCGCTCGGCCTGATCAGTTTTGTGCTTGGCGAACGCGAGCGGGTCGGCAGCTTCGGTGCTACACGCAAGGAGAAGCAAAATGCTCCTTGAAGCCGCGGGCATCTCAAAGATCTTCGGCAAGCTCACCGCGCTCGACGGCGCCGCGCTCACCGTCGGCGAGAACGAGTTTCACGGCCTGATCGGCCCCAACGGCTCCGGCAAGAGCACGCTGATGAAGTGCATCGCCGGCGCCGAAGTGCCGACGCAGGGTAAGGTCTCCTTCGTCAATACCGACATCACCGCGTACACGCCGACCGAGCGGGCGCGGGCGGGCATGAGCCTGAAATTCCAGATCACCAGCGTGCTGCCGTCGCTGACGCTCTACGACAACATCCTGCTCGCGCTGCAGGCGCAGTCCTCGCTGCTCGATCTCGTGTTTTCGCGCACGAGAGCTGCGCTGCATGATCAGGTCATGACCATGCTGACGCAATTCCGTCTCGCCGACCGCGCCTTCGATGCGGCGGCCGCGCTGTCGCACGGCCAGCAGCAATGGCTGGAGATCGCGATGGCACTCGCGGGCAGACCCAAACTCCTTTTGCTCGACGAGCCGACCGGCGGCATGAGCCTGGAGGAGCGCCGCGTCACCGGCGAACTGCTCCAGCCGATCAAACAACATTGCTCGCTCGTCATCGTCGAGCACGACCTCGATTTCATCCGCGACATCTGCGATCGCCTCACCGTGCTCGACCAGGGCAAGGTGCTGGCATCGGGCACCGTGTCCGAGATCCAGGCCAACACATCCGTCCAGGAGATTTATCTGCGCCGTGCCTGAATTTTTGGACATCAAGCATCTCGACGCCGGCTATGGCCGCAGCCAAGTCCTGTTCGACCTCAATCTCGGCATTCCCTGGCGCGGCGGCGTTGCGGTGCTCGGGCGCAATGGCGCCGGCAAGACCACGCTGATGAAGACCATCATCGGCGAGCTGCCGGCATGGAAGGGCGAGGTCGGCTTCGACGGCCGCGACATCAGCCGCCGCCGGCCCGAAGAGCGCGTTCGCGCCGGCATCGGCTACGTGCCGCAGGAGCATTCTGTGTTCGCGCGCCTGTCGGTGCGCGACAATCTCGCCGTCGGCTCGCTTTTCAACAAGGATACCACCGCGGTCGACCGCGTGCTGACCATCTTCCCGAAACTCGGCCAGCGCCTCGACCAGCCCGCCGGCACGCTCTCCGGCGGCGAGCGCAAGATGCTCGCCATCGGCCGCGCCATGCTGGGTGATCCTAAATTGCTGCTGCTGGACGAGCCGACCGAAGGCGTCTGGATTGGCGTGATCGAGGAGATCACCGAGCGCCTGATCGAGCTCGCGAAAAACATCGCCGTCATCATCGTCGAGCAGCACCTCGACCTCGCGCTCCGCGTGGCCGATTACGCCTACGTGCTCGACCGCGGCCGCGTTGCGCTGCAGGGCGCCGCAGGCGAGGTGAGGGGCAATCCGGAGCTGATGCGGTACCTGGCGCCGTAGGTATTCGCGGGCGGAACGCTCGCCTACTTCACCGCGCCAAACCGGCTGTCGAACGAGTTCGATGACACCACCGGTGCGGCACCGGCGATCTGCGTGCCGTCACCCGCACCATCGTTCACCGACGGTTTTAGCGCGGGCCGCGTTGCCGCGACCTTGGTCTCGGTCGGCTTCGCCGGCTCCGTGGGTTTCGCGGCAACTGCCGGCTTGTCCTTCGAGGCATCGTGGTGGCCCGGGACGAAGCGCGTCACTGCGGCCTTCAGCCTGGAGGCCGTGCTCGGCGTGGCGGGCGCGGGGGACACCGATGCGGTCGCTTGCGGCGGCGGCGTGGTCGCTGTCGTGTCGGCAGTGCCGAGGCCCATCTTGCGGCCGAGATTGGAGAAGAAGCCGCCGGACTTCTCGGCCGAGGCGACGCGGGTGCTGGTCGCGGGTGCGGCGACCGCAACGACGGGCTCTTCCCGCGGCGCGGCCGCGGCGGGCTCGAGATTCGGCTTCGGCGGGTTGACGGTGCCGGGGATCGTGCCCGGCGCCTTCGACATCGCCAGCATCTGCAGCGTATTGCCTTCGGCGCCTTCCGACAGGCCAGTCGAGCCTTCCGGAATCTTCGCGGCAAAGATCTTGTTCATGCCGCCGTCGATGCCGGTGTTCATGCGCGCCACCGGCGTGCCCTTGGTGACGAGCTTGTTGTACTCGGCTTCGTCGCGCTGCTCCTTCTCGCGCACGGCGCTGGCGATGTCCTCGGGGATCACATAGGCCGGGCACTTGGCCGAAGCGTCGAACACGGGATCGCGCTTGGCATCGGGCGCCTTCGCCGCGTCGAACACGTACTTCTTCTCGCAGAAGTCGACCTTCGGCTCCTGTCGTGTCACCTCGAAATGATCATAGCCTTCCTTGATCATCTTCCAGAAGGCCATGTTCGGATTGTTGCGGTGCTTGGCCATGTTCACCGGCGTCATCTTGAAAGGATACGCCTGGAACTGGAACGCCTTCTGGCCGCCGAAGAAGGACTCGCGCCCCAACGAATAGATCTCCGCGATCTGCTCGTCCGTCATCGCGTAGCAGCCACGCGACGAGCAATCGCCATGCACCATCAGCTGCGAGCCGGTGCGACCGAGCGCCTTGTCGAACGCGTTGGGGAAGCCGGTGTTGAACGAGAGATAGTAGGCCGACTGCGGATTCATCTGGCTCGGATTGATCGAGTAGAATCCCTCCGGCGCCTGACGGTCGCCTTCGCGCACCTTCGGACCGAGGTCGCCCGACCAGCGGCAGATCGGATAGGTCTTGAGCAGCGCGAACTGGCCGGAGCGGGTCTGCTTCCAGATCTCGAGCTCGGCCTCCTGCTTGAACAGGCGGATCAGGATCGGCGATTGCAGATCCATGTCCTTCTCGCCCATCGCGGCGACGAGCTTGGGCGAGACCGGCTGGTTGGCCTTGGCGTTGGTCGCGAGCGACACCTGATCGGTATCGCAGCCGGCGAGCACAATGCTGGCGGCAAGCGCGACCGAAGCCAAGAGCGCACGGGCAAGCGAACGAGAATTCAAGATGGACCCCACAACGTGCCGGGCAAGGAGCGCGTACCCCAATCTCTCGGGCATGGCCTGACCGGAACTCCGCACCTTATTCAGACCAAGCCCCAGCGCTTATGCCCTGAAGCCATTGATTAAAATTCTAACGTCCGCGCCTGGGGGTCGCAACCCAACCGGGGATCACGAGCCCGTTGGCCGACAGGCGTGGTCAACAGAGACTTAAACTGGGCCGGAACTTGGGACTCAATTGGGCTTTGCGGCCAAACCGGTACTGAGATCGCCGATTTGGGCAAAAAAAGGGTTAATGCGGGGTTACCGGGGGCTCTTCTCCTCTCCCGCTTGCGGGAGGCCGGGAGAGGGCTCGTGCCGCATTGGGAGTGTCGCCCGTGGAGATACCCCCCACCCTGACCCTCCCGCGCAAGCGGGAGAGGGAGCGCACCTCCGTTGCCGCACCAAAACCGCCCGAATCAGCCCAGTTTCCGGCCGATATCGAGGAATTTCTGCCGGCGCTGCTTGCGGATGGCCTCGCCGTCCAGGCCGCGCATCTCGTCAAAAGCCTTGGCGATGGCGTCGCCCGTGGTCGCGATCATGGCTGTGGGGTCGCGATGGGCGCCGCCGACCGGCTCCTTCAAGATGCTGTCGATCACCCCGAAGCGCAGCATGTCCTGGGCGGTGATCTTCATGTTGTTGGCGGCTTCCTGCGCCTTGCTGCCGTCGCGCCAGAGGATGGAGGAGGCGGCCTCGGGCGAAATCACGCTGTAGATCGCGTGCTCCAGCATCAGCACCCTGTTGGCGGTGGTGATGGCAATGGCGCCGCCCGACATGCCCTCGCCGGTGATGATGGCGACGTTCGGTACGGTCAGCGCCATGCAGGCGTCGGTCGAGCGCGCGATCGCCTCGGCCTGGCCACGCTCTTCGGCACCGATGCCGGGATAGGCGCCGGCGGAATCGGCGAGCGACAGCACCGGCAGGCCGAACCGTTCGGCCATCTCCATCAGCCGCACGCATTTGCGGTAACCTTCCGGCCGCGCCATGCCAAAGTTATGCTTGATGCGGCTCTCGGTGGAATCGCCCTTTTCCTGGCCCATCACGCAAATCGCTTCGCCGCGGAAGCGGCCGAAGCCCGCGACCAGCGCCTCGTCCTCGCCAAACTTGCGGTCGCCAGCGAGCGGGGTGAATTCGGTGATCAGGCCCTTGATGAAGTCGTTGAAATGCGGCCGCTGCGGATGCCGCGCGACCAGCGTCTTCTGCCACGGCGTCAGGTTCTGATAGAGGTCGGCCAGCGCCTGCGCCGCCTTGTCCTCGATCCGACCGATCTCCTCGGCGATGTCGGTGCCGGAGGCAGCTAACGTCCTGAGCTCGTCGACCTTGGAGTCGAGCTCGGCGACGGGCTTTTCGAAGTCGAGATAGCTGCGCATCTGGTCTGGCATCAACTCAGTATAGGGGGACGGGGCGAAGAGGCGAAGCGAGGTTGGCTTCTTGTAAAGAAGTGTAGTTTCTTCAAAGGGTTGACCTGTGCGCTCCCGGGGGCGCGGCAAATCACGAATGAGGCCACGGCTCTTTCTGCGGAGATGTGGCCGAAGTCAAGGCGGTTTCGGCCGCCGCCGCGCGGCGGCGGCTACTTCTCCGCCAGCGGGTGCAGGTCGCGCACCAGGCTCTTCAGCCGCTCCTCGACCACATGGGTATAGATCTGGGTCGTCGAGATGTCGGTGTGGCCGAGCAGGGTCTGCACGATGCGTAAGTCCGCGCCGTTGTGCAGGAGGTGGCTGGCAAAGGCATGCCGCAGCACGTGCGGGGAGACCAGGCGGGCCTGAAGCCCCGATGCGACCGCGAGCTCCTTCAAGTCGCGGGCAAAATGCTGCCGCGTCAGGTGCCCGCTCTCGCCGAACGAGGGAAACAGCCATTTCGAGGCGGCGACGCTGCCCTTCTTCTCGCCCTTATTGTTTTCTTTGGCAGCTTCCGTTGCCGCAAGATAATCCGCCATCGCCTGCCGCGAGGCCTCGTTGAGCGGCACCAGCCGTTCCTTGTCGCCCTTGCCGCGCACCACGATCATGCGGGCGTCGCGCTTGGCGGCCGAGCGCGGCAGCGACACCAGCTCGGAGACGCGCAAGCCGGTGGCGTAGAGCACCTCGAGCAGGCAATAGAGCCGCAGAGCGCGCAGTCGCTGTGACGGCGAGGCGTTCGCCGCCTCGCTCATCTCCTTGGCGCGGCGAAGCATGCGGTCGACATCGGCGATCGACAGCACCTTTGGCAGGCCGCGGCCGCGCTTGGGGCCGGACAGGATCGCCGCGGGATCTTCGGTTCGGATGCGTTCATTCAGGAGAAAGCGGAACAGGTGCCGCATCGCCGACAGCCGCCGCGCGACGCTGGAGGATTTGAAGCCACGCGCATCGAGATCGCCAAGATAGTCGCGCAGCGTTTGCGTCTCCGCGTCCACAAAGCTGTGGCCGGCGCGGCCGAGGAACTCGGAGAAATCGGTGAGGTCGCGGCGATAGGCATCGAGCGTGTTGGGGCCGGCGCCCTGTTCCGCCGCGAGCATGTCGAGGAACAGGCCGGTGAGCTTGGCGTCGGACGGCGTGCTGGCGGAGGATTTGCGCATGCCCTGGAGGCTAGCTCCTATTTCTTGAGAAATTTATCCGGCGGGATCGTCACCGTCATTTCTCGCGGCTTCGGATTGACGAAGTTGGCCAGCGCGAACACCACGCCATAGACGATGCCCGCGATCACGGCGACGACCGTCAGGAAGCGGAACAGGCTGGGCATCGGGAAAGGTCTCGGGCGTCCAAATTAACCAATGAAATCATCCAACATGTTCGCCGTTTCGTGGCAAGAGTCCTCTGGCGAGGGCCCCAATGGGGTCGTATACGTGGCCCAGATGCCGCCTTTGGCGGCAAATTGAGCAAGATCCAATGTCCGACGCCGCGTTGCCAGCACAAGCGAGCCCTGAGGCCGACATCCTGTCGGCGCTGGGGACGCGTTCGATCGTGCTGGTCGGCATGATGGGCGTCGGCAAGTCGACCATCGGCCGCCGCATTGCGGCGCGGCTCAAGCTGCCCTTCGTCGACGCCGACACCGAGATCGAGGCGGCGGCCGGCATGACCATACCGGAGATTTTCGAGCGCCACGGCGAGCCGCATTTCCGCGACGGCGAGGCGCGGGTGATCGCCCGCCTGCTGGACGGCGGACCGGTGGTGCTGGCGACCGGCGGCGGCGCCTTCATGCGCGAGGAGACGCGCAGCCGCATTGCGGCGAAAGCGATCTCGATCTGGCTCAAGGCGGACCACGACGTCATCATGCGCCGCGTCCGTCGCCGCGCCGACCGGCCACTGCTGCAGACCGCTGATCCCGAGGGGACCGTGACGCGCCTGCTCACCGAGCGCGAGCCGGTCTACAGCCATGCCGATCTCACCATCGCCTCGCGCGACGTGCCGCACGACAGAATCGTCGATGAGACCCTTGAGACGCTGCATGCGCATCTCTGCGGCGAGAGCGCGTCCCAACCTCCAGCCGACATCGCGAGTGCCGTTCGATGACCGCGCCCCTGAAGCATTCCGATCCTGTCAATGTCGACGTCGCGCTCGGTGATCGCGCCTACGACATCGTCATCGGCCGCGGCGTGCTGTCCTCGCTCGGCGAACGCGTTGCCGCGTTGCGCCCCGGCGTGCGCACCGCCATCGTCACCGACCGCACCGTCGCGAAATACTGGCTCGAGCCTGCTGAAGCCTCGCTTGCGGCTGCCGGCATTCCGACGTCGCGTGTCGTCGTCGAGGAAGGCGAGATCTCCAAAACCTATGCCGGCCTGGAACAGGTCAGCGAGGCCCTGATCGCCGCAAAAATCGAACGCAACGATCTCGTCATCGCGCTCGGCGGCGGCGTGGTCGGCGATCTCGCCGGCTTTGCCGCCGCGATCCTGCGCCGCGGCGTCGATTTCGTGCAGGTGCCGACCTCGCTGCTGGCGCAGGTCGACTCATCCGTCGGCGGCAAGACCGGCATCAACTCGCCGCAAGGCAAGAATTTGCTCGGCGCCTTCCATCAGCCGGTGCTGGTGATTGCCGACACCGCCGTGCTCGACACGCTGTCGCCGCGGCAGTTCCGCGCCGGCTATGCCGAGGTCGCCAAATACGGCGTGCTCGGCGACGAGGCCTTCTTCGCCTGGCTGGAGAAGAACCACGCGGACATCTTCAAGGGAGGCTCGGCGCGTGAGCACGCCATCGCGACCTCCTGCCGCGCCAAGGCCGGCGTCGTCTCGCGCGACGAGCGCGAGACCGGCGAACGCGCGCTGCTCAATCTCGGCCACACCTTCGGTCATGCGCTGGAAGCCGCCACCGGCTTCTCCGATCGCCTGTTCCACGGCGAGGGCGTTTCGATCGGCATGACGCTGGCGGCGCAGTTCTCGGCCAGGCTCGGCATGATCGGCGAGGCCGATGCGGCTCGCGTCGAGCGCCATCTCATCGAAGCCGGCCTGCCGACCCGCCTGCAGGACATCGCCGGCTTCACGCAGGAAGGCCTGGCGGACGCCGACGCGCTGATGGCGCTGATGGCACAGGACAAGAAGGTCAAGCGCGGCAAGCTCACCTTCATCCTGCTGGAGGCCGTGGGGCGTGCCATCATCGCCAAGGATGTCGAGCCGGCGCCGGTGCGCGACTTTCTGAAGGACAAGCTCGCCCTCAAGGCGTGAGACGCGGCTGAACGGCGCTAAAACAAGAAACCAGAGTGGTTCATGGACTGGCTCGGCTTCACCATCGTCATTATCTGCCTGCTCGTCTCCGGCTTCTTCGCCGCGAGCGAGACCGCGCTGACCGGCGCCTCGCGCGCCAGCATGCTGCGGCTCTCCAAGCAGGGTAACCGCGACGCCGACGTGGTCTCGCAACTGCTCGACATGCGCGAGCGCCTGATCGGCGCGCTGCTGCTCGGCAACAACATCGCCAACATCAGCGCGTCGGCGCTGGCCACCAGCATCTTCACCGCCTGGTTCGGCGATGTCGGCGTGCTCTATGCCACCGGCGTGATGACCGCGCTGGTGGTGATTTTCGCGGAAGTCCTGCCCAAGACCATTGCCATCAACGCGCCCGACCGCATGGCGCTGGCGGTCGCACGCCCGATGCGGATCACGATGTACGTGCTGGGGCCGCTGCTGCGGATCGTGGAAATCATCGTGCGCCTGCTACTGCGCCTGTTCGGCCTGGCCGGCGAGCACCAGGCGATCCTGTCGCCGACCGAGCGCCTGCGCGGCGCGGTCGACCTGCTGCATCACGAGGGCAAGTTCGAGAAGCAGGACCGCGACATGCTCGGCGGCCTACTTGATCTCCGCGAGCTCCAGGTCTCCGACGTCATGATCCATCGCACCGAGATGATGATGATCAACGCCGACCTGCCGCCCGAGGAGCTGGTGCGCGAGGTGCTGGCGACCGAATATACCCGCATTCCGCTGTGGCGCGAGAAGCCCGAAAACATCATCGGCGTGCTCCATGCCAAGGATCTCTTGCGCGCCATCCGTGCCTCTGACGGCGACACCTCGCGGATCGACGTCTCCACCATCGCGCTGCCGCCCTGGTTCGTGCCGGAGATGCGGCCCGTGTCAGAGCAGCTCAAGGCGTTCCGACGCCGCAAGACCCATTTCGCGCTCGTCGTCGACGAGTACGGCGAAGTCGAAGGTCTCGTGACGCTGGAAGACATTCTGGAAGAGATTGTCGGCGACATCTCCGACGAGCACGACGTCGTGGTCGCCGGCGTGCGCGCCCAGCCGGACGGCTCCGTCGTGGTCGACGGCTCGGTGCCGATCCGTGACCTCAACCGCGCCATGGACTGGCGCCTGCCCGACGAAGAGGCGACCACGGTTGCCGGCCTCGTCATTCACGAGGCGCGGTCCATCCCCGACCGCGGCCAAAGCTTTACGTTCCACGGCTTCCGCTTCCGCGTCCTCCGCCGCGAACGCAACCGGATCACCGCGCTCCGTATTTCACCGGTGCCACGCGACGCGGAGCTGGAAGAGGCCAAGCCGCGCCGGGCCGGGAAGTCGTTTTGATTTCTTACCCTCCCCTGGAGGGACCCTCCAGGGGAGGGTAAGCGAGATCAGCCTTCCCCCGGCGCCTGCGCGTGGATTGCCAGCGCATGCACGCTACCCGAGAGTTCCGCGGCCAGCGCCGCATTTATCATGCGGTGACGGTCGACCCGGCTCTTCCCTTTGAAGGCTTGAGATACGATATAAACGAGGAAGTGCGTCTCGCCGCTCGGCCGATGGCCGGAATGGCCCTCATGCAAGTGCGACTCGTCGACGACTTGCAGGCTTTCCGGCGTGAAAGCTTCCTGCAACTTGTTGCTGATAGTGTCTTTCATAACCATGACTGCCATTAAAGTCCGCGATCGCACTCCGTCAACACCATAGGCTGCCTCTGGCGGCCGTCCTAAAACCGCCGAAGTGAAACTTCGGCGACGGGTTTCAAGCTAATTGCAATGTCAAGACTTGAAGGTTTTTGCATTGCGTAGTCAAAGTCAGCCATGCCGATCGATTCATCAAAGTTCTTCGACTCCATCCGCGTGAAGCCGCGGGGCAAGCAGCCCGAGGTGAAGCCGCGCGATACCGTGGTCGCCTGCGAATGGACCGGGTGCCAGAACAAGGGCGCGCACCGCGCGCCGAAGGGACGCGATAACCAGCGCGAGTACTGGCACTTCTGCCTGGACCACGTCCGCGAGTACAATCAGAATTACAATTTCTTCTCCGGCATGAATGCCGACGCCGTCGCGCGCTATCAGAAGGATGCTCTGACCGGCCACCGTCCGACCTGGAAGATGGGCGCCAATGGCGGCGTCAAGAAGGGCGCGGAAGCCGGGATCGACGGCGCCTTCGATCCCTTCAGCATGTTCCAGGAGCTCAACGGCCGCACCGGCTGGCGGAAGGGCCCGGACGCCCAGCCCAAGGCCGAGACGCGCAAGATCATGAACGCCGAGCGCAAGGCGCTCCAGGTCATGGGCCTCGGCCCCGACGCCACGCTCGCCGACGTCAAGGCCAAGTACAAGGCCCTGGCGAAGCAGCACCACCCCGACACCAATGGCGGCGACCGCTCGACCGAAGATCGCCTGATCGAGATCATCAAGGCGTATAATTATCTGAAGACCGTGGTGCGAGAGGCGTAAGGCCTCGCGGCATTCTCTGGTGTCGTCCCTGTCTTCGCCGGGACAACTGTATCGTAGGGTGGGCAAAGCGAAGCGTGCCCACCACTTCTGTTGCAGTTTCGGATCGATGGTGGGCACGGCGCAAGCGCGCCTTTGCCCACCCTACGATTTCGGAATCGCGGCGACATCCCCGCTACGCCTCACCCCTCCGGCATCGCCCCCACATACGACGAGCTCGGCCGGATCAACCGTCCCGTCCGCTGCTGCTCGCGCGCATGCGCTGTCCAGCCTGCTGCGCGTGCCACCGCGAAGATCGGCGTGAACGCCTGCCTCGGAATCGCCAGCGCATCGAGCAGGATCGCGGTGAAGAACTCGACATTGGTTTCCAGCGGCCGCTCCGGATTCTTCTTGCGCAGCGCGGCGCGGATATAGGCCTCGACCTCGCCGGCAAATGGCAGGTCGGTGCCGTTGGAGGCGAGCGCCTCGACTGCGGTCTTGAGCACGTCGGCGCGCGGATCGCGCACGCGATAGACACGATGGCCGAAGCCCATCATCCGCTCGCCGCGCGCCAGCGCCGCATCCACCCAGGGCTGGATCCGTTCGCGCGAGCCGATCGCGTCCAGCATTTCCAGCACCGGCTCCGGCGCGCCGCCATGCAGCGGTCCGGTCAGCGCGCAATAGCCCGCGGTGACGGCGGCGAACAGATCGGCCTGCGTCGAAGCCACCACGCGCGCGGTAAAGGTCGAGGCGTTCATGCCGTGGTCACTGGCGGTGACGAGATAGGCATCTAACGCAGTGACCTCGCGCGCGGCGGGCGCGCGTCCATGCAGCATGCGCAGCGTATCGGCGGCATGGCTCGCAGTCGGATCCGGAGCGACCGAATCGAGCCCTTTTGCGCGCCGGACCAGGGCACCTGCGATGACCGGAAACGCGCCGACGATGGTCGCTTCGTGTTCCAGCCCGTGCTCGGCGCGCAGGCCCGCGACCGCGGCGCGAAATCCGTCGATGATGCCCATGCTCCGGGTCGCCGGCAGCAGCTCGGAGAGCCGCGCGAAGGCGCGTTCGCGCGCCGCGCCCAGGCTCGACCGGACATTGGCTTCGGTGAGGGTGGCTTGGCTCGCGCCGTTCCAGAGCCGGGCGGTGACGCCCTCAAAGCTCGATTTGGCGGCGAGGGTGCCGACATGCTCGCCGGCGATAATGAGCTCGCCGCGCTCGCCGTCGACATGGCTCAGCACGGTCTCGGCCGCGGGAACGCCGTCCAGCCCGATCTGGCTTTTGGTGAGGTGGATGTTCATGGCTCAAATCTCCTTGGCACTGCACTAGGAGAAAAATCGGGCCTCTCGACAGATTGATCAATCTTGATTACATTAATCAATATGAAAAATTCTGAAAGGCTCTACCTGTCTGCGCGCGAAGCCGCGGCCGAGCTCGCGATCTCGCCGGCCTCGCTCTACGCCTATGTCAGCCGCGGCCTGATCCACTCCGAGCCGACCCCGGATTCGCGCAAAAATCGCTATCGCGCCGAGGACGTCCGCGCCCTGAAGGAGCGCCGGGTACCGTCGCCGGAGCCGCGCGGCCTGCGCAGCTTCGATGCCGATCTGCCTGTCATGGACACGGAGATCTCGACCATCACCGAGGAGGGCGCGATCTACCGCGGCGTCAACTGCATTGATCTCGCCGAGAACGACACGCTGGAGCACACTGCAACGCTGCTCTGGGACGTCTCCGACGTCGATCCCTTTGCGCCGGACAATCAGCCTGCGATGTCCGACGAGATGCGCGCGATTGCGGAAGCCGCGCGCCGCGCAGCTCCGATCGATCGCGCCATCGCGGTGCTCGCGCTTGCAGCGAGCGCCGATCCCCGCGCCTTCACCCGCGCGCCCGATGGCCGCGCGCTGGTCGGGGCGCGCATCGTCCGCCTGCTGGTCGCGACCATGCTCAATGCCGAGCCGTCAGCCGAGCCGCTGCATCAGCAGATCGCGCGCGCCTGGGCCCCCGACAACAAGCACGCGCCCGATCTCATCCGCCGCGCACTGGTGCTGCTGGCGGATCATGAACTGAATGCCTCGACCTTCACCGCGCGGTGCGCGGCCTCGACCGGGCTCAATCTTTATGACTCGGTCATCGCCGGCCTCGCCGCGCTGAAAGGCCCGAAGCATGGCGGCGCCGGCGTGCTGGCCTCGCAGCTCGTCAAGACTCTGGTCGACCGCGACGTCGAGCCGATGGTGCGCGAGCGCGTTGCGCTCGGCGAGCGTTTCCCGGGCTTTGGCCACGGTGTCTACAAGCGCGGCGATCCCCGTGCGCAATCGCTGCTGAATGCCTTGGCGCGCGCCGGCGCGCCGCGCAAATTCACGAAAGAAGTGCCGGAGCGGATTGCGGAGGCGACCGGAGAGTTCGTCAATATCGACTATGTGCTCGCCGTGCTGGTGCACGCGCTGCGCCTGCCGGGAGGCAGCGAGCTCGCGCTGTTCGCGATGGCCCGCAGTGTCGGCTGGATCGCGCATGCCAGCGAGCAATTGCAGTTCGGCAAGCTGATCAGGCCGCGGGCAAGGTATGTGGGACCGGCGCCGGGACGGCGGACGCACGAATAAGCAGCGCTCTTACCCTCGCCTGGTGTTCAGACCGGGGACATGGTGGACGGGTGTTCGGAGACATCGTGGACACTTTCGACAGCGAATCAAGGAGGCTGTCGGATGCCGTTCCGCGAGGTGTCTCGGATGGACGCGAGATTGGAGTTTGTGATGTTGGCCTCGGCAGAGGGAGCCAACGTTCGGCAATTGTGCCGTCGGTTCGGGATCAGTCCGACGACGGGCTACAAGTGGTTGGAGCGTTGGCGGACAAGCGGGACGACGGGGCTTCAGGAGCAGTCGCGGCGGCCGCAGCATTCGCCGCTGCGCAGCGTTGCGGCGACAGAGGATGCGGTGCTTTCGGTCCGCACGGAGCATCCGGCCTGGGGCGGCCGCAAGATTGCCAGGCGGCTGAAGGATCTCGGCCACGATGAAGTTCCGGCGCCCTCCACGGTGACGGCCATCCTGAAGCGGCATGGTATCGAGCTCGGCACATTCGGCGGTGGTCAGGCCCCCTTCACCCGCTTCGAGCGCGGGCGGCCGAACGAGTTGTGGCAGATGGACTTCAAGGGCCATGTGGCCATGCACGCCGGCCGGCTTCATCCGCTGACCGTGCTCGACGATCACTCGCGCTTTTCCGTGGTGCTTGCGGCTTGCGCCAACGAGCAGACCGAAACGGTCCAGCAGCAACTCATCACCGCATTCCGCCGCTACGGCCTGCCCGAGAGGCTGATTACCGACAACGGTTCGCCCTGGGGCGATGGCCCGGGCAGCCCGTTCACCCCGCTCGGCGTCTGGCTGATCGAGCTTGGCATCAGGATCAGCCATTCGCGGCCCTATCATCCGCAGACCATGGGCAAGGACGAACGCTTCCACCGCAGCCTCAAGGCCGAAGTGCTGTCCGCTCCGCCCTTCGCCGATCTCGCCGCCGCCGCGCGCGCCTTCGAGCACTGGCGCAACGTCTACAACACGCAGCGACCACACGAGGCTATCGAGCTGGCCGTCCCGGCCAGCCGCTATCAGCCGAGCCAGCGCGCCTATGTCGAGACCATCGCGCCCTTCGAATACGCCCCGGGCGACATCGTGCGCCGCGTCCAGCAGGGTGGTCACGTCAGCTTCCTCGGCCGTGCCATCAAAGTCCCCAAGGCCTTCCGCGGAAAGGCGATCGCCTTCCGGCCAACCACACAGGACGGCCTCTTCGACGTCGTCTTCCGAACCCAGACAATTGCAACCGTCGATATTCGGCCTCTCGACGGCAGGCTCGAAAGTGTCCACGATGTCTCCGAACACCCGTCCACCATGTCCCCGGTCTGAACACCTGGAGGGGGGAGGGTAAGGACTAACCCCTCGGCTTCGCCGCCGCGACGGCGCCGTTCCGGCGGCGATAGATCCAGACCGCCACGCCCACCGCGATCGCCACGCCGACCACAGTTAGAATCCACATGTGCTTGTAGGGATGCCCGTGGTGCGGCAGTCCGGCATATTCGTGCAGGGCCGATACCGCCAGCACGCCCGGCAGCACATGGGCCGGTGCCCAGACCAGGATCGCGGGGATGTTCACGGCATAAAACCTCGCCGGCGCCATGCCGAGCGCGCCGGCAGTGACAGGCACGAAGGCGCGGATCGGCGGCACGAAGCGGGCGAAGAACACGGCCCAGGTGCCGAAGCGATGGAAGAAGGTCTCGCTCTCCTCGACCACGCGCGGATAATTGGTCAGCGGCCAGGTGTTGAGGATCTTGCGCTGCTGCCGGTGCCCGAGCCAGTAGGCCGAGCCATCGCCCAGCACCGCGCCGATCGCTGCTGCCAGCAGCACCCATTGCAGTTTCAGATCGCCGCCCGGGACCAGCGCGCTCAACGCCAGGATGATGGTCGAGCCCGGGATCACCGACCCCACCACCGGGACGGCTTCGAGAAGCGCTGCCAGGAACAGGGTCAGATAGGCCAGCCACGCATGGGCCGAGACGAAGGATATCAGGGGATCAAGGAAGGACGTCACGTCGTCTCTGTGTTGGCGGCGGGCATTCGGGTTCAGACCCTATAAGTAAGAAGAGGCGGGAAAAGTGCCATTCACCGGGGCAGCCGACCTGTCCCGCTGGAAATTCGGGCGAGATTTGCAGGGCAGCCTTCCAAAAATCGCGTTCCTTGCCTATCTAAATGAAAAGACAACGGAACTTTGATCGGCTCGCGGGCTTCTGCCGGAACGTTGTCTCTGATAGGTTCGCACCCGCACCCAGCCGCAGCCAACGTGCAAATAACTGGTTTCGGGACCGCCCGGGACCTCGGAGGATTGATGACGACCGCCGCCATGTCCAAAGTTGAGGAAGTTTCCGGTATGCCCGACATGAAGGTGTCGGTGCGCCAGGTGTTCGGGATCGACAGCGACCTCGAAGTGCCGGCCTATTCCGAAGTCGATCCTCACGTGCCTGAAGTCGATTCCGATTATCGCTTCGACCGCGCCACCACGCTCGCCATTCTCGCCGGCTTCGCCCGCAACCGCCGCGTGATGGTGACCGGCTATCATGGCACCGGCAAATCCACCCATATCGAGCAGGTCGCGGCGCGCCTGAACTGGCCCTGCGTGCGCGTCAACCTCGACAGCCACATCAGCCGTATCGACCTCGTCGGCAAGGACTCGATCGTGGTCCGCGACGGCAAGCAGGTCACCGAATTCCGTGACGGCATTTTGCCCTGGGCGCTGCAGAACAACGTCGCGCTGGTGTTCGACGAATACGACGCCGGCCGCCCGGACGTGATGTTCGTGATCCAGCGCGTGCTGGAAGTCTCGGGACGCCTGACGCTCCTGGATCAGAACAAGGTGATCAAGCCGCACCCGTCGTTCCGCCTGTTTTCGACCGCCAATACCGTTGGCCTCGGCGACACCTCCGGCCTGTATCACGGCACCCAACAGATCAACCAGGGTCAGATGGACCGCTGGTCGATCGTCACCACGCTCAACTATCTCAGCCATGACGAGGAAGTGGAGATCGTGCTGGCGAAGGCCAAGCACTATCGCACCCAGGAAGGCCGCGACATCGTCAACAAGATGGTGCGCCTTGCCGATCTCACCCGCAACGCCTTCGCCAACGGCGATCTGTCGACGGTGATGAGCCCGCGCACGGTGATCACCTGGGCCGAAAACTCCGACATTTTTGGCGATATCGGTTTCGCGTTCCGGGTCACCTTCCTCAACAAGTGCGATGAGCTCGAGCGTCCCCTGGTCGCCGAGTTCTACCAGCGCTGCTTCAACGCCGAGCTGCCGGAATCGGCAGTCAACGTGGCGCTGAGCTGATCTCTCGCGGTGTGCCGTCCCGGTGAAAGCCGGGACCCACCGCGAGGTCTCTCGATGAAGCGACGCTGATAGTTTTCCCTGACGCACCAACCGTCGGTGGCTATGGGTCCCCGCCTTCGCAGGGACGACGGTGAGATCGAGATGAGCACGCCCTCCAATTCCAAGTTCCGCAACAGCAAGGAAGCCCCGACCGAGCCGTTCAAGCGCTCGGTCGCCTCCTGCCTGAAGGCGATCGCGAAATCCCCTGAGCTTGAGGTCTCCTTCGCCGCCGAGCGTCCGGGCCTTGCGCCCGGCAAAGCCCGCTTGCCCGAACCCGCGCGAAAAATGACGAAGCGCGATGCTGCGATCGTGCGCGGCCACGCCGATTCCATCGCGCTGAAGCTCGCCTGTCACGACGCAAAGCTGCATCGGAAGCTGATGCCCGGCAATCCGCAGGCGCGCGGCGTGTTCGAGGCGGTCGAGCAGGCCCGCGTCGAGGCGATCGGCGCGCGCCGCATGGCGGGCGTCGCCAAGAATCTCAACGCGATGCTCGACGACCACTTCCATCGCGGCAAGTTCGACGAGATCACCGACCGCGCCGATGCGCCGCTGGCCGACGCGCTGGCGATGCTGGTGCGCGAACGCCTGACCGGCATGGCGCCGCCGACGGCCGCGAAGAAGATGGTCGATCTCTGGCGTCCGATCCTTGAAGACAAGATCGGCAAGCGGCTCGACCGGCTCGATGGCCTGGTCGAGGACCAGACCCGGTTTGGCGATGCCGTGCATGATCTGCTGACCGCGCTCGAGCTCGGCGACGAGCGCAGCGCCGACAGCGAGGACAATGACGACAACGACGAGAACCAGGACGGCGACAACGATCAGTCCGGCGCCGATGGCTCGCCCGATTCCGATGTCGCCCAGGAGATGAGCGCCGACCAGGCGCAGGCCTCGTCGGAAGAGATGAGCGACAGCGCGATGGAAAGCGCGCAGGCCTCGACCTCGGATACGTTCGATGACGGCGAGCTCGGCGACGACGAGACGCCGGGCGAGGCGACGCGTCCGAACGCGCATGGCAAGAACGAGCCGCGCGGACCGGAATATCACGCCTTCGCACCGAAATTCGACGAGGTCATCTCCGCCGAAGATCTCTGCGACCATGACGAGCTGGAGCGCCTGCGCGCCTATCTCGACAAGCAGCTCGCGCATCTGCAGGGCATCGTCGCCCGCCTCGCCAACCGGCTGCAGCGCCGCCTGATGGCGCAGCAGAACCGCGCCTGGGAGTTCGATCTCGAAGAGGGCATTCTGGATCCCGCGCGGCTGTCGCGCGTGGTGACCGATCCCCATCACCCGCTGTCCTTCATGCACGAGAAGGAGGCGACGTTCCGCGACACCGTGGTGACGCTGCTGCTCGACAATTCCGGCTCGATGCGCGGACGCCCGATCACGGTCGCCGCGACCTGCGCCGACATTCTCGCCCGCACGCTGGAGCGTTGCGGCGTCAAGGTCGAGATTTTGGGCTTCACCACGCGCGCCTGGAAGGGCGGGCAATCGCGTGAAGCTTGGCTGGCCGCCGGCAAGCCGGCCAATCCCGGCCGTCTCAACGATCTCCGCCACATCATCTACAAGTCGGCCGACGCCCCGTGGCGTCGTGCCCGAAAGAACCTTGGCCTGATGATGCGCGAGGGGCTGCTGAAAGAGAACATCGACGGCGAGGCGCTGGACTGGGCGCACAAGCGCCTGCTGGCGAGGGCCGAGCAGCGCAAAATCCTGATGATGATCTCGGACGGTGCGCCGGTCGACGATTCCACGCTGTCGGTCAATCCCGGCAACTATCTCGAGCGGCACCTGCGCCACATCATCGAGGAGATCGAGACCCGCTCGCCGGTCGAGCTGATCGCGATCGGCATCGGCCATGACGTGACGCGCTACTACCGCCGCGCGGTGACGATCGTGGACGCCGAAGAGCTCGGCGGTGCCATCACCGAAAAGCTCGCCGAACTCTTCAGCGAGACCAACACGGCGCCCACGCAACCGGCCAGTCGCCCGCGGCGCAAACTGCATTCGTGAGCACGCTTCCATCCCGCCGCAGCTTTCTTGCCAGTTCTCTGGGCCAAGCGGCGGCGGGATTTTCCA
This sequence comes from Bradyrhizobium diazoefficiens, assembly GCF_016616885.1. Taxonomy (NCBI): domain Bacteria; kingdom Pseudomonadati; phylum Pseudomonadota; class Alphaproteobacteria; order Hyphomicrobiales; family Nitrobacteraceae; genus Bradyrhizobium; species Bradyrhizobium diazoefficiens. Next base: position 7,793,798 of record NZ_CP067102.1, on the reverse strand, counting down.
CTCTCGCACTCCCTCGGCTCGCGCAAGCGCAGTCCGCGCCAAAGCCGGCGCGGGCCGAGCACGCCGTCACCGAGCCCGCCGGCATCGAGGTCAACGCGCGGCCGATTCCCCATTTCGAGCCGCGCGACCGCGCGCGCGTGCGCTTCGGCGCGTTGCAATATCGCAGCGGTCTGGTGTTGACCTCGCCGCATCGCGGCTTTGGCGGCCTGTCCGGCTTCCGCTTCCTCGATGACAAGGGCGCGCGTTTTCTCGCGCTGTCAGACCAGGGCACCTGGTTCACCGGCGCCATCCGCTATTCCGGCAGCAAGATGGTCGGGCTCGACGATGTTGAGGCCGCGCCGATGCTCAACAGCGAGGGCCGGCCGATCACGGAGAAGCGGCTCTGGTACGACACCGAGTCGCTCGCGCGCGACGGCTCGCTCGTCTATGTCGGGCTCGAGCGCGTCAACCAGATCATGCGCTTCGATTTCGCCAAAGGCGGCATCCGCGCCCGCGGCGAGGTGGTGCCGACGCCGCCCGCTGTGCGCAAGCTGCCTTACAACAAGGGGCTCGAGGCGCTGGTGTTCGTGCCCAGGGATATGAAGGGCCAGCCGCTCGCGGGCACGCTGATCGCCCTGTCGGAAGGCGGCTTCGATGCCGACGGCAACCTGATCGGCTTCCTGATCGGCGGTCCCACGCCCGGCCAGTTCAGCATCAAGCGCACCGACAAGCAGTTCATCAGCGACGCCGTGCTGCTGCCGTCGGGCGAGCTATTGATCCTCGAGCGCAAATTCTCCTGGTTCACCGGCATCAACATCCGCATCCGCTCGATCCCGTTGAGGACGATCGCCCCCGGCGCATTGGTCGACGGCCCCGTGCTGTTCGACGCCGATCTCGGCCACGAGGTCGACAACATGGAAGGCATCGACGCCCATGTCACGGCGGAGGGCGAGACCGTGCTGACGATGGTGTCGGACGACAATTTTTCGCTGCTCCAGCGCACCCTGCTGTTGCAGTTCACGCTGGTGGACTAGCCCCTGCTGTCGTCCAGGCCGCCCGTCAAACCCGCATTGCAATGCATGGCGCCGCGGGCCGCCATGCTGCCCGCGCAACTGGCAATTCGCGATTCGCTCACTAAACTTCATGCAATCGCTTCCATTCCTCCATCTCCGGATCTCCGCATGAGCGCCCTGTTTTCCCCGATCAAGCTGCGCGGCCTGACTTTGAAGAACCGCCTGGTGGTGTCGCCGATGTGCCAGTATTCGGCCGAAGACGGCGTTCCCACCGACTGGCACTTCACCCACATCAACAATCTCGCGCTGTCGGGCGCGGCGATGTTCTGCATCGAGGCCACCCATGTCGAGGCGATCGGCCGCATCACGCCGGGCTGCCTCGGGCTCTACAGCGATGCCTCCGAGGCTGCGCTGAAGCAGATCCTCACCTCGGTGCGGAAACATTCGAGCACGGCGATCGCGATGCAGCTCGCGCATGCGGGCCGCAAGGCATCCAGCGCGCGGCCCTGGGACGGCGGCCAGCTCATCCCGATCGATCAAGGCGGCTGGCAGACGGTGGCGCCGTCGGCGCTGCCGCACAAGGAGGGCGAGGCCGCGCCACTCGCGCTCGATGCTAGCGGTCTGAAGCGCATCCGCGAGGCGTTCGTCGACAGCGCCAAGCGCGCCGAGCGCATCGGCATCGACGCGATCGAGCTGCATGGCGCGCACGGCTATCTCATGCATCAATTCCTGTCACCGATCTCGAACAAGCGCACCGACGAATATGGCGGCTCGCTCGAAAATCGCATGCGCTTCCCGCTCGAGATCTACGACGCGGTGCGCAGCGTTTTCCCGCACGACAAGCCTGTCGGCATGCGGGTGTCGTCGACCGATTGGGTCGAGGGCGGCTGGGATCTGGCGCAGACCATCGAATTCGCGAGGGCGCTGAAGGCGCGCGGGGTCGACTGGATCGATGCCTCCTCCGGCGGCGTTTCGCCGCAGCAGAAGATCGCGCTCGGCCCCGGCTATCAGGTGCAGTTTGCGGACGCCATCAAGCGCGAGACCGGCTTGCCGACCATCGCGGTGGGCCTGATCACGGAAGGCAAGCAGGCCGAGGAGATCGTCGCATCCGGCAAGGCCGACATGGTCGCGCTCGCCCGCGGCATGCTCTACGACCCGCGCTGGGGCTGGCACGCCGCAGCCGAGATCGGCGGCGAAGTCGAAGCCCCGCCGCAATACTGGCGCTCGCAGCCCTCGACGCAGAAGGCGCTGTTCGGCAAGACCAGTTTCGGGGCGCGGTAATTTCTTTCTTCACCTCTCCCCGCTTGCGGGGAGAGGAAGTCACCGCGCACCTCACGCATCCGTAACCCTCCTCACCTTCCGCCCGCCGCAAAACTGGCCTAACCTCCGCTCATCCGGGGGCGTCACGGAGGCCGGCCATGCGGTTTCGTGTTCGCAAGACTGCCCATGTTTTCGAGCGCCTGGGCCTCGCGATGGCAGGCGCCGCGTGCGGGTTGTTCGTCGGCGCCTATGTCGGATCGGCGATCGCCTCGCTCACCACGCAGGGCTTTCTGCTGCTGATGATGCTGCTCGGCGTGATCGGCTTCTATCTCGGCATCGACACGCCGCAGCAGCCTTTCGACGACGCGCACAGCCAGATCGACGCCGCTGAACTTTTGAGCTCCGCCGGCACCCTCTGCGCCACGCTTGCAGCGCTTGCGTCAGTCGCCGTCATCGTGCTGCGGCTCGAACCGCACGACGCGCTGACCTGGCTGGTGCTGCTGGGCTGGATCGGCGGCGTCGCGATGCAGATCGTCGCGGGCGCGAAAGCGCGGATGCGGTTGTAGCTTCTGACCCTCCAGTGGAGGGTAAGCAATAATCCTAAAACACCACGCCCACGCGCGTGCCGCGCTTCCAGGCGATGCGGCAGCGCTTCTTGGTGTTGACGTGCAGCAGCTCGAACCGATCAGGAATCTTCACCTGCCCGCCGAGATCGACGCAGGCGCCTCCCGGCGAATAGTCGATCAGCGTGCAGACGATGACAGGCGCGCGCGGGTCGGTGATGATCTTGGCCTGGCGGGACACCAGGCCGGCGGGTTTCACACGGGCATGTCGGCGCGGATGCATTGGCACTCTCCTCCAATACCGCGGACAACGCGGTGGCAGGCTTCGATGATGGCGGAGCAGTTGATGCGATCCGACTAAGGTCGGCGGGACAATTTTAATGAAAAGTAGCGGCGAGTGCGGAAAGTGGCGGTAGCGGGGTGGGCTTTCGCCAGGACGACACCGGAGTTTGCGGCGCCAGCCTACCCAATCCATCACCCTGTCACGATCTCCCCCGCCTCCGCCTCAACCCCCACTCCCGGCCCCACCGGCATCGGCACCGTCACATAGTCCTTCGGCATATTCACCGGCCGATACCCGGGCTCCACCGCCATCCGCTTCAACACGCTCTCATGCACATGCGCGCCGTCGGGAATCAGCCGCAGCTCGCAATCGGGGATGTAGAAGCCGAGAAAAACCTTCCGCTCCGGCCATTCCTTGTACGTCGCGCTCTTCGGCAAAAACTCCAGCACGCGCCAGGCCACGCTCATTGAATTGTGCAGCTGGCCCGCCTTGCCGGTGAAGGCGGGCGCGACATAGCTGAACGGCGAGTTCTTGCGCTGGATGCCCCAGGCGAGCTGGTTCACGGTGCGCGGGTTGAAATTCAGCCCGGCCTTCGCCGCCTCCTCGATCATCCAGATCAGCGGGTATTTCGATTCCGCGCTCTCGGCCTCGGGAAAGCCGCCGCCGACGTCGCAATGCACGCCGGCGAACCACACCTGCAGAATGTCCTGCGGCTCTTTCTTCTCGTCGGGCACGTAGCGGTTGCGCCAATACTCCTGCGGCTCCTCATACGCCTTCAGGCGGAACATGCAGCGCCGCTCGTCGATCGCGATTGCCTGGCGGAAGATCTGAACGCTCGGATTGCGCAGCGTGAAGGCCAGCTCCTCCAGGCTCGGCCAATAGAGCCGGTCGGCGCGCGGCACGATCACGCTCGCAACCGTGTCCCACACCCCGATGAAGTGGATGGTCGGCCAGCGCGACGAGGTGATGCGCGCGAATTGCGCGGCGAGATCGAACTTGTCCTCAGGCGTAGGCCCGTCTTCGTCGAACCCTTCCTTGAGGTCCTCGATGTCGTTGCCGCGCCCGAGCCCGGAATATTGCTTGTAGGCGACGAGGCCCGAGCCTGCGAGGTTCGCCTGCTCCGGCGAGATCAGCCCGACCTTGTGGATCAGCCCCGCCAGCACCCGCACGGTATAGGCGCCGCGCGAGAAGCCGAACAGGTAGATCCTGTCGCCCGGCGCGTAATGCTCGACCAGGAAGCCATAGGCCGCCAGCACGTTGTCATCGAGCCCGTAGCCGGTGGCGAGCCCCAGCACCAGCTTGATGTTGGCTTTCCACCTGTTCCACGTCGACGGCTCCGTCACCGTGCCGACGCCGGGATCGTAAAACACCATCTGCCGCGGCGATGTCTTGTCCGTCTTGCGCAGGCAGCGATACAGCTTCAGGACGTTGGAGATGTTTTCCGAGATCTCGTTGCCGGTGCCGTCGCAGCAGATGACGAGGTTTTTCGGTTCGGATTTGCGCTCGTGCTCCACGGTGGGCCCCTCCCGGTGATGCTACCGGGGCGAGTATAGCCGAAAAGCGCGACGGGGAACCAGAAGGCTGTGAGAGTTGGGCGCGTGATCGCGCCGCAAACTCGTCATGCCCGGGCTTGTCCCGGGCATCCACGTTCTCACAATCTATCGGCACCGAAAGAACGTGGATGGCCGGGACAAGCCCGGCCATGACGGGCTGATTACGGCAAGCGTTCGTTCTTGCCCCCTACTTCTTCTTCCCCTGACCGATCTCCGGCTGCCATGCGTCCTTGCGGCTCGGGGCCGCGGCGATCACCTTGGTCTTGTCCTTCTTCGGCTTCTTGGCTTCGCGATTGCTACGTTGCTGTCCCTTGGCCATGGCGTCGGTCTCCTCTTGAGATCTGTCTTGAGCTTTGTCTTGCGGTTTGAGTTCGTCCAGTTCGTCCGATTGCAGCACGCGTCCGCGCGGCGTGCAGACGCGCACGTCCATGAAGCCGTCACGCAGCAGCTTTCGTGCCAGCCGCAGCGCGACGGTCGCGTTGCCGCGGCCGTGATTGGTGCTGCCATATTCACCGGTCGCCCAGACGAGATAGGGCACGCGGATCGGCCGGGCCATCGCATGCTCCCGAGCACGATGAAGGCGTGCTCTTCGTGACTGGTTTCTCGGCGGGAGCGCACATGACCCTCAGTCACCGGTCGATGCCGTAGCGAAAGTCGCGGTGATGCAGGCGAGCGTACGCCTGCGTCACATCAATAGCGAGGACTAAAACGTGCACGTAGCCTGCGGCCTCGGCGCGCGCCGCCCGCGACAAGGATAGTGCTGGCTATTGCAGCGCGACAAGCGCATGGTCGCGATCGCTGGCGTCGGTTGGGGCCGCTCTCGAGAGGCAAGGCAGGCGTGCATGACCATCCGTTCGCGGCGCGAAACCGTCACCTTCCGCCATCCGTTCCGCATCCACGGCATCGATCGATTGCTGCCCGCGGGCGCCTATCCCGTCATTGCCGACGAGGAGACGATCGAGAGCGAGACCTTCTCGGCCTGGCGCCGTGTCGGCACCTCGATCATCGTGCCCGTGGAGGGCGTGCTCGGTTCGGTCGAGATGCTGTCGATCCGCGCGCCCGACCTGGCGGACGCGATAGCGTCCGACGCGAGCGTCGCCAATGACTGACCATACCGTCGATCTCGACAAGCACCGCGGCATGGCCGCGCAGAAGGCCACCGATCTGCGCCGCGCGCTGGCCGAGGTCGAGACCAATCTCAAGGAGCTGCGCGAGCGCGAGACCGCGCTGGAGAACCAGCTGCTCACCGTGCCCGCATCGTCGTGGCCGGAAGCGGCCGCGAAGGCGCGCTATCTGCTCAACATCTACGCCGCGAGCCTGCCCTCCGAGGACACGCGGCACCGCGCGCTGGTGGCCGCCCTGTTCGACGATTTCGCCAGGCTCAGCGGCGACAGCTGAGGCAAGCCGCGGTCGCAAGGAACGTGCATGCGCGCCGGGCGTTTCGGGTCAAGCGTTGCGAGCCAAGAGCCGGTAAAAGGAGTACGCACATGACCCTCACCAGCGGCCGCTTTGTCGGCCACGAACAGGACCGGGGGATCGTCCAGTTCTCGATGCAGGACGGCGCGAGGGAGATTCCTTGCGCGATCTCGACCTCCGCCATGGACGATCTCGAACGCGGCCCGCGCGCGCGGCCGAACGAGCGCGAAGCCCAGTTCATCCGCCTGCGCGAGCGCATCGAAGCCTGCGCGGGACGCAAATATCAGGCAACGGAGTTCGAGGGCACCCCGCCGGGGATCGTGCTGCGGAGCATTGATTTTCGCGGGTAGGGGAGAGGCTGCCTTGTCGAAGGTGACTCGGCACGCCGGCATGATGCCCCGTGGCAGCATCGGTTGTTGACATTAACCATCTGTTAACCATGCGGTCGCTTAATGTTGGCGATGGGGGGATCACCATGCCGGCCCATGTGACGCGACCGAAGTTGATGCCTGTTTCGGCCGATCCGGCCATCCGGTCGGTGGTGAGGCTGGCGGTACGCGCCAGGGCCGTCCTACAGCGCAAAACGCCTGTCCTACGGAGCAAAGCCATGTTCGGAAAGGACGACTTAGTGGACCATCTCAGCCGCGATCTCGATCGCGCGCGCGGAAGACGCGATGCACTCGCTTCCGAAGCCACGACCCTGACGGCCCAGATCGCCGAAATCGAAGCCCGCCTTTCGGAGGAGAAGAAAAGGCGGGAGCGTGAGCGCGTCCTCGGCGAGATCGAAGCGATCAAGACGCGAATCATGCAAGCCGCCGGCGCGTTTGCACCTGTCGTCGACGGTCTCTCCAGGGCGATCGAGCAGGCTACGGCAGTCGTGCCCGAGGCGCGCGAGCTCAATAGTTTCCTGGTGTCGGTGGCGAGCGAGATCGACAGCGTGCTCGATCCCCTGTTGCGCGAACTGGATCAGCGCGCCGATGCGGTGCGAGCAGGACAGGCAGTGCCGGACCTGCCGTGTTCGGCCAATGAAGCCCCGCCCGTCGAGCTGCCGAACGACACCAACGAGCGCCTGCTTCGCTTCCCGGCGTGGCTGTCCCGTGACAAGGAGGCGGACAAGAAGGAAACCGCAGAGAGCCCGCGCAGCACGGCAGCGTGAAGCATCGGCGCGCCGCGCAGTTGCGCCGTCATTCCGGGGCGCGCCTCTTGGCGCGAACCCGGAATCCATTCCTCAACGGTCCCTGCGGCTAAATGGATCCTCAGATGCGCAATTGCGCATCATAGCTCGCGACTTTGTCGCGCCCCGGGATGACGAGCCGTTGTTGGGCCACCGCTCAGTTGGCGGCGCGGCGCAGGAAGGCCGGGATATCGAGAAGGGCCTCGTCGGGCGCATTGCGCGCAGGCGCGCGGCCGGAGGGATGGAGCGGCTGGATCGCCGCGTGGCGCGCATAGTCCAGGCCCGGCCTTGCCGGTGGCCCCACGGGGTGATGCGGCTGCGGGCGGAGCGGCGGGCTTTCCACCTGCGGAAGGGGTGCGCTGCGCTCGATGCGATCGGCGATGCGCCGGCCGTCATTGCGCAGCCTTCCGGCGAGTTGGGCGAGGGCGGTTTCCACCGGCTGGGCCTGCGCCTCCGCGTCGAGATTGTCGATGCCGGTCGCCACCACCGAGACGCGGACGATGCCTTCGAGGCTTTCGTCAAAGGACGCGCCGACGATGATGTTGGCATCCGGGTCGGCCTCGTCGCGAATGCGGGTTGCGGCTTCGTCGACCTCGTACAGCATGAGATCCTTGCCGCCGGTGATGGAGATGATGAGGCCGCTGGCGCGCTTGATCGAGGGATTCTCGATCAACGGATTGGAGATCGCGGCCACGGCGGCGGCGAGCACGCGCTTCTCGCCCGAAGCCTCGCCCCGTCCCATCATCGCCTTGCCCTTCTCCTTCATGACGGAGAGGACGTCGGCAAAATCGAGATTGATCAGGCCTTCCTTGACGATGAGGTCGCTGATGCAGGCGACGCCCGAATAGAGCACCTGGTCGGCAAGGGCGAAGGCATCGGCGAATGTGGTCTTCTCGCTGGCCACGCGGAACAGGTTCTGGTTCGGGATGATCAAGAGGGTATCGACCGTCTTCAGCAGTTCCTCGATGCCGGCTTCGGCAACGCGCATGCGGCGCTGGCCCTCGAAGTAGAACGGCTTGGTGACCACGCCGATGGTGAGAATCCCGAGCTCGCGCGCGATCCTGGCGACGACGGGTGCGGCCCCGGTGCCGGTGCCGCCGCCCATGCCGGCCGTCACGAACACCATGTGCGCGCCGGTCAACTGATCGCGGATCGTATCGATCGCCTCTTCGGCCGCGGCGCGTCCCAGTTCCGGCTGCGAGCCGGCGCCGAGGCCCGCGGTCACCTTCGTGCCGAGCTGGATGAGTCGCGCCGCCTTCGACATGGCTAGCGCCTGCGCGTCGGTATTGGCGACGACGAATTCGACCCCCTGTAGCCCGGCGGTGATCATGTTGTTCACGGCATTGCCGCCGGCGCCGCCGACGCCGAACACGACGATGCGGGCCTTCATTTCATGGATATCGATATTCCCAGCCATTTTTCCCTCACGATTAGTCCGGCAAGCCGGGGATTAAAGAAAGTCTCGAGTGCTATCTGCGGGCCGCGCGGTCTGCTTGCACGATCGAAGCGGCCAGATGTCCTAAGCGAAGCGCGGCGCGTCCCGCGAGCGAGCCGCCAGGGCGGCGATCGGCCCGCAGCGCCGCCATCTCGTTTTCCAGTCGTGCCGCCCACGCATTGGCGGCCGTGGCCTCGACGCTCGCCTGCTGCAGCTCGACGGCGAGGCGCTCGGCGCGCTCTCGCTCGCGCTCGAACACTTGCCTGTAGGCGGTTGCGACGTCTTCGAGCCGCGTGATCTCCGCCTTGAAGGCCCCGATCTTGATGGCCTCGATCCTTGCCATGGAGACATCGACGGGGTCTGCCCGGCGGCTCTTTCGGGGGCGGGGCGTGTACCGGAGCGCGGAGAGATCAACGCTCACCAGGGCCTTGCCGTCCTCCGAGCGCGAGCGCGGCAGGCGGCGACGTCTCGCCAGCGACCGCGCGGCCTCGCGCGAGATATCGAGGCGGGCACCCAGATCGGCATACGTCAACAACGCAACAGGCATCGGCGCTTCTCCTGGAGCGAACCGGGAAGGCATTTCGGGCTAATGATGGCTGGACGATTGCCGCAGGCTAGGCTGCGTTGGTTAATGCATGGTTAACACGCGCGCGATGCTGTTTACCGGTGCCGTCACCGTGCCGACCCCGGTATCGCTGAGCACCATCTGTCGCGGGGCGCTCGCGCGGGGGGGCCTGGCTTCCGCCAGAACGACGTCAGGCGATCATCGCGCAACCCGCGTAACAGGAGTACCCCACGACTCTCACCAGCGGCCGCTTCATCGGCCACGAACAGAACCGCGGCATCGTCCAGCTCTCGATGCAGGACGGCGCGAACGAAATCCCCTGCGCGATCTCGACCTCCGCCATGGACGATCTCGAACGCGGCCCGCAAACCCGCCCTAGCGAGCGCGAAGCCCAGTTCACCCGCCTGCGCGACCGCATCGAAGCGCGCGCCGCGAGCAAGTACCGCGCGACCGAGTTCGAAGGCACGCCGCCGGGGATCGTGCTGCGGAGTATTGATTTTCGGGGGTAGGGGGAGCGGGCTATTGCGGCTGCGTCTTGTACGTCTTGCGCAGGCAGCGATAGAGCTTCAGGACGGTGGAGATGTTCTCGCTGGTTCGTTTCCGACGCCAGATGACAAGGTTTTTCGGCGCAGACCTTGCGCCCGTGCTCCACAGTACGCCCCTCCCGTGATGCTGCCGGAGCGAGTTGGCGGAAAATCCAAAATTGAGTGGAGCAGATGGATGGATTGCTCGTTCGATATAGAATCGACATGTTCGGAGCTATGTGGGACATTCATTCACAAAATGGCGGATCACAGCAAGATAAGCTATGGCGGAAAACGGTCAAAAAAAGACTGAGCAATCGTTCGGCTTGGATCCAAAGTTGTTGGGGCAGCTAGATTGGGATCGAGCTCTAAAACGAGTCATCCACGATCTCCGATCTGACTTTATCTGGTCACCCCATCTGCGATTCCTATACAAGCATGCTGGGGACGACCTCGTAAAATTACTTCAGGCCGAGTTGAAGAACGGGACATTTCATCCAGGGATTCCATTGACCATTGAGGTTCCGAAATTCTTTCGGATCAGGATCGGTGGCCCAAATTCACAGCGTTTGGGTCCTGCCTTTAGCCGGCCTGGCAGTATATTGCCGCCCATAGATCGCTTGCTTTACCAAGTGATAGCTGACGAGGCTGCTCCAATAATTGAAGCCAATATCGATGCGACACGCTCCTTCAGTCATCGTCTAGCTGCGAAGGATGAGGAGGGAATGTTTCTTCCAACGCGGAAGTGCTGGAGTGAATTGCAAAAAGCCTTGAGACTTCATGCGACGGAAAGCCAGACGAAGTACATTTTGCGCTTGGATGTTGCGGACTATTTCGGTTCGATCAATCAGCACACGCTCATCAACACTCTGCAAGGTTATGGTTTCGATGGTCGTCTGTCAGATCGCCTGGAGAAGATTCTCCTTAGTTATACGGGCCAACGAAGCTCACGCGGGATTCTCCAGGGGATCTATCCGTCAGATCTGTTCGGCTCTTGTTATATGTCATCGGTAGATCGTTTCTTCGATGATATGGGTCTGCTTTCGGCGCGATACGTTGATGACATGTACATTTTCGCAGAAAGCGTCGATCAGGCGGATCATGTACTAAGAAAACTTATTCCATTTTTGCGATCTTACGATCTGCATCTAAATGAAGTTAAGTCGATCGTAATGCCCAAGTCGTCTCTCTTTGCGGAGGAGCCCGATCTGGAGCTACTATTTTCCCGTGCTGTCGAAGAAATCTCTGATCAGCTCGAGCAGGGGGGCTCTGATACCGATTATGGATTTCAACGAGAGTGGGATGACGAGAGCGACGAAGAAGATGAAGGTGACAAAGCTAAGGAGCTTGAGTTAAAGGCGACCCAAGCTTTGTTCGCATCTATCAAAGACTTTCCTGGCCAAGAAGAAGTGATTGAGCGCTTCTGTCTCCCCCTTTTTACGAAGGCTGAAAGCGACTTCGCTGTTGACTACGTTCTAGAGCAGTTGGCGCGCCGTCCTTCAATGATGCAAATCTACGCCGCATATCTAGGGAAATTTGTAGATGGTAGTGAAGCCATTCAAAGCGCTCTAGTCGAAAGTCTTGGCGACGAGGGTTTCTTCGATTGGCAAAAGATGTGGGTTTTGGCAACTCTTCTGCAGGGGCGAGGCGCTAGCTCACTTGCTGTAAAGGTGGCGATGTCGTTGCTTCAGGATGCAAATCGCCATGATGGCCTTCGTGCCGTTGCCGCCATACTGGTCGGTAGGTTTGGAGATCACGACCGAAGAAAAGCGCTGTTTGAGATTTACAAGGGCGTTTCCGAATACGTGCAGCTCGCGATTTACTTTGCTTCTCGATCTTGGCCTTCAGTTGAACGCAAGAACGCGCGTGATAGTTGGGGTGGCCATGGGCGGCTGCACAAGCTTATGTCAAAGGCAATGGTGAGCCCAACACTCTGAGTTTGGACCAGCTTTGACTGCGCGAGTGCAGTAAGCTTTCACAGCCCGTTCCGTTGTTCGAGCTATTGTCCATGAGAGTAGTTAGGCAGATCAAGCTCCTGCGATGCTGATTTGCGGCATGCCATGTTCCCCCTCTCTGATTAAGTCGGTCAAAGTCTTACCGCTAAGCGGCCTGATGGGGATCGACAGTGAGTGCCCAAGCATGGAGCCATATCCGTGTTTGATAGGTCCGCCCTCACCCTCCCAACCGCTGCTGACTACTCCATGAACATACATGTGCTCGTCGTCAAAGACTGGGCTGCCACTCATTCCGCCGGGCAGCTTAAGTGCAGCAGCAAAGCAAGCTCCGGGAGTGCGCACTACTCTTTCAGATAGATTATTGGGGAAGTGCTCAAGAACATATCCGGAAGCGACGTGTAGATTAAAGCGGATGTCGCCAATCCTCGCTCCGACTTGATTCTCTTCAAAAGCGACGTCTTGCATTCCAGCGTAACCAATTGCGGTTGCCCGCTTCCCAATCGCCAATCCCAATCCTCGAATCCCTTGCTGGATGATGGAAAGAGGTTGGTAGAACGATGCTGTTGTCGATTGGCGTGCTTTACAGATGGCAATATCGGTCGTTAGCTTCAGGCTCGTGTTCGGAATCGGGAGCGGGTGCTCCGCTCGCTGTGCTAAGAATGAGGCCCACTCGATGGGCCTAAAGATCCAGCCCTCGGGCTCAAAAATTGGATTTGTGCTCGTAAGAACGCCGACCTCGAGTTCGTCGAAAGCCCACGTCATTTCTTCAATCTCGCGGGCTCCTCCATAACTACGCTCAATTGGATCGATGATTACGTGCGCCGCAGTTATGAACAGACCACTGGCACTTACAAAAAATCCAGTGCCAAGGCACCGGATTAGTCGCTCGCCTCTTACTACCGCAACAACGGGGACAAGGGATTGCCCAAGCGTTGCGAGGACCGTGCTTACGTAGTTTGGCTGAGCGTGCAGCAGATCATTCTGAATTTGGAAGAAGTCGCTCGCATCTTGCGCTCGCCCAGCAAGCGGAACGACTGCCAAATGCTGGATTCCATAGCGTCCGTCGTTGCCCCGACCGTAGAGCGGTTTCAGGATCGATAGAGCTTTTGGAGGGTCGCGCTGCATCGGTAGAATCGAAGGCCCGCGAGGTTCATGTGTGCGACGATTATCAGATTCGCTGTTGTCTGAGCAGTGCGGACCGGTCGGAGAAACTCGCGCTGCCGCACCACAAAACAAAAAACGGCCGGATCTTTCGATCCGGCCGCAACGCAGAACTCTACTTGGCTAAGCCTACGCCACGCGACGCAACTTAGCCCCCGCCCGATTGCAAAATTCGCTTAGCTGGCCTTCTTGACCGGCGCAGGCGTCGGGCCGACCTTCTTCTGGATGGCGCGCTTCAGCTCGAGGGCACGCGGCGACAGATTGTCGGCCTTGGCCTTGATCAGGAAGGCGTCGAGGCCGCCATTGTGGTCGACGCTCTTGACCGCGTTGGTCGAGACGCGCAGGCGCACGTTGCGCTCCAGGGCTTCGCTGATGAACGTCACGTTGACGAGGTTCGGCAGGAAGCGGCGCTTGGTCTTGATGTTGGAGTGGCTGACCTTGTGGCCGACGAGGGGACCCTTGGCCGTCAGTTCGCAGCGGCGAGACATGTCACAAATCCTTCGTTCTAAGCCCCCAACGAGTTGCGGCCGCCATTCGGGGCGCCACGGGGGCAAATTCTCTGTCCTTGCAGGGAGCGGGCGGACGTATAGGGGGAAGGGGCGGGTAGTCAAGGATTTGGGCGGGGATTTGGAGCCGCCCGGTGCGCTCCCCCCCGCCTACGGGGAGGGTTGGGGAGAGGGTGCCTCCACGCTGGGACAGATGCTAGCACGGTTGGTGCCCCCTAGAGGAGAAAGCCCTCACCCGCGCTTTGCATAGCCGAGGCTTCGCCTCGGCGTCCTATAAAGGGACGGCCGCCGAAGGCGGCCTATGCTCTCCCGCAAGCGGGAGAGGTGTCGGAGCCCGGGGGCGAAGACATGGGCCGATCACCAAAATGGCAATGTTTAAAGCGTCTTACCATCACATAAAGGGCGTATTCACCGCCGAAAGAGTCTGGTGAGTTCCCGGCTCTTAGCGCCCGGATGCATTGCTTGTGGCCGTAACAGGCTTAAGTAACAGACACTCGCTTCCCGATTGGATCGTCTCGTGCACACGTCACCCCTCCTTCCGCCCCGGCTGCGCTCGGCCGGCCGGCTGGCCGTTGTCGTCCGGCTGGCGCTGGCCGCTGTTGGCGGGCTGGTGCTGGCGTGGGCGGCGGAGCCTGCGGCGGCGCAGGGCAAGCTCGAGGCGCAGTATGAGGCGACGCTATCAGGCATTCCGGTCGGCCGTGGCGCCTGGAACATCGATATCCAGGACGACGTGTTTTCCGCCGCCGCCTCCGGTGGCACCACAGGCATTTTGAAGTCGTTCGCGGGCGGGTCCGGCACCGGCGCCTCGCAGGGGCGCATCGTCAATGGCGCGCTGGTCGCGTCGGCCTACCAGGCCTCCACCACCACCTCGAAGAAGACCGAAGAGATCCACATCACCCTCGACAAGGGCAATGTGAAGGAGTTCGGCATCATTCCGGAACCGCCTGTCGATGCCGACCGCATCGTGGTGACGGACGCCCATCGCCGCGGCGTGTTCGATCCGATGACGGCCTCACTGGTGCGCGTGCCAGGCACCGGCGATCCGCTGTCGCCGGAGGCCTGCCATGGCAGCGCGCCCGTGTTCGACGGCCGCATGCGCTACGAGCTCAAGCTCGATTTCAAGCGCATGGAGACGGTGAAGGCCGAGAAGGGCTATCGCGGCCCGGTCGTGGTCTGCGCGCTCTATTTCGTGCCGATCGCCGGCTACATCCCCGATCGCCCCGTGATCAAATACCTCGCCGCCCAGCGCAACATCGAAATCGCCTTCGCGCCGGTCGCCGGCACGCGGATTCTGGTTCCGTTCTGGCTGAAAGTGCCGACGCCACTGGGGCCGGCCATGCTGGAAGCGACCAGCTTCATCACCACCGCCCAGCCGCCAAGAGTGGCGAAGACGCAGTAAAGTCTGAGGCCGCGTACTCCCCTCTCAGACCGTCATCCTGAGGTGGCCGCCTCTTCGGCGGCCCTCGAAGGACGACAGCCCGGCTGTTCCCGCGAGGACATCAGCGCCTGCCCCTCAGCCGGGCCGTCCATCCTTCGAGGCTCCCGGCGCGATGCTACGCACCGCACCACTCGCACCTCCAGCGACAATGGCTTTTGCCATTGCGCGGGGACGACGGGCGAGCGAGATTCGGCTGGCTGCGGCCTCCTTAGTGATATCAATGACTTAGCTACTGTGCATGGGGTTGTTTTCGCGAAATGGGCTGAGCGGGCCTCCGCTTCCCGGAATCCATTTGACTCCTCGCCGATTCTGATTCGACTCCGCGCCATCCCCAACTTAAGGAAATCGGGCACCAAATCGTCGCTTGTGCGACAGCCCAAAACTCCATCTAGTGCGATGGAAACAAGAGCCCCGCGACATGTTGCGTGAACGTAACAGGACTCACCAGGGAGTCAGCGATTCGGCCGCGATTCGTTCTAGAGTCGTTCCGAAGCTTAAGGACACAGGGAAAAGCGTCGCAAAGTGAGACAGTTGCGCGAGGTTTGGGGAAGCGTCACCGCGTTCTCCGCTGTCATGCCGGGCGATGACAGTTGTGCGTGTGGCGAGCGATCCGCACCGCACCGCCCCAAACAGCACTGACATTCGCCCCAATCGCCATTACCTAATCATTCAGACATGGCCTTTTCTCCCTCCCCCTTCGCGTCCGAGCGCGCGCTTTCCAATCGCGTTCCTGGCGCTGGCGTCACGGCGGTGCTCGGGCCGACCAACACCGGCAAGACCCATCTCGCCATCGAACGGATGCTCGCGCATTCCTCGGGCATGATCGGCCTGCCGCTGCGGCTGTTGGCGCGCGAGGTCTATAACAAGATCGTCGGGCGCGTCGGGCCAGAGGCCGTGGCGCTGATCACCGGCGAGGAGAAGATCAAGCCGAAGAACCCGCGCTATTGGGTCTCGACGGTCGAGGCGATGCCGCGCGACCTCGACGTCTCCTTCCTTGCCGTCGACGAGATCCAGATCGCGTCCGATCTGGAACGCGGCCACGTCTTCACCGACCGCATCCTCAACCGCCGCGGCCGCGACGAGACGCTGCTGCTGGGTGCAGCCACCATGCGCCCGATCATCGAGCGGCTGTTGCCCGGCGTCTCCATGATCACCCGTCCCAGGCTGTCGCAGCTGGAATTCGCCGGCGACCGCAAGATCACGCGCCAGCCGCGCCGGACCGCGATTGTCGCGTTCTCGGCCGACGAGGTCTACGCCATCGCCGAGTTGGTCAAGCGGCAGCATGGCGGCGCTGCCGTGGTGCTGGGATCGCTCAGCCCGCGCACGCGCAATGCGCAGGTCGAGATGTTCCAGAACGGCGACGTCGACTATCTCGTCGCCACCGACGCCGTCGGCATGGGCCTCAATCTCGACGTCGACCACGTCGCCTTTGCCTCCGATCGCAAGTTCGACGGCTACCAGTTCCGCCGGCTGACGCCGGCCGAGTTCGCCCAGATCGCCGGGCGTGCGGGGCGCGCCACGCGCAACGGCACGTTTGGGACGACGGGGCGCTGCGGCCCGTTCGAGCCGGAGCTGGTGAACGCGCTCCAGAACCACATCTTCGACCCCGTGAAGATGCTGCAATGGCGCAACTCGAAGCTGGATTTCTCCTCCCTCGGCGCGCTCCAGGTTTCGCTGAACCTGTCCCCCGGCCATGAGACGCTGACGCGCGCGCCGATCGCCGAGGACATGCGCGTGCTCGACCACGCCGCCCGCGACGTCGAGGTGCGCGATATCGCGCATGGCAATGCCGCCGTGGAGCGTCTCTGGGAGGCCTGCCAGGTCCCGGACTACCGAAAGCTGTCGCCTGCCGCCCATGCCGAGCTTGTCACCACCCTTTACGGCTTTCTGATGCAGAAGGGCTGCATCCCCGATTCCTGGTTTGCCGCCCAGGTCGACCAGGCCGACCGCGTCGACGGCGACATCGACACGCTGTCGGCCCGGATCGCGCAGATTCGCACCTGGACCTTCGTCGCCAACCGCCCGGACTGGCTGAAAGACCCCGAACGCTGGCAGGGGATCGCCCGCGAGGTCGAAAATAAATTATCGGATGCGCTCCATGAACGCTTGACTGAGCGTTTCGTTGATCGCCGGACCAGTGTATTGATGCGCCGCCTGCGGGAGAACACGAGCTTGAATACGGAAATCGGCAAGACCGGCGAAGTCATCGTCGAAGGCCATGTCATCGGCCGCCTCGATGGCTTCACCTTTGCACCGGATGCGGCGGAAGCCGGCTCCGATGCGAAAGCCTTGCAGGCTGCCGCGCAAGCGGTGCTCGCCGGCGAGATCAATACGCGTGCCGAAAGGCTGGGCAACGCACCGGACGATCAGTTCGTGCTGACCTCGGACGGCACCATTCGCTGGACCGGTGACGCGGTGGCGCGGCTGACCGCCGCAGAGGAGGCGCTGCATCCGCGCATCCGCATCATCTCGGATGAGCGGCTGACCGGTAGCCCCCGTGAGAAGGTGCAGGCGCGGCTCGACCTCTGGCTCAAGACGCATATCGAGAAGCTGCTTGGGCCGATGTTCGAGCTATCCAAGGCCGAGGACGTCACCGGCATTGCCCGCGGCATCGCCTATCAGCTGGTCGAGGCGCTCGGCGTCTTGGAACGGCCGAAGATTGCCAACGAGCTGAAGGATCTCGACCAGCCCTCGCGCGCGACCTTGCGCAAATACGGCGTCCGCTTCGGCGCCTATCACATCTATTTCCCCGGCATCCTGAAGCCCGCCGCGCGTGCGCTGGCAGCCCTGCTGTGGGCGCTGAAGCAGGACAATGTCGATCTGTCGGCGCTCTCAGGCGCGCAGCATCTGGCATCATCGGGCCGCACCTCGTTCCCGGTCGACAAGAGTTTGCCGCGCGATGCCTATCGCGTGCTCGGCTACAAGCAGGCCGGCGAGCGCGCCGTCCGCGTCGACATCCTGGAGCGCCTGGCCGATTTGATTCGCCCGGCGCTGGCCTGGCGCGACAACGCGCCCGGCGAAAAGCCCGCCGGCGCGTTCGACGGCCGCGGCTTTGTGGTGACGCAGGCGATGACCTCGCTCACCGGTTCCGCCGGCGAGGATTTCGCCTCGGTGCTGCGCGCGCTCGGCTATCGCATGGAGAAGCGTGCGCCGTTGCCGCCGAAGCCGGTCGCGCCTGCTGCGGAGACGCCGGCGGCTGAAGCTGCTGCCGAGGAGGCCGCTGCGCCCGCAGATGCCGCGATCGAAGCCGTCACCGTCGAAGACGCGCCCGGCATGGAGCAGCACGACGAGCCCGCGGACGAAGAGCCGGTGCTCGAAGCCTCGCCCGAAGCGCCCGTCACCCCGGAAGATGCCCCCGGCATCGCACCGCCGGCGGAAGAAGCTGCTGCACCCGCAGAGGCCGCCGCTGAAATTGCTCCCGCCGAAATCGCTGCAACGGAAGCTGCTGCATCACCCGATGCTGCTGCGCCTGTTGAAGCAGCGGCGACACCCGCCGAGCCGGAGCTCGTCGAAGTCTGGCGTCCCGGCGGCCGTCACGAGGATCGCAAGCCGCGCCACGAGCGCCATCGCCATCAGCGCCACAACAACCAGCGTCCGCAGGCCGGTGCTGAAGTTGCGGCGGCCGCGCCTGGCGAAGCAGCCGAAGGCGCGAAGCCTGGCGAGCGTCATCGTCATGGTGGTCATCGCAGGGACGGCGGCAGGGATTTCCGCAAGCCGCGCGAAGGTGGCGGCGAGGGCGCGCCGCGCCAGGAGGGGCGCGACGACAGGAATCGCAGCTTCCAGGGCAAGGACCGCGACAACAAGGATCGCGATCGCAATCGCGACAATAAGAAGTTCGGCGGCGATCGCGACAAGGGCCGCGATAATCGTGGCCGCGACCGCGACAAGGGCCGTGACCGCCAGGGCGGTCCGTCGCTGCGTCCCTACGCCTCGAGCGCGAACCCGCGCGAGCGCGACCGTCCGGTCGACCCGAACTCGCCTTTCGCAAAGCTCGCCGCGCTGAAAGAGCAGCTCGCCGGTCGCAAGGAGTGATGCCACGACCGAGCGGCAGCGCCTCGACAAATGGCTGTGGCACGCGCGGGTGGTGAAGGCGCGCACCTCCGCGGCTGAACTCGTCGAGTCCGGCCATGTCCGCATCAACGGCACGCGCGAGAAGTCGCCGGGCCACGCGATCAAGATCGGTGACGTCATCACCGTCGCCCTTGATCGCACTGTGCGCGTGTTGAAGGTGACCGGCTTCAACGAGCGCCGCGGCGATGCTGCCTCGGCGCGCGTGCTCTACGAAGAAGTCGGCGACGCAAAGCGCAATTAATTGCGCGTCGCGTTCATTTCTTGGCCGATCAACGGCATAAAGCCGTCATGATCGGGGCTTCCCGAGCTTGCAGCGCCGGGCCATCCGCGCTACGCAAGCCGCGACTTTTGAATAAGCTTTTCGGAGCGTTGGATGACTTACGTCGTCACTGAAGCCTGCATCAAGTGCAAGTACACCGACTGCGTCGAGGTCTGCCCGGTCGACTGTTTCTACGAGGGTGACAACATGCTCGTCATCCACCCGGATGAGTGCATCGACTGCGGCGTGTGCGAGCCGGAATGCCCCGCCGATGCCATCAAGCCGGACACGGAACCGGGCCTGGAAAAGTGGCTTCAGGTCAACGCCGACTACGCCAAGAGCTGGCCGAACATCACCCAGAAGAAAGAATCACCCGAAGACGCGAAGGAATTCGACGGGATGGAAGGGAAGTTCGAGAAATATTTTTCTCCGAACCCCGGCTCCGGAGACTAAATTCCGGCGCAAACTTAACCCTAATACCTTCGTCAGCGTCGAAACCAGTCCTGAAGACCCCTAAATCATTGATTTTTGCGGGAAATGTGCTATATTAGGCACATTAAGCTGAACCCCTCGTCAGCCCAGTTGGCCCCGCCGGGTTCCCGTGAAACCAAATGTCGAACAGGGGCGTGGCAGTTTCCGCGCGCAGGCTGTGTCACAGAAAACGCGTAAAAAGAGTACTTCAGCGAGGGCTTCCCATAAGGAGGCCAAAAAAGTCGCCGCGGCCAGCCGTAGCGCATCCAAGGGTCGGGCCGCTGCCAAGGCGCCGCCGGCTGCAAAGTCCTCGAAGAACAAAAGAAGCGCAATGCCTCACAAGACTGCCAAACCGGCCGCGAAAGCGACCGTTGCCAAGCCTGCTGCTGCCAAGGCTCCTGCTGCCAAGGCTCCCGCTGCCAAGGCTCCTGCCAAGCCTGTTGCTCCGAAGGCTCCTGTTGCTGCCGCTCCTGCCAAGGCCCCCGTTGCTGCGAAGCCGGCCGTGAAGGCCGCTGCACCTGCGCCGAAGGTCGAGGAAAAGAAGGTCGTGACCCAGCGTCAGGGCTTCAAGGCCAATGAATTCGTCGTCTATCCCGCTCACGGCGTCGGCCAGATCCTGGCCATCGAGGAGCAGGAGATCGCCGGCGCGAAGCTCGAACTGTTCGTCATCAACTTCATCAAGGACAAGATGACGCTGCGCGTTCCGACCGCCAAGGTCGCCAACGTCGGCATGCGCAAGCTGTCCGAGCCCGCGCTGGTGAAGAAGGCGCTCGAGACCCTCAAGGGCCGCGCCCGCGTCAAGCGCACCATGTGGTCGCGTCGCGCCCAGGAATACGAAGCGAAGATCAACTCGGGCGATATCGTCGCGATCGCGGAAGTCGTGCGCGACCTCTATCGCTCGGAGTCGCAGCCGGAGCAGTCCTACAGCGAACGTCAGCTCTATGAAGCGGCGCTAGATCGTCTCTCTCGCGAGATCGCGGTGGTGCAGCACTCGACCGAGACCGAAGCGGTCAAGGAGATCGAGGCCCAGCTCGCCAAGAGCCCGCGCCGCAACGCCAAGGCGGAAGCCGCCGACGGCGAAGGCGAGACGGATGCCGAGGGCGATACCGACGATACCGATGGCGACGGCACCACCGTCGCCGACGAGGCCGCATAAGCGTCTCGTGTCGATCGCAAGCAATCAAAAGCCCGGCCGGTTGGCCGGGCTTTTTGCTTTTGGGTGCGCCAGGCATGGCGCGGAGCGCCGTGAGTGGCGCGATTTGACCGGAGTGGTGTCCGGTCGATGACTTGGAGGTGTGAGTCCTCTACGGACCTTGGTGATAGGAACCGTTAGCCGAACAGCAAGGGCGTCGTCGCGAGGCGGGGTCTGAAGGAAGCTGTAAGCAAAGTGCCGGCCTGACGAACAGCAAGCGCATAAGAGGCGTCCGCATCCGGGCGAGGGAGCCCAAATACCCGAAGCCCGATATCACTCGGAGGGTGCGGCCGTAGATGCGACAGGTAGATGGCACGAAGGTCACGCGACTGACCCTGGGAGGTCTGCCGTCCTGCCCCCGGCAACGGGTGTGCTACCGGCGCCGCAAGGCGTCGGGATGGGGCGGCAGAAGTCAGCAGAGGCCGTAGTAACCGGCAGCACCAAGCCGGCGAAGGGCCGAACGTCGAGTACCGGAGGAGGCCGGCCTGTCGATGGTGCCAACAGATGCAGACGATGACGCTGAGATGCGTCGTGCTCACCCCGAGGGTAGCGGCCGGAAGCCGCCAGAGCAGGGGCTGGGTGCATCAATCGCCACGGCGAGACCGCAACCTTCCCCTCCGGAGGTGGAAGCGCGGCTGATGGAGGAGATCGTCAGCCGAGCGAACATGATGACGGCCTACCGTCGGGTAATGGCGAACAAGGGCGCTGCAGGCATCGATCGGATGACCGTGGAGCAATTGCAGCCGTATCTGAAGGAGCATTGGCCGCGCATCAAAGAGGAACTGCTGGAAGGCCGCTACCGGCCGCAGCCGGTGCGCGGGGTGGAAATCCCCAAGCCTGGCGGAGGGGTGCGCCAACTTGGCATCCCGACGGTAGTAGACCGGCTGATCCAGCAGGCGATGCATCAGGTGCTGATGCCGCTGTTCGATCCAGGCTTCTCCAAGGCCTCGTACGGCTTCCGTCCGGGACGCAGCGCGCACGACGCGGTGCTTGCCGCGCGAGCGCATGTGGCTGAGGGTCGACGCTTTGTCGTCGACCTCGATTTGGAAAAGTTCTTCGACCGGGTGAACCACGACGTGCTGATGGCACGGGTGGCGCGCCGGGTTGCGGACAAGCGGGTGCTGCGGTTGATCCGCCGCTACCTGCGGGCTGGACTGATGACGGGCGGGATTACGACGGCACGGAGCGAAGGCACGCCGCAAGGCGGCCCTCTGTCACCTTTGCTGTCGAACATCCTGCTCGACGATCTGGACAAGGAACTCGAGCGACGAGGCCATGCCTTCTGCCGCTACGCCGACGACTGCAACATCTATGTTCGGACGCGACGGGCCGGCGAGCGGGTGATGGCGTCGATCACGCGATTCCTGACCGAGCGGTTGAGGCTCAAGGTCAACGCAGCGAAGAGCGCGGTTGACCGTCCCTGGGTGCGGACCTTCCTCGGCTACACCATGACCGCTCACAAGCAGCCGCGCCTCCGGGTAGCGGTCAAAAGCGTGAAGCGGTTGCGGAGCAAGCTGAGGACGACGCTGCGCCAAGGGCGTGGACGAACACTGGCATCGACCGTCAAGACCCTGACCCCCATCCTGCGCGGCTGGCTGCAATACTTCCGGCTGGCGGAGGCCAAAGGGGTGTTCGAGGAGCTCGACGGCTGGATGCGGCGCAAATTGCGCTGTGTTCTCTGGCGACAGTGGAAACGGCCACGGACACGCCTCAAGCGTTTGATGCAACGCGGGCTCGATCCGGAGCGGGCATGGCGGTCGGCCTACAACGGCCGCGGCCCTTGGTGGAATGCCGGGGCCAGCCACATGAACGACGCCTATCGCGCCGCCTTCTTCACGCAACTCGGCCTGCCGTCCTTCGTCGGACTGCACCGCCACCTCAATCGTGCTTGACGAACCGCCGTATACGGGACCGTACGTACGGTGGTGTGGGAGGGGGAAGCCGCAAGGCTTCCTCCTACCCGATTTGATCGTCAACCGCAATGCTCAACCGAACTCAGCGCAGGCGCCACTCCATTGCAGCTCCTGCTCGCGTAGACGCATGCGGGCGAGAGCAGCCTACTTAACCGGCCGCTTCTCGAGCTTTCGTGCCAGCGTGCGGCGGTGCATGCCGAGCCGCCTTGCCGCTTCCGAGATGTTGAAATCCGTCTCGATCAGCGTCTGGTGGATGCGCTCCCATTCCAGCGTCTTGATCGAGGTCGGCCGCACGTCCAGCGCGACCTCGGCATTGCCCTCGGCCTTGTTGAAGGCGGCTTCGATGTCGTCGGTGTTGGAGGGCTTTGCGAGGTAGTGGCAGGCACCGAGCTTGATGGCCTCGACGGCGGTCGAGATGCTGGCGAAGCCCGTCAGCACCACGATCAGCATTTCTTCGTCGTGGGTGTGCAGCAGCTCGACGCAAGCGAGACCGGAGGCGCCGCCGAGCTTGAGGTCGACCACAGCGTAGCCGAACGATCGGTCCTCCAGGACTTTCCGGACGTCGTCGATCGAGGCGGCGAGCACGACCTCGTAGCCGCGGCGCTCGAAGGAGCGCTTCAGCGTGCGCG